>CANGXM010000112.1 GCA_947457845.1 Rhodospirillales bacterium | reverse complement strand
CTCCGCGTCGAGCGGGCCGACCGGCCCGAGGCGCCGCGGACGTTGACGCTCGCCCGCAACGACCTTCGCGGCGGCCGGATCGCCGATCTCGAGCGGCTGGGCGTGCCGCTCGCCGTCGACGGCACCTACCGGATCACCGGCCCCGACGGTCGCAGCCTCGTGGTCCTCGTCGAGGCGGCGCCGGATGGGCGCCCCGTTCCCGCGGCGTCGCGTCTGGTCGAACTCGCCGCCCGATGAGGCGGCGCCGGGTCGCGGTCGCGGCGCTCGTCGCCTGCGCGGCGGCGCTCGTCGCCCATCTTCCCGGGCTCCAGCGCCTCGACGGCCTGACGGTCGATCTCTTGCACGCGGCGGAAGGCCGGCTCCTGGGGCCGCGGCCGCCGACGGACGTGCCCGTCGTCGTCGTGGCGGTCGACGAGGCCACCTATCGCGCCGAGCCCTTCCGCGATACGCCCGCGGCGCTGTGGACGCCGCAGTTCGCGCGCGTCGTCGACGCCCTGCTGGCGGCGGACGCGGCGGTCGTGGGGCTCGACCTCGTCCTGCCGACGAGCGCCGAGCGGTTCCTGCCCGGGCACGACCGCGAGTTCCTCGTCGCCCTGCGCCGTGGCGCGCGGGAGGGGCGGATCGTCCTGGCGGAGGTGCGCCACCAGGAGGAGCCGATCCGTCCCTTCGTCGGCCAGCGGATCGCCGTGGGACACGACGCCAACATCCGCGTCGTGAACCTTCCGACCGACGCGGACGACGTCGTGCGGCGGGTCCCGCTCGCCGTGGAGCGGGTCGACGGAGCCGGAAACGTGCGGCGGGAGCCGGGATTCGCCCTCGAACTGGCGGTGCGCGGGACCGGACGGCCGCTGGCCCTCGATGCCGACGGCGCGACCTTCGACGGCCGCCGGATCGGCGCCGCGGACGGCTCGCTCCTCCTTCGGTTCCGGCCCGGGACCGACGAGGCGCCGACCCTGTCGATGGCCGACGTCCACGCCTGCGCCGAGGCGGGTCGCATCGACCGTCTGCGCGAGGCGGTGGCGGGCCGCATCGTCCTGATCGGCACCGTCCTCGACGTGGAGGATCGCAAGCTCACCTCCAAGCGGCTCGCGACCGGCCCGGAGGGCACGGTGCGGTCGCCGTCCTGTGCCGAGCCGACGGGATCGCGGGCGACGCCGGCGGTGCGGGGGACGGTGAGCGGGGTCTACGTCCACGCCGCGGCGATCGCCAACCTCGTCGCCGGCACCGCGCCGCGGCCGGCATCCCGGTCGGAACGGGCGGGACTGGTCGCGGGTCTTGCGCTGGCCGGCGCCGGGATCGGCGTCGCCGCGGCCCCGCTCGCCGGGGCGCTCCTCCTCGGGGGGATGCTCGCCGCGGCGGCCGGGATCGTGATGGCGGGATGGGCGGGGGGCGTTGTGCTGCCGGGCCTCCTTGCGGCGGGTGCCGGGGCGGCGGCTTGGCTCGTCGCCGCGATCTGGCGATTCACGGTGGACGACAGGGACCGCCGCCGGGTGCGGCGCCTTTTCGGCCTCTACGTCTCCAGCGACCTGCTGGATCGAATGGGGGCGGAGGGGATGCCCTCGCTGGGCGGGGAGCGGCGCGAGCTGACGATCCTGTTCACCGACCTCGAGGGCTTCACCACCCTGTCCGAGCGGACCGATCCGCTGGTGCTGGCGCCCCTGCTCAACGCCTATCTCGACGGGGTCTGCGCCGCGGTGATGGCGAACGGGGGGATGGTCAACGAATTCGTCGGCGACGCCGTGCTGGCCTATTTCGGAGCGCCGACGCGGATGGACGACCACGCGGCCCGCGCCATCGCGGCCGCCCGGGACATCGACGCCTTCGCCGAGCGTTTCCGCACCGAGCGGGCCGCGGCGGACGCGATCGCCCTCGGGCGGACCCGGGTCGGGGTGCACACCGGCTGGGTGGTGCTGGGCAACTTCGGGTCGAGCCGACGCTTCAAGTACACGGCCGTCGGCGACACGGTGAACACCGCCTCGCGGATCGAGGGGCTGAACAAGCATCTCGGCACGCGGCTCTGCGTCTCAGCCGCCACCGTCGCCGCCGCGGCCGACCCCGACGTGCGCCCCGTCGCGGACGTCGTCCTCAAGGGCCGGAGCGAGCCGATGACGGTCCACGAGATCCTGCCCGCGGGCGGATCGGCGGACCCCGGGA
Source organism: Rhodospirillales bacterium (assembly GCA_947457845.1). Taxonomy (GTDB): domain Bacteria; phylum Pseudomonadota; class Alphaproteobacteria; order Azospirillales; family Azospirillaceae; genus CANGXM01. The sequence goes on along the minus strand of CANGXM010000112.1, from coordinate 10,152 downwards.
TCGTCCGCTACCGCGCCGTCTACGCCCGTCTGGCCGAGGGCGATCCCACGGCCGCCGCGGCGCTCGACGCGCTCGCGGCGGAGGGGGCGGGCGCGGGCGATCCCCTCGTGGTCCTCCACCGGCGACGGCTGGCGGCGGGGGAGACCGGCGTCCGGCTCGACATGGTCGAGAAGTAGGGCCGCGGTCAGCCCCCGTCGCCGACCACCGTGAACGGCGCCCAGAAGATCGGGTGCGCGTAGGAGAACAGGACCCGTCCGTCCGCCTCCGCCCCCCGACCGTCGATGAGCGCCAGCATCGCGCGCCGCATCGCCTGTGCGCGGCCGAGGCCGGGATCCAGGGCCTGCCGGCGGAACAGGTCGGTCGTCAGGAGCCGGGCCGACGTGGTCTCGACCGGCCAGTTCGTCAAAAGCACGGCCCGGGTGCCGGCGTAGAAGAAGGCGCGGCCGAGGCCCGATGCCGCCTCCGCCCCGCCGCCGTCCGCCGCCGCCGTGTTGCAGGCGGAGAGGACGACCCAGTCGGCGTCGAGGCGAAGGCCGAGGATCTCGTCGAGCGTCAGGAGCCCGTCGCCCGGAACGCCCGCCACCTGCGGCGCCGAGAGGGCGAGCGCCGGCTGCGTCAGCCCGTCGAGGTCGCCCGGGACGAGGCCGTGCGTCGCGAAGACGATCACCCGGCGGTCGGACAGATCCATCGTCCGCACCCGCTGTTCGTTCGCCGCTGGCCCGAGGAAGACGTCCGCGGCCGGATCGGCGCCGAGCGCCGCGGCGATGGAACGGACCTCGTCCGCCGTGTCGGGAAGACGGGGCAGGGCGGCGAGGTCGGCACTGACGGACGATCGCGTCTCCGGCGCCGAGCGGCGCTGCATCCGCACGTCGCGCGCCGAGGGGGCCGCCCGCAGCGCGAGGGTGCCGTCAGCCCGGGCCTCGGCCACCTGGCGTTCGCTGAACAGCGGATCCCCGAAGCCGGCGAACGCCCGGCGCGCGGCACTGGCCGGCCGCGCCCGCCGCAGCGTTCCGAGTGCTGCGACCGAGGGAAGCTGCGTCACCGCCGTGTCGCGGATGAGGAACGGGACGCTCCGGTAGCGGGAGAAGAGGGCGCCGCCCCCGTCGGAAGGCGCGGGCACCGGGCGCGTCACCAGAAGCCCGAGAGGGATCTGGCCGAGGGCGCCGTCGGGGACGACCAGCAGGCTTTCGATGCCCGCCGTCGTGTCGCCGAGGGGCGCCAGGAGGAGCGCGTGCAGCCGTGCCGCGGCGGCGAGGTCGTAGGCCGGGATCGTGCCCAGCGTGTCGCCCCGGGGTTCGAGCGAGAGGCGGATGCGCGCCACGAGGTCCCCGATCTCCCGCGTACCCGCCGTGGCGACGTGGAGGCGGACGGGGGCATCGGGCCGGACGAGCCAGACGTAGGTCCGGTCGTCCGTCGTGTAGGTCGCGAGCAGCCCTTCGCCGGCCCGCAGGAGCCGGCGGGTCTCCTCCACCGTGGCCGGGCGGGGATCGATCAGGTTCACGTAGTCCGGGAACCGGGCCTCGATCTCCTGCCGGATCGCCGCGCGGGCGTCCCGAAGACGGTCGACGTCGGTCCGCAGGCGGAGCGCCGCGTCACGGTCCTGCTGGTCCGCGGGCCGGGCCTGCACCTCGGCCAGAAGGCCGAAGAGCGCGCCGATCCGCTTGCGCGCGTCCTGCTCCCGCCGGACGAGGTCGGCCAGCGCCGGATCCGGGATGGCGGTGCGGGCGGCGCTCTCCGCGATCGCGCGCTGGACGCCGCGGGCGCGGACCGAATCCGCGATACGGAAGGCTTCCGCGGCGGCATCGGAGGCGGCCGCGCCCCGTCCGTCGGCATCCGAGGCGAGCAGGCCGAGATAGGCGTTCAGGATCGTCTGGCGGCGGCGGTCGAGGGCGGCGAGCCCGTCGTCGGCCTCCGCCTGCCGCGATGCGGCCAGCAGCGTGGGCACCGCCTCGCGGAAGAGGGGCTGCGCCTCCTCCGGTCGCCCGGTCCGGACGAGCGCCGCCGCCAGGAGGCCGCGGCCCTCGGCGGCGTCGTAGTGCCGTGCGCCGAGCCTTTGCGTGCGGTCCGCGAGGATGCGGCGATAGACCTCCACGGCCTCGTTCCCACGGCCGGTCGCCAGCAGCACCTGCCCGTAGATGACGTCGCGCCCGACGAACGCTTCCCGCTCCGCGGAACCGGCAGGGAAGACCTCGCGGGCGGCCTCCACGGCGGCGGCCGCACCGGTCCAGTCGCCGTCGAGCGCCATCGACCTCGCCTTCTCCATGTGGGCGCCGGCGAGAATGCGGGACCCGTTCCCGGCGCCGATCGTGGTGAGGACGTCGATGCCGGCGTCGGCCATGCGGGCCGACTCGGCATGCCGGCCCTGTTCGCGCAGGATCACGGACAGGATCAGGATGACGTTCGCCGTCTTGGTCGAGTAACGCCCGGTCCGTTCCAGCGACCACACGAGGAGGCCGCGGGCCTCGGCCTCCGCCTCGACCAGCCGGCCCTGGCGCGTGAGCATCTTCGCGATCTCCATGCGGGACGTCAGTTCCTGGATCTCGGGAAGGTTCGGCGGAACCTCGGCCGTCTCCCTCCGGAGCGCGGGCATGTTCGCCCGTATCCGCTCGACCGTGCCCAGGGCGTCGCGGGCGGCCCGCTCGGCCTCGCCGAATCGTCCGGTCGCCTCGAGGATGGCGGCGGCGGCCCGGCCCAACGCCGCCTGCCAGGCGGGCAGGAACATCGGATAGGGGGGCCACCGCGCGAGATTGGGGTCGTTCATCGCGCGGCGGGCCCGTTCGAGGGAGCGGTTCGCGCCCTCGATGTCGCCGAGCCTCGCAAGGATCCTCGCCTCGCTGGCGCTCGCCCCGATCTGGGAACCGCCGCTGGGGCCGAGTTCGCGCAGACGGTCACGGGCGGCGCGCAGGGCGGAGACCGGGTTGCCGGCGAAGAGTTCGGCGCTCGACATCTCCGACAGCACGGCGCTGCGCTGCAGCGTTCCGACTCCGGTCACGCCGGCAGCCGCCCGCAGGTCGGCCACCTGCTGGTCGTACCGGCCGAGGTCGCCGGCCGCGATGGACCGTTCGAGGAGAAGGGTCACCAGCGCGCTGCCGGCGAGGCCCGGCGGAACCGGACGGTCCGCGATGTCGGACAGGGCGCGGACGACGGCGGGATCGGGCCGGTGGGTGTCGAGGATGCGGGTGATGTCGTCGATGCGGCGCGGCGGCGGCGTGAAGCCCGTCTGTCCGGAGAACGAGGCCGTGATCCGCCGCGCCTCCTCGACGGAGACCACGGGCTTCGATCCGTCCGTCTGGCAGCCGGACAGCAGAAGCCCGGCGGCCAGCATCAGGGTGGCGGGACGCATGTGCACGGCGGGACCTCGGATTCCGTCGGGCGCGCGGTCGCAGATGGGGACCGTCCGCGCATGCCCACGGCTCCGGTTTCGCACACGTCGCGCAGCACCGCGACCGGATTAGTCGCTCTCGGACTACGCCGATCGCGGATCGGACGACCCACCGTCGCCGTCCGGGCGGAACGTCATCGCGATGCCGTTCATGCAATAGCGCCGGCCGGTCGGCGGCGGGCCGTCGGGAAAGACGTGGCCGAGATGGCCGCCGCAGCGCGCGCAGTGCACCTCTGTACGGACCATGAAGAAGGTCCGGTCCGTCCGCGTGCCGACGGCGTCGGGCAGGGGTGCGGTGAAGCTTGGCCAGCCGGTGCCGCTGTCGAACTTCGCCGCCGAGGCGAAGAGGGCCGCGTCGCAGCCCGCGCATTGGAAGGTGCCGGCGCGCTTCTCCCGGTCGAGCGGGCTCGTCCTCGCACGTTCGGTGCCGTGGCCGCGCAGGACGCGGTATTGTTCGGGCGTCAGCCGGCCGCGCCATTCGGCGTCGGTCAGCGCGACGGGGTATGCTGTCGTCGTCTTGTCCGCAGGCATCGCTCACTCCCGGCACCGGTTACGGGAAGGAGGTGGGGCATGCGGGGCGGAACGGAAGGCCGGAGGGGATCGATCATGGACATCATGCGCGCCGGGACACGCCCGTCGGGCGTCGGGCCGTCGGACTGGTTCACCGGGCGGGTCCGGATCGACCCGCTGTTCTCGGCACCCGCGCCCGCGCGGGGCCGGGGTGCGACGGTGACGTTCGAGCCGGGCGCGCGGACGAACTGGCACACCCATCCGCTGGGCCAGACCCTGATCGTCACCGCGGGCGTCGGCTGGGTCCAGCGCGAGGGAGGGGCGGTCGAGGTGGTGCGACCGGGCGACGTGGTCTGGTTCCCGCCGCGCGAGCGGCACTGGCACGGGGCCACCGCCACGTGCGCCATGACCCACGTCGCCCTGCAGGAGGACCTCGACGGGCGGACGGTCGACTGGCAGGACCCGGTCGCGGACGCGGACTACCGCGGGCCGTCGCCCTGACCGCCACCGCCCCCGTCCCCCTCAGGCGAGGACCCGCGCCGCCCGGACGTTGACCTTGCCGATCGCGAAGCCGAAGCCCGCGAACGCCGCATGGAGCATCAGCGACAGGAGGCCATTCGCCTCCGGCTTCCCCGGCAGGCGCGCGACCAGGAGGCGGCCGAGCCGGCTGGCCCTTCGTCGCCACGGGCACAAGGAACGCCTCGCCGATCCTGGCGGCGTCGAGGCCTTGATGACCTCAGCCCGAGGCGAATTCGCGCCGTAGCGAGGCCCAGCGCCGCCCCGTCTCCCGCCCGCCTTCGAGGTGTCCCTCGGGGGCGGTCGTGTAGGGCGGGCGCGGGGGGCCGGACCGGACGAAGCCCGAACCCTCGATCCGGGCATGGGCGATCGGGATGTTGTAGTCGACGAAGTTCTCCAGTTTTCCGCCCGGGAACATCGGCGCCTGCGCCCAGGCCATGCGGGCCGTGATCGCGTCGGCCCGCTCCCAGTCCCGCGCGCCGACGGCGGCGGCCAGCGCCAGCAGCGGTTCCGGCCCGTCGGCTGCATTGCCGGTCCAGCAGGCCGCGGCGGCTTCGGGGAACCGCTTCGCCAGCGCCGCCCACTGGGTGTCGAGCGGCAGGATCCGCATCCGCCCCTCGGTCGCCAGCAGGTCGTCCACCATCGTGGGACCGCCGATGTGCTTGGTGCCGATGATCTCGGGAATGCGGCTCAGTTCGGCGTATGTGGGTGTGTCGATCTTGGCCTTGAAGGCGAACTGGTTGTCGTAGAGCACCATGGGCACGCCCGGCAGCGCCTCGGCGACGTCGCGGTAGTAGCGGACGATGGACGGCGGATCGAGCGACATCCACATCGGCCGGCCGAGGAACAGCCCGTCGGCCCCGGCGTCGACCGCCGCGCGGGCACGGGCGATGGTGTCGCGCGTGTTGAGCGTCGTGACGCCCGCGAACAGCAACCCCCGGCCCCTCAGCGTGTCGGCGATGCAGCCGTTGAAGGCGCGGTGCTCGGCCGCGGTCAGCGTCGCGCCCTCGCCCAGGCTTCCGTTCGTCAGCAGGATGCGGATGCCGCCGCCGACCACGAACTCGACCATCTTCGCGGTCTCGTCGAGGTCGACCGACGCCTCGCACCACCATTTGTCGGCGTCGGGGGTGGACGGGGTCGGCACCATGCCGAGGATGCCGACGATGTCGGCGGGGGTCAGCTTCATCGGGGGCTCCGGCGCTCCGGTCGCGTTCGTGTGCGGTCATTAGACGTCGACACCGCAGGCCACGCAAACGACGGTTTCCCTCCGGGGACCCGGGCTGACCGGGGCGTCAGCCGTCGACGAGGCGTCCGTCCTGCATCGTCACGATCCGGTCGGCGCGATCGAGGATGCGCGGATCGTGGGTCACGATCAGCGTGGTGGTGCCCCGCGTGCGGCCCAGGCGCTTCAGCAGGTCGACGACGGCGAGGCCGGTCTCCCGGTCCAGCGCCGCGGTCGGTTCGTCGGCCAGGACCACGTCCGGGTTTCCGATCAGCGCCCGTGCGACCGCGACCCGCTGCTTCTGTCCGCCGGACAGCTTTCCGGGAAGGTAGTCGAGGCGGTCGGCGAGCCCGAGGAGGGTCAGCAGGTGGGCGGACGCCTCCTCCCACCGCGCCATGGCAGCGGCGCCGTGCACCTCCAGTCCCATGCGGACGTTCTGCATCGCCGTCAGGCTTTCGTGGAGATTGTGCGCCTGGAAGATGAAACCGAGCCGGCGGCGGCAAGCCGTCCGCACAGGATCGGGCGCGCCGGCCAGTTCGGTCCCCAGCAGGCGGATGTTTCCCGCCTCGACCGTCCGCAGACAGCCGATCAGCGTCAGGAGCGTCGTCTTGCCCGAGCCCGACGCGCCGACGAGCGCGGTCAGCGTACCGGCTTCGACCGCGAGGTCGATCCCGAACAGCGCCTGCTTGCGCGCCTCGCCGCTGCCGAACCAATGGTCGAGGCCGCGGACCTCGATGGCGGGCGTGGTCTCCATCGGGGCTCCCTCAGAACAGATCGGCCGGATCGGCCTGGGCGAGCCGGCGGGTCGCGATCGCTCCGGACACCATGCACATCGCGATCGTGCCGACGAGAACGAGGACGACCCGGTCGACCGTCATGGCGACCGGCAGCCCAGTCGCGGCCGCCACGATCGCATAGAGACCGAGCGAGGCGGCGAGACCCGGGACGAAGCCGAGAACGGCCAGGACCAGGGCCTCCTCGAACACAATCCCAAGGAAGAGCCGCTGGTGATGGCCGATCGCCTTGAACGTCGCGTACTCGCGCAGGTGATCCGCGACGTCGGTCGACAGCACCTGATAGACGATGATGATCCCGACCAGGATGCCGATGACGATGCCGAACCCGAAGATCAGGCCGATGGGCCGCTGGGTGGTCTGGAACACGCGGTCGCGGCCGATCGCATCGGAAAGGCTGCGGACGGCTGTGTCGCTGGCCGGCACGACCGTCCGCAGGCGCCGCACCGTCGCGTCCACGTCGGCGCCGGCGACCGTGCGGACGAGGACGAGGCTGGGGGCGCCGGCACTGCGCTGGGGGAACAGGCGCAGGAACGTCTGGTCCGAGACGACGAGATAGCCGTCGGCCGAAAACCCGCCACCGAACGAAATCGTGGCGACGACCGACACCGTCCGTCCCTTCGTCTCGATCTCCAGCGGCCGGCCGTCGTCGACCGCGGCGAAGAGGGCGGGCGGGACGTTCCGGGTCCGCCGGTCGATCAGCGCCGTGTCGCCGAGCCGCAGGAGCGGCGCCGAGGCGGCGAGGCCCGGCGTCCGGAACGCCCCGGCCGAGGGATCGATGCCGAACACGTCGAGGGAGCGGATGGTGCCGTCCGGCTGCTTCCAGTCCATCTTGCCGACGAAGAGCGGCGTGGCGTCGGCGACGTCCGGATCGGCGAGGGCGGCGAACATTCGCTGGCGCGGCACCGGGCTCGAGTCGGCGAGCGTGTTCATGTCCGACGACACCATCAGGATATCGGCGTTCATGTTGTCGTAGGGGACGCGGATGCTGCCGACCAGCGCGCCGAGGAACCCCAGCTGCATGAAGACGAGGATGTTCGCGAACGCCACGCCGGCGAGGGCGGCGGCGAGCCGCCCCCGGTTGTGCGTGAGCTGGAGCCAGCCCACCGGCAGCCGTCCCAGCAGACGGCCGAGGACGCGGGCGACGGCATCCCTCACCGCCCGCGCCTTACGGGACGGTCCGCACGGCGATGCGCGCGCGGACCTGAAGGTTCGTGAAGGCGCGGGCCACCGTCGATCCCTCGGCGTCCAGCCGGGCCGTCACCCTCACCACGCGGGCGTCCGTGTTGGCCGCCGGGCTCGTGTCGACCAGCGCCTGACGGACCACCTCCATCCCGATCCGCGTCACCGTTCCGGCGAGCCGACGGGGCAGGGCGTCGCTGGCGATCTCGACCGTGTCGCCGACGGCGATGCGGCCGACGGTGCTCTGGTGGATCTCGATCTCGACCGTCATGGCGTCGACGTCGCCGAACGTCAGGATGCCCAGGGCACCGGGCCGTTCGCCCGGGCGGGCGTGAAGGGTGAGGACGGTCCCCGCGCGGGGCGCACGCACGTGCGCCTTGTCCAGATCGGCGTCGGCCCGCGCGAGATCGGCCCGGGCCGCGTCCAGATTGCGCCGCGCCACGACCACGTCGGCCTGCGCCTCGGGATCGTCCGCGTCATAGCGCGACAGTGTCGCCCTTTGGCGCTCGATCTCCCGCGCCGCCTCGTCGCGGGCGGCGCGGCGCTGGTCGACCGTGGCGTCGGTCGCCGTTTCGCGCGCGCGAAGCGTCTCCGTCCGCAGAAAGGCGCGATCCGCGTTCCGGGCCGTCGCCTCCGCCCGGGCGAGGGCCGCGCGCGCTTCGTCGCGTCCGGCCCGCACGGCGACGCGGACCTGGGCCAGTACCGCCTCCCTCGCCGCGACGGTCGCCCGCGCGCTCTCCACCGCCGCGGCAAGGGCCGTTTCGTTGTCCATCGTGGCGAGAAGAGCGCCCGCGGCCACGCGATCGCCCTCGTCCACGTGGAGGGCGGCGATGCGGGCGTCCCCCGCGCCGAAGGGCGGGGCGAGGGTCAGCACGTCGCCTTCGGGAACGATCCGCCCGAGGCCGAGGACCGTCGGCGGACGGGACGGCGGCGCTTCGGCGGGCGCCACGACGGGCGCGAACGGCCCCGCAAGCAGGCGCGCGATCAGGATCGCGCCGAGCCCCAGGAGCGACGCCAGCGCAAGGGCGGCGGCGAACCGTCCCGCGATCGACCGCGCGGACCTGGCCCCCTGACGCACGCCCGCCGTGTCGGGCGTGCGCTCGACGACACGGAGGGGGAGCCCGTTGCCGTCGGACCCGTCGGTCGTCGCGGTCATGTCGACCCCCCGTCCTTGCCAGGGCCTGCCCGGATCAGATAATGACCTTACGGTCGATAACACGCGCGGCTCAGGGCGACAACGCTTGATGACCCGCGGGTCATCAAACGGCCGAAGGCGGACGGTCCCCCATGGACGACACGGCGATTTCCCGCCCCCCGCGCAGGCGCCGCAAGGACGCGCGCCCGGCGGAGATCATCGACGCGGGGCTGCGGGAATTCGCGGAGAAGGGGTTCGCCGGCGCGCGGCTGGAGGACGTCGCCCGTCGGGCGGGGATCGCCAAGGGCACGATATACCGGTACTTCGCCGACAAGGAGGCCCTGTTCCTCGCCGCGGCACGCGCGCGCGTCGTTCCCGTATTCGACGATGCCGACGCGTTCGTCGAGGCCTTTGCGGGATCGACGCGGGAGCTGCTGCGACTGATCGTGACGCAGATCTACGGACGGCTGGTCGAGACCGACCTCCGCGTCCTCATCCGCATCGTGCTCGCCGAGGGCGCGATCTTCCCGTCCCTGACCGAGCACTATCACCGGGAGGCGATCGTTCGCGGGCGACGTCTGCTCGACAGGATCGTCGCGCGCGGCATCGCACGGGGCGAGGTGCGGCCCGGACCGGCGGCGGACCTTCCCATCGTGATCGTCGCCCCCGCGATCGTCGCCTCGATCTGGAAGATGGCCTTCGACAGGCTGGACCCCATCGCGACGGAACGGTTCCTCGCGGCCCACCTGGATCTCGTCTGCGAAGGTCTGCTGGTGCACGGCCGCTGACGGTCTGGTTCGCCGGATACGCCAGCAGAGCACGGCTGCGCCGTCACGCCATTGATTCAACGCAAACACCCGCCGGAACGGCGGGCGTCGGACCCGTGGGCATCGGACCGGCGAAACGACGCCCCGCCCGCTAGCTGAACGCCTTGAAGGTGATCAGCGTGAAGGTGTCCTTGACCCCGGCCAGGGTCTGCACCTTCTCCGTCACGAAGTGACCGATGTCGTCGCCGTCGGCCAGATAGCACTTCATCATCAGGTCGTACTGTCCGGAGATGGAATAGACCTCCGACACCTGCTCGACGCCCAGAATGGCCCGGTCGGCCACGTGATAGGACTGGCCGAGCTCGCACTTCACCATGATGAAGATGGTCTGCATCGCGTTCAGGCCCCTTCGACGGCCGGCAGCCGCGGAACGCGCAGCATGAACGCCGGCACGTGATCGCCGAACCCGACCACCGGATCGCCCAGATCGTCGTCGTCCCGCCGACGCCGGCGCGCCTCGCCGTAGGGATGCGGCTGGCCGCGGACGGCCACCGGACCGACGTCGGCGACCGCGGCGGGCACGCCCGCCGCCTGTTCGTCGCGCGGACGACTCCGCTTCCGCTCGTCGCCCCGCCGGCGCCGAT
>CANGXM010000111.1 GCA_947457845.1 Rhodospirillales bacterium | reverse complement strand
GATCTCGAGGACGCCTTCAGGACCTGACCCCTCCGGCCTTCGGCGGGCGCTCCGACCTCGAGGTCGGAGCGCCCGCCGCGCCCGACGTTGGGCGACGCCTCGTAATAATGGGTGTCGCCTTAACTCGTAAATCTGGGTGTCGCTTGACACTTGTGGGAAGTAGCATCAGCGTCCCACATTGCGTCCCACACTTGATCACGGTTGGCGGCGAACTGCAACGGACGACTACGGATCGAGATCTAGGAAATCTGGGGCTTTTAGCCCGTTCTACGGCCGGTCGCGAACGGTCGTGGACGCATGTTCGACGGACACCCTCTCCGCCATTTAAAACCCAATAGCAAACAGTAGGTTAGGTGGAAGTGGCGGCGGCCGGTCCAAGGTCGCCCGCTCCTGCTGTGCCATGCTTTGTGCCGAACTTCCTCATGGCGGCGTGGAGATGGTCCGTGACCATGTGCGCATGTCGTATGGTCATCGTCACCGACCGGTGCCCGAGGATCGCCTGCAAGGCGGCGAGATCCCCGGTGGCCTGAAGGAACTCGGACGCGAACTTGTGGCGCAGATCGTGGCAGCGGAACTTCCCTCGGCCCGCAGGGCGATCAGGACGTAGCTATTGGCGAACCGGGTGTAGCGGACGCCGTCGTCGTGCCAGAACACGCACGGCGAGGTGATGTGCCGGGGGGTGCCAAGGAGCGTGTCGAGGGCTGCGTCGCCGGTCGGCGTCCAAAGTGGGCGCCGATTCACACGCATGATCGCCCCCCCCCGGCCCGGCATCCTGCTGTTCGACGAGCCGCTGTCGAACCTCGACGCGAAGCTGCGGACGGAACTGATGCGCGTCCACCGGGCGACCGGCGCCACCGGCATCCATGTCACCCACGACCTGATGGAGGCGCTGACCATGGCGACACACGTCGCGGTCATGAAGGACGGGCGGGTGGCCCGGTTCGGCACGCCCGACGACCTGCTCGACCGGCCGGCGACGGCCATCGTCGCCACCTTCATGGGCATGCCGCCAGCCAACATGGTTTCCGTCGCGCGGGGCGCCGACGGCGGCTGGCGGTTCGGCGACCTCATCCGATCGCGCCGATCGCTGGAGAGCCAGCCCGGAGGCAGCTTGGAACGGTGACAAGCCGGAACCGATCAGTCGGCCACCATACGCGAAAATTGGTCTGTCCAATTGACAGGACAGACGGTCTGGTTTACTGATCTCCCAACGATGCTCGGGGGAACCCATGGCCCATGACGCGCTCCGCCGCCTGAAGGTCGTCCGACCCAAGCGGATCTACGAACAGATCGCGGAGCAGATCGAGACGCTGGTCCGGGACGGAACGTTCGTTCCCGGAGCGCGTCTGCCGGCCGAACGGGAACTGGCCGAAATGCTGGGCATCAGCCGCCCGTCGCTTCGCGAGGCCCTGATCGCGCTGGAAACGGCGGGCCTGATCGAGACGCGGATCGGCGACGGCACCTACGTCCGCGCCGATCTCGGCGGCGGCCGCGTCTTCCCGCTCTCGGGCCGCGACATGGGGCCCGGCCCGCTGGAGCAGTTCGAGGCCCGCCGGGCGGTGGAGTGCGCGGCGGCCGAGCTGACGGCCGCCCGTGCCGACGCCGAGGACCGCGCGGCCCTGACGGCGAGCCTCGCACGGATGCGGACGCTGATCGCCGCCGGCACCAACCCGGCCGACGAGCACCGGATCTTCCATGTCCGCCTCGGCGACGCGTCGCGCAACGGCATCCTTTCCGGCGCCATACGCGAACTCTGGCGCCTTCGACAGGAGCCGATGTGGGACCTGCTGCGCCGGAAGGTCGAGAATCCGGAGAGCTGGCACGCCGGGATCCACTTCCGCTCCCGCCTTCTCGACGCGCTCGAGGCGCGCGATCCCACCGCGGCACGGCGGGAGATGGAGACGCACTTCGACAGGGCGGGCCGAACGTACTTCGACCCGAAGGAATGAGCCGCAACCGGCCGGACGCCGGACCAAGACGACCAACGGGAGGACAACAATGACCATCGTGATCGACCGTCGCGCGGTGCTCGCCGGCGCCGCGACCGCCCTCGCCATGCCCGCCGTCCTGCGGGAGGCCCGGGCCCAGTCACCGGTGACGGTGACCATGTGGACCTTCCTCGACCCCACCAAGGATGGCGGGCGTGAGCGCGCGCTCAAGCAGATGATCGAGAGCTTCGAGGCCGCGAACCCGGGCGTGCGGATCCGCGTGGAGCCGCAGGTCTGGACGACCTTGGGCGAGAAGTTCGTGCTGGGCCACAACTCCCGCAACGCGCCGGATATCGGCTGGGTGAACGCCGAGAACCTCGGCCTCATCCTCAACACCGAAGCGGCCGCGGACCTGAAGCCGCTGGTCGTCGACCAGTGGCCGGCCGAACGCCGGCGCGACATGCTGGTGCCGTCCCTGCTCGAAAGCATGACAGTCGGCGGGAAAGTGTTGGCCATGCCGATCATGGCCGCGACCTGGGCGCTGATGGTCCGCAGGGACCTGATGGCGCAGGCCGGCGTGACCATGGACGACCTGAAGACCTGGGGCGGCGTCGTCGTGGCGGCGAAGAAGATGACACGCGACACCAACGGCGACGGGCAGCCGGACGTCTGGGGCTTCGGCCTTGGCCTCGCCACCGAACGCTTCTCCATGACCCCGGCCGTGCTCGGGACCGTGGGCGCCCAGGGCGGGCTCTTCGGCGACGGCTGCAAGGCCCGCATCGCCACCGCCGATGCGGCGAAGGCCCTCCAGTGGCAGGCGGACCTGATCACCACCCACCGCGTCACCCCACGCGAGGCGGTCGCGATGACGTCGGACGACGCGATCGACCAGTTCGCCGCCGGCCGCTACGCGATGCAGATCGTCGCCAACAGCCGGTTCGAGCAGATCCAGCGGACGGCCGCGGGCTGGAACAAGGACGACCTCGCCATCACCGCCGTCCCCGGCTGGTCGGCCGACAAGCCCGGCCCGACCGTCATCGCGGGTTGGTACGCGGTCGCGTGGCGGAACTCCCCCCGCCTGCGGGAGGCCGCACGTTTCATCGAACACATGACGAACCCGGCCGCGATGGCGCTGTGGAGCAACCCGGGCACGCAGGTGCCGATGATGCGCTCGATCCTCGCCCGGCCCGAGATGGCGGAGCCGCGCAACGCACCGCTGCGGACAGTGGCGGAACTCTTCGGCGTGTCCGGGACCTCCATGCCCGGCCAGTGCAACTGGGCGCGGACGTTCGCCGACTTCAACCTCGCGACCCAGCAGGTGGTGCTGGGCCAGCGGACGGTCGCCGACGCGCTGAAGCAGGCCGAGGCCGCCACCCAGGACCGGCAGTGAGGGCGGGCGCCGGCGGAACGGAGTGAGCGCCCGTGCGACGCGCCGAATTGTGGATGCCCTGGCGCCTCCTCGCCCCGGCGATCGTGCTCGAGGCGACGCTGGTGCTGGGGCCGCTCCTGATCGGCATCTGGTACAGCCTGCATAACGTCCGCTTCTTCCAGATCCGGGCGTACGTGGGCTGGGCCAACTACCAGCGGATCCTGACCTCGCCGGACGTGCTGAACAGCCTCTGGGTCACCTTCGTCTTCTCGCTGGGCGCCCTCGTGCTCACCTTCGTCGTCGGCTTCGCGCTGGCGCTGTGGCTGGAGCGCGACGGGCGTGGGGCGACCGCCATGCGGGCAGTCGTCCTCGTCCCCTACATGATCGCGATGCTCGTCGGCTCGATGCTGCTGAAGTGGGTCTTCGCGCAGGAATCCGGGCTGTCGGGCATGGTGCTCGGGCCGCTGGGGATGGGCGACGTCTCGATCCTGGCCGACCCCGGCACCGCGATGGCGGCCCTGGTTTTCAACGCCATGTGGCGCGACAGCGCCTTCGCCATGATCATGCTGCTGGCGGGTCTGAAGTCGATCCCGCCGGGCCTGCATCTCGCCGCACGGGTGGACGGCGCGTCGGCCTGGATGCGGTTTCGGCGGATCACGCTGCCGCTCCTTCGGGTGCCGATCGTCATCACCCTCGTCCGGCTCCTGATCCACTTCGTCAACATCCTGACCTTCCCCCTGATCCTGACCGGCGGCGGGCCCGGCAACGCGACCGAGACGGTCGTGCTCAAGATGTTCCGCCTCGGCTTCCAGGATCACGTGCTGGGCCAGGCGAACGCGCTGGCGCTGGTGGTCTTCGCCGCGAACCTGGCACTCGTCGGGGTCCTCCTTCTCCTCTTCCGCCGCACGGGACGGCTGTGAACCATGACGGCTTCGTCGGTCATTCTGCGATCGGCCGCCCGCGAGCGGTCCGCCCTGCCCCCCGGCGTGGGGCGACGGCTCCTCGTGCGCTGGGCGGTCAACGGCATCATCGCGACCTTCGCCCTCTTCCCCATCCTCTGGGGCCTGTCGTCCTCGCTGAAGCCGGCCGACCGGATCATGGAGTTCCCGCCCCGCCTCCTCCCCCAGACGCCGACGCTGGAGCATTACGCCCGCGTCTTCGGCGACGGGGCGAGCGGCTACATCCTGAACTCCATCCTGGTCTCCGGCGCGACGGTGCTCGCCACCCTCGGCTTCGGCGCGCTCGCCGGCTACGCGCTCGCCCGCTTCGACTTCCGCGGTCGGGGGACGCTGATGGCGCTGACCGTGGCGGTGATGAGCATCCCGGTCGCCTCGCTGCTGGTCCCCACCTTCACGCTGCTGAGCGCGGCCGGTCTGATCGACACCCGCCTCGGCCTCGTCCTCCTCTACACGGCCTACCAGCTGCCGGTCGTGATCTGGATGCTCTACGGCTATTTCCGGACCCTGCCGGTGGAGATCGAGAACGCGGCGCGGATCGACGGCTGCACGCCACTGGCCACGCTGCGCAAGGTGGTCCTTCCGCTGTCGAAGCCCGGCCTGGTCGCAGCGGCGCTGTTCGTCCTGGTCTTCGCGTGGAACGACTTCGTGGTGGCGGTGACCATGACCTCGTCCGAGGCGACGCGGACCTTCCCGGTCGCGATCTACTTCTACCTCGGCTTCTACGGGCGGGAATGGGGACCGCTGCTCGCGGCCTCCATCGTCTCGATCGTGCCCATCGTCGCGGTGTTCATCGCGCTCCAGCGGCACTTCATGTCCGGGCTCACCGGCGGCGGCGTGAAGGGATGACCGGCATGTCCACCGTCACCTTCCGCAAGGTCGCCAAGCGCTACGGCCCGGTCACGGCGCTCGAGGCCCTCGACCTCCACGTCGAGGCGGGGGAGTTCGTCTCCCTCCTCGGCCCCTCGGGCTCGGGCAAGACGACGACGCTGAACCTTCTGGCCGGGCTCATCGACGCCGACGAGGGGACGATCCTGATCGGCGACCGCGACGTCACGCACCTCCCGCCCGAGCGGCGCGACCTCGCGATGGTGTTCCAGAACTACGCGCTCTACCCGCACCTCACCGTGTTCGAGAACATCGCCTTCCCGCTGGAGAGCCGGAAGCCGGTGCCCGACGCGCGGGAGATCCGGGCCCGAGTCGAGCGGGTGGCCGAGACGCTGGGCATTGGCGCGCTGATGGCGCGCTATCCCAAGGAAATCTCGGGCGGACAGCAGCAGCGCGTGGCGCTCGGGCGGGCGATGGTGCGCGACCCCAGGGTGTTCCTGCTGGACGAGCCGCTGTCGAACCTCGACGCCCGGCTGCGCATCCGCATGCGCCGGGACCTGAAGGCGCTGCACGCGTCGCTCGGCTCCACCATCGTCTACGTCACCCACGACCAGTCGGAGGCGATGACCCTCTCCTCGCGGATCGCGATCTTCGACAAGGGGCGCCTCCAGCAGCTCGGCACCCCGGCCGCGATCTACGACCGGCCGGTCAACCTGTTCGTCGCCAACTTCGTCGGTGACCGGGAGACGAACGTGCTGGCGGCCGAGCCCGTCGCGACCGACGGCCGCCTCGCCGTGCGCACCGCCTTCGGCCTCGTCGACCTCGACCGGCCGGCGAGTGCCGTGCGCGGGCCGGCGAGCGGCCCCCTGCGCCTCGGCGTGCGGCCGGAGGCCATGCGCCTCGACCCCGCGGGCGACGCCCCGGCCGCGGTCGTTCTGACCGAACTCGCCGGTGCCGACCTCTACGTCACCCTGCGCGCCGCGGGTGGCGAGGAGCTGGTCGTCCGCGCCGATCCGCGCGACGGCGTTCCCGCCATCGGCCAGGGCCTCACGGTCCGCCTTGACCCGGCGCGGGTCCACCTCTTCGACGCCGAGAGCGGCGTCGCCGTGAGCCATGGCGGCTCGGACGGCTCCTCCCCAAACCCCTGACGACGACCGGACGGAGACATCGATGGCCCAGAAACTGAACCGCGCGCATTACGACGTCGTCGTCGTGGGCGGCGGCTGCGCCGGCGTGGCGGCGGCGATCAGCGCCGCGAAGAAGGGCGCCCGCACCCTCCTGATCGAGGCGGGGACGATGATCGGGGGCGAGCTGATCACCGGCCTCCCGGTCGACGGCGCCATGAACGCGCGCGGCGAATGGATCGTCGGCGGCTCGATGAAGGAGATCCTGGACGAGCACGCGCGCCTCGGCGGCTACATCGGACCGATCAAGGACTGGCGCCTCATCTGGTACGTCTGCATCGACCCGGAGATCATGAAGATCGCCGTGTCCAACGTCGTTCGCCGCCACGGCGTCCACGTCTGGCTCTATTCCTTCGCTGAGGACGTGGTGGTCGACAGGGGCGAGGTGACCGGCATCGTCGTGCTGAACAAGCGCCAGCGCACGCTCGTCACCGCCGACGTCTTCATCGACTGCTCGGGCGACGGCGACATCGCCATGATGGCGGGGGCCGAGACGATGGTGAGCAACGAGAAGGGCGAGTTCCAGCCCCTCACCATGCTGTTCCGCATCTCGGGCGTGAAGTCGGAACCCCTGCTGCGCTTCTGCGTCGACCAGCCGGAGAACCTGGCGGTCGGCGAGAGCGAGTGGATGGGGGCCGACCTGACGCCGCGAGAGTGCGCCCAGAAGCTCTACGACCAGGGCCAGCCGGCCATCTTCTTCAAGGGTAACGGCCCTCTCATCCAGGAGGGCATCCGGTCCGGCAAGCTCAAGTACGAGACGGCGCTGATCGGCCTCATCCCGGTGTCGAAGGAACGCGGCGAGGTCTCGATCAACACCACGCGCATCGCCAACATCGACGCGACCGACACGGTGAAGCTGTCCGACGCGTTCGGCACGCTGGTCGATCAGGTGTGGAGCTGCGTCGATTTCATGCGCTCCAGCGTCCCCGGCTTCGAGGACGCCCACTTCTCCGGCCTGTCGCACCGCGTCGGCATCCGCGAGACGCGGCGCATCCGGGGCGACACCGTGCTGACCGGCGACGACGTGCTGAACGCCCGCAAGCGGGACGACGGCATCGGCAAGGGGGCGCATCACATCGACATCCACCAGGACGGCATCAAGCAGGTCCGCATCCCGGTGAAGCACGGCGGCTCCTACGACATGCCCTACGACATGCTCATCCCGCGCGGGGTGAAGAACGTCTACGTCGCCGGGCGCTGCATGTCGGCCGACCGCGAGGGTCACGGCTCGGCCCGTGTCATGGGTCCGTGCATGGCCCAGGGCGACGCGGCGGGGCTGGGGGCGGTGATGAGCATGGCGCTCAACGACCGGGGTGACCTGCGCGGGGTCCATGTCGGGCGCCTGCGCGACGGCATCCGCGCCATGAGCGGCATCGTCGACGGCACGCACTGAGGCGCCCCCGCACATGGACGGCAAGGCGGACTGGCTGATCGTCGGCGGCGGGACGGCGGGCTGCGTGCTGGCGGCCCGCCTGTCCGAGGATCCGGGGACCCGCGTCCTGCTGGTGGAGGCGGGTCGCGACTTCGACCAGTCGGGCGCCAACGACCTGACCGACACGTCGGGCGCGCGGGCTTTCATGGACCCGCGCTACTTCTGGCCCGACCTCTCGGCCCGGCTGGTCGCCGGGCCGGGCGGGCGGACGGAGCCCTACAAGCAGGCGATGCTGACCGGCGGCGGCTCGTCGATCAACGGCCAGATCGCGCTCCGGGGAGCGCCCGACGACTACGACCACTGGGCGGCCGCGGGGGCGGCGGGCTGGGGCTGGTCGGACGTCCTGCCATACTTCCGCAGGCTGGAGACCGATCTCGACGTCCGGGACGACCTGCACGGGACCGAGGGGCCGATCCGCATCCGCCGCACGCCGGCCGAGGACTGGGATTCGGTCTCCACCGCCATGTCCGCGGTCTGGTCGGGTCTGGGATGGCCGCGGCTCGCCGATCTGAACGGGGTGTTCGCCGACGGCCACGGCTCGCTGCCGGTGAGCAACGACGGCGCGTTCCGCGGATCGACCGCACGGCAGTATCTGCCGCCCGAGGTGCGGTCGCGCCCGAACCTCGTCGTCCTGCCGGAGACACGGGTCCTGAGGGTCCGGCTGGAGAACGGCCGCGCCGTCGGGGTCGACGCCATGCGCGACGGCGGGTCGGTCCGCCTGGACGCCGAGCGGGTCGTCCTCTCGGCCGGCGCGCTGCGGACGCCGCAGCTGCTGATGCTGTCGGGCATCGGCGACGGCGCCAGTCTCGCGTCCCATGGCATCCAGGCCATCTCCCACCGTCCGGGCGTCGGCCGCAACCTGCAGGATCACCCCAACGTCGTCGTCTCCGGGTGCCTCGCGTCAGGCGCGGGCAAGGCGTTCGCCGAGCGCTCGGTCGTCACCTATCTGCGCTATTCCTCGGGCGTGTCCGGCTGCGAGGCCTCGGACATGGTGATGTCGGTGCGCGGACGGTCGATGTGGCACGCCGTGGGCGCGCGCATCTGCGGTCTCCTGACCTATGTCGCGCTGCCGCATTCGCGGGGGACCGTGGCACTGGCCGACGGCGATCCGCTCGCGCCGCCGACGGTCGCGTTCGGCGGCCTCGCCGACGAGCGGGACCTGAGGCGTCTGATCGAAGGAGCCCGTTTCTCGCTGCGGATCATGGTCGAGCATCTCCGGCCCGATCTCGTCGCGGAGGTGTTTCCTGCCCGCCTCTCCCGCCGTATCGAGCGGCTGAGCCGGCCGACGGTCGCCAACGACCGGCTGGCCCGGGTCGGGGCCGCGCTGATGGACGCCTCACCGGCGGCGCGGCGGCTGATCGTCCGCCATCTCGTCTCGAACGGCGAGGACCTGTCGGCCGTCCTGGCCGACGAGGCGACGGCGGCGGGGTTCGTCCGCGACTACATGGGAACGTCGTGGCACCCCTGCGGCACCTGCCGCATGGGGGCGCCGACGGACCCGGGCGCCGTGGTCGATCCGGACGGCGCGGTGATCGGCGTCCCCGGCCTCTTCGCCTGCGACGCCTCGGTCATGCCGCGGATCACCCGGACGAACACGAACCTGCCGACCATCATGATCGCCGAGCACATGGCCGACCGGATGCTGCGCCGGCACCGACCGTCGGCGACCGGCATGATCGCCGGAAACGATCGGCCAGCCCCGAACGCGGCGTCAGTGAGGGATTGAATGACCAAGCCCGCTTCCGGAACGCGTCGATCCCAGGCCTGGTTCGGCGGGCTCGACAAGGACGGCTTCATCCACAGAAGCTGGATGCGCAACCAGGGCCTGCCGAGCCACGTGTTCGACGGCCGACCCATCATCGGCATCTGCAACACCTACTCCGAACTGACCCCCTGCAACGCCCATTTCCGCGAACTTGCGGAGGCGGTGAAGCGGGGCGTGATCGAGGCGGGCGGCTGGCCGTTCGAGTTTCCCGTCTTCTCCTGTGGGGAATCCAACCTTCGGCCCACCGCGATGCTGTTCCGGAACCTCGCGAGCATGGATGTCGAGGAGGCCATCCGCGGCAATCCGATGGACGGCGTCGTCTTGATGATGGGATGCGACAAGACCACGCCGTCGCTGATCATGGGGGCGGCGAGCTGCGACCTGCCGACCATCGGTCTCTCCGGAGGACCGATGCTCAACGGTCGTCACCAGGGACGGACCCTCGGATCGGGTACCGACGTCTGGCGCCTCTCCGAGGAGGTGCGGGCAGGCACGATTTCGGTCGCGGACTTCATGGCCGCGGAGGCGGCGATGAGCCGGTCGGCGGGCCATTGCATGACCATGGGCACGGCCTCGACCCTGGCGAGCGTCGTCGAGGCGATCGGTCTCGGGCTGCCGCACAATGCGGCGCTGCCGGCGGTCGATGCGCGGCGGAAGGCGCTGGCGCACATGGTCGGCCGCCGTGCGGTCGAGATCGTCCACGAGGATCTCCGCCTCTCGCGCATCCTGACGCTGGACGCGTTCCGCAACGCGGTCCGGATGGTCGCCGCGACCGGTGGTTCGACGAACGCCGTCCTGCACCTGATCGCGATCGCCGGGCGGATCGGGGTGCCCTTCGGTCTGGACGAGTGGGACACATGGGGCCGCGACGTGCCGACCCTCGTCGATCTGATGCCGTCCGGCCGCTTCCTGATGGAGGACTTCTGCTATGCCGGCGGCGTTCCGGCCGTCCAGCGCCTGCTTGACGAACACGGCCTGCTCGCCGCGGACGCCCTCACGGTCAACGGCCGCACGGTGGGCGAGAACGCGCGCGACGGCGTGGTCTACGACCCGGAGGTCATCCGGCCGTGGGACCGGGCCATCGCGTCCCAGGGCGGCCTCGCCATCCTGCGGGGCAACCTCGCGCCCAGGGGGGCCGTTCTCAAGCCGTCGGCGGCCACCCCTGCCCTGATGTCCCATGTGGGGCCGGCCCTGGTGTTCGAGACGGTCGAGGACCTCAAGGCGCGGATCGACGATCCCGACCTGCCGGTCGATGCCGACACGGTGCTCGTGCTGCGCAATTCCGGCCCCAAGGGTTATCCGGGCATGGCCGAGGTCGGGAACCTGCCGATTCCGCGAAAGCTGGTCGAACGGGGCGTTCGCGACATGGTCCGGATCTCGGACGCGCGGATGAGCGGGACCGCCTATGGCACCGTGGTGCTGCACGTCGCCCCGGAATCCGTCGCCGGCGGACCGCTGGCCGTCGTGCGCGACGGCGATCTCATCCGCCTCGACGTGGCGGAGCGCCGGCTCGATCTGCTGATCGACGAACAGGACTTGCAGAACCGACTGGCCGCGTGGCGGCCGCCGGAGCCGATCGTCCAAACCGGTTACCAGGGGCTCTATGTCGAGCGGGTGCTGCAAGCGGATCAGGGTGCGGATCTGGACTTTCTGGTCGGGTGCCGGGGCGCCGACGTTCCGCGGGAGTCGCATTGATGCGGTTGCCGCCGGGAATCCACACCGTCCTTTATGCGCTGTTCGACCGGAACGGCGCCCTCGATCGCGATGCGATGCGGCGGCAGGTCGAGGTGTGCATCGGGCGTGGTGTCGCCGGTATCGTCACCCTGGGATTGGCGACCGAGGTCCGGCATCTGACGCCCGATCAGCGACGATCTCTGGTCGAATGGAACGCGACCGATGTCGCGGGACGCGTTCCCTTGGGCGTCACGATCTTCGAACCGACCGTGGAGGACCAGGTCGCCGCCGCGAACCATGCGGCGGAACACGGTGCGCAGTGGATCATCCTGCAACCGATCCCCGACGCCCGGAGAGAAAGCGATCTGGTCGCGAGCTTTTCCAGCGCGCTTTCGCGACTGGAGGTTCCTTGTGCGATCCAGAACGCCCCACAGTACATCGGGGTTAGTCTCAAGGATGACTCCATCCTGCGACTTTGCGACAGGTTTCCGCACCTTGTCGCGATCAAGCAGGAAGTTTCCGCCGTCGAAACGGCAACCCTCATCGAACAGCTGGGCGGGCGATTGCAGGTGTTTTCCGGCCGGGGCGGTATCGAACTGCCGGATTGCATGACGGCCGGAATTCACGGGCACGTCCCGGCACCGGAATGCGTCGATCATCTTGTCGAGATCTGGACCCTTCAATCCCAGGGCCGGCGCGAGGAGGCGGCGGAGATCTATGCCAGATTGCTGCCCCTCGCGACCTTCGTCCTCCAATCTCTCGACACCCTGACAGCGTACGGAAAGCTTCTGTTCTGCGAGCGTCACGACCTTCCGTTCGTTCCGCGCCCCGGCGGACCATCGCCGACGCCGTTCGGTCTGCGGGCGCTCCGACAGCATGTGAGATTTCTCGGGATCGACGCGGCAGGCGCACGGAACGATCGGGGCCGGTGACCGGTGTCGCCGCCGATCCGCCCCATCAGACCCGCAGGGCCGATAGCGGGATGACCTGGCGGATCGCGCGTAGCCCGCGCGAAGGAAGGTGGCCGGCAGCGTCCGTGCCCGCCCGCTCCGCGCGTCACCCCGGGCGCCTGCGGCGTCGTGGCGCCTCACGCCCCGTCCCGGATGACCCTCACTGCCGCCGGGTGAGCACGTAGTCCGCACCGTCGTCGTAGCCGGCGAAGGAGACGGCGCCGTAGTTCGGCGTCTGCGGGCTTTCGGCCATCACCCGCTC
>CANGXM010000110.1 GCA_947457845.1 Rhodospirillales bacterium | reverse complement strand
GGCCGGCGGCGCGGACGCGCGGGTCTGGTCCGGCCGTGCGGCCGGCTGCGCGCCGGCCCCCGTCGCCGTCCAGCCGACGAGGCCCGCCACCAGGAGGGCGACCGCCCGTCCGTTCGTCGCGGTCCGATGCATGCCGACCGTTCGCTCCTAACAAGAAATGCCGCCGGGGTCGGCGAACGGCGGGAACCTTATCGGACCGACGGGGGCAGCGACAACCGCTTGTGGCAACCGCCGGTCACACCTCGGCCGCCGCTTCCTTCCGCCCGGCCGCACCGCCCCGCAGCGCCGTCGCGATCGGCAGGTGTAGCGCCGGGTTCGCGGCGAGCACGCTGGCGCCCGCCTGCGGGTTCCGGCCGCCGCCGATCTCGGTCACGTAGCCCCCGGCCTCCTGGACGATCAGCACGCCGGCCGCCACGTCCCACGGGTTGAGGTCGGTCTCCCAATAGCCGTCGAACCGGCCCGCCGCGACATAGGCGAGATCGAGGGCGGCCGAGCCGAAGCGGCGCACGCCCGCCACCTTGTCGGCCAGAAGCTCAAGCTGGCGCAGGAAGGCCGCGTGGTCGCCGTGGCCCTTGAACGGAATGCCGGTCGCGAGCACCGCGTCCTCCAGCCGCCGCCGGCCGGAGACGCGGATGCGCCGGTCGTTCATGAAGGCGCCGCCGCCCTTCTCCGCCCAGAACATCTCGTTCTTGATCGGGTCGTGGATGAGGCCGGCCACGATCTCGCCGTCGCGCTCGGCCGCGATCGAGATCGCCCAGTGCGGCAGCCCGTGGAGGAAGTTGGTCGTCCCGTCGAGGGGATCGACGATCCAGCGCGCCGACGCGTCGCGTCCGGCGGTGCCGCCGCTCTCCTCCATCAGGAAGCCGAACTCGGGCCGCGACCGACCCAGCTCCTCGCGCAATACCTTTTCGGCCTTGAGGTCGGCCTGGGAAACGAAGTCCGACGGTCCCTTGCGGCTGACCTGGAGGTGCTCGACCTCGCCGAAGTCGCGCACGAGCGCCTTGGCCGCCTTCTCGGCGGCCTTGACCATGACGGTCAGGAGGGCTGAGCGAGGGGCCAAGGATCAGCCCTTCGCCCGCTCGACGTAGGAATTGTCCGAGGTGTTCACCACGATCCGCTCCCCCGCCTCGATGAAGGGCGGGACCATGACGCGCACGCCGTTCTCGAGCTTGGCCGGCTTGTAGGAGGAGGAGGCGGTCTGGCCCTTCACCACCGGGTCGGCCTCGACGATCGTCATCACCACGCTGTCGGGCAGCGACACCGAGATCGGCGAGCTGTCGAACGACTGGACCGTCACTTCCATCCCGTCCTGGAGGAACACCTTCGGCTCGCCGATGATGTCGCCGGGGATGGAGACCTGCTCGAAGCTCTCCTTGTCCATGAAGGTGAAGTTGTCGCCGTCGGCGAACAGGAACGTCATCTCCGTCTCGTCGAGGCGCGCGCGCTCCACCGTTTCCTGGGTCCGGAAGCGTTCGATGGTCTTCGTGCCCGTCCGCACGTCCTTCATCTCGATCTGGATGAAGGCGCCGCCCTTGCCCGGCTGGACGATCTGCGTCTTCTGCACCACCCAGAGCTTGTTATTGTGCTCCATCACGTGGCCGGGGCGCATCGTGTTCGCATTGACCTTCATGGCGACGTCTCTCAGGCGGGCGGGGAACGACCGGTTTTCGGGCGGCGCGGACCCTAGCAGCCTTCCCCCAGCCCTGCAACGCCGCGGGGTCGCGGGTCAGACCCACGTCCCGGCGAGTTCGATCTCCTCCCCGCCGACGCCGCGCTTGAACAGCGTGACGCCCGGTGCCGTGTCCGGCTGGATGCCGCCGAGGTCGAACCAGCGCCGCCCCGTGGCCGCCAGATGCTCCATCGCCCGCCACAGGAGGAGGTGGGTGGCGCTCGTCGCGCGCCCCTCCGGGCCGGTCCAGCCGATCTGGTAGGTGGCGGCGACGCCGTGGCAGAGCACGAGGATGCCGGCGACGAGGCGGTCGTCGACCGACGCCGTGACGAGGACGGCCCCCTTTTCCGGCGCCAGCGCGTTGCGCAGCCGGACGACCAGCGGGCCCGAGGGGCCGCGGTACTTGCGCGCCTCCTTGTCCGCCACGTATCGCTTGACCAGTTCCGGCAGGTTGCGGGCGACCGGATCGACCGCGATCGTTAGCCGCCCCTCGGCCTCCGCCCGCTCGGCCAGCACCAGCCGGTTGCGCCACTTCAGGCGCAGGCCGCGCCGCAACTCGTCGGTCGGCCGGTCGAGGTCGATCCAGATCGTGCGATAGCCGGGGCCGTCGGTCCGCTTGAACCGGGCGGCGGCGAGGAGGGCCGCGTTCCGCTCCGTCGCCTCCAGCTCCGGGATGAAGTGCGTCCACTTGGTGATGCCGGGCGGGAACCGCTTGCGGATCGCCGCCAGCACCTCCAGCAGCACCGCCGGTTCCCGCGCCTCCGGCAGCAGGATGGGGCCGCGCTGGATGCTCACCGTCTCCGCCACGGCGAAGGCCTTCTTGCGCAGCCCCATGACGACGCCGACCGGCCGGTCGTCGATCTCCACCAGCCCGACGACCGCCGTCTCCCGCTCGGTCAGAAGGATCGCCTGGGCGTAGGCGAACGTCTGGGTCAGCGTGGACCGACCCGCACCCTGGAGGATGCGGGACCATTCCCCGGCCGTCAGGTTGTCCCAGGCGATGCGCACCCCGTTCGACATGCCCCGCATCATGGCGGGCGGCGGGCGGAACGCAATCGGGCTGTCGCGGGGGCCCCGATCATGTCATAGGACCGGCCCATGACCCCCTGGTGGCACCCCGCGGCGATGGCCGCCCGCCGGCCGCGCCTCGCCGTCCGGACCCGCGTCCGCGCGGCCCTCGACGGCTGGTTCGCGGACCGGGATTTCCTGGCGGTGGAGACTCCGGCCCTCCAGCTCTCGCCGGGCATGGAGCCCCACATCCACGCGTTCCGGACCCGCTACGACCCCGCCGATCCGGCCCGCCCCGCACAGGACCTCTGGCTGCACACCAGCCCCGAGTTCGCGATGAAGAAGCTCCTGGCCGCCGGGCTTCCGCGGATCGTGCAGTTCGCCCGCGTCTTCCGGAACGGGGAGGCGACGGCGCGCCACCATCCCGAGTTCACCATGCTGGAATGGTACCGGGCCGATGCCGGCTACGCCGACCTGGTCGACGACTGCGTCGGCCTCGTGCGGGCGGCGGCGGCGTCGTCGGGGTGCGACCGCTTCACCTTCGCCGGCGTCGCGTGCGATCCCTTCGCCGCGTGGGAGGTGCTGACGGTCGCCGACGCCTTCGGCCGCTTCGCCGGGATCGACCTGCTGGCGACGGCACCGGACCCGCGGGCGCCGGACGCGGCGCTGCTGCGGGCGGCGGCGGCGGCGGCGGGGCTCCACACCGCGGCCGACGACAGCTGGGAGGATCTCTTCTTCCGGATCATGCTCGACCGGATCGAACCGCACCTCGGCGCGGGCCGGCCGACGGTGCTGACCGACTATCCGGTGTCGCTGGCGGCGCTGGCCCGGCCCAAGCCCGACGATCCGCGGCTGGCCGAGCGGTTCGAGCTCTATGCCTGCGGGCTCGAACTCGCCAATGCCTTCGGCGAGCTGACCGACCCGGCGGTCCAGCGCGCCCGCTTCGAGGCGGACATGGATCTCAAGGCGCGGCTCTACGGCGTGCGCCACCCGATCGACGCGGACTTCCTCGCCGCCCTCGCCCTCATGCCCCCGTCGGCCGGGATCGCGCTCGGGTTCGACCGGCTCGTCATGCTGTGCGCCGGGGCGGAGGACATCCGCGACGTGCTGTGGGCGCCGGTGGCGGGGATCTGAGTCCGACGGCCGTGCGCCCCCGGGGCCGGCCTCATCCCCGCCGCGCGGCCGCCGCCCGCTCCAGGCCGAGCGTCGCGAGGCCGGCCACGAGACCCCAGAAGGCCGCGCCGATGCCGAGCAGGCCGAGGCCCGAGGCCGTGACGGCGAAGGTCACGACCGCCGCGAACCGGTCCTTCGGCTCCGCCATCGCACCGCCGAGCGCGCCGGCCAGCGGCGACATCAGCGCGGTTCCCGCCACGGTGGCGACCAGCGGGCCGGGCAGGGCGGCGAACAGCGCCGCGAAGGAGGCGCCGAACGGCGCCAGCAGCAGATAGCAGAGGCCGTAGGCGACCCCCGCGGGCCAGCGTTTCGCCGGGTCGGGGTGGGTGTCGGGCCCGGTGCAGATGGCGGCCGAGATGGCGGCGAGGTTCGAGGTGTGCGCGCCGAAGGGCGCGGTCAGCAGCGAGGCGAGGCCCGTCACCGTGAGGATCGAGCGGGCGGGGACGGGATAGCCCGCCGCGCGCAGCACCGTGAAGCCGGGAAGGTTCTGCGAGGCCATCGTCACCAGCCACAAGGGCACGCCGAGGCCGATCAGAACGGCCGGGTCGAACGCCGGCGTCACGAGCATGAGGTCGGAAACGGCGAGCGCGCCGCCGACGTCGCCGATCCGCCCCGTCGCCGCACCCAGTGCGACGCCCCCCGCCAGCACCGCGATGGGGGCCATGGAGGGGAGCAACACGCGCGCCACGAGGAACAGCGCCACCAGCGGCAGGACGAAGGCCGGCTCCGCCCCCGCCATCTGGAAGACCGCGACCGCGAACTGGACGAGGATGCCCGCCAGCATCGCCGAGGCGAGCGACGGCGGGATGCGGGCGACGAGGTCGGCCAGCGGCCGCACCGCGGCGGTCGCCAGCACGAGGAGGGCGGCCAGCACGAAGGCGCCGACCGCGGCGTCGAAGGCGATGGTGCCGGCGGTGGCGGCGATCAGCGCGGCGCCCGGCGTCGACCACGCGGTGATCGCGGGGATGCGGTGGCGCCAGGACAGCACCACGCTCGACCCCGCCATCGCGAGGCAGAGGCCGGTGACCCAGGAGGAGGTCTCGGCCGGCCCCGCGCCGACGGCCTTGGCGGCGGAGATGACGATGGCCAGCGTGCCCGCGAAGCCGACGAGCGTGGCGACGACGGCGGACGTGACGACGGACGGGCGCAAGCGACGGGTTCCGGGCGACGGTCGAGGACGGCCACGACCCTACCAACGCCGCTCGGGCTTTGACAGGGCCCGCGGCCCGCCTATATGGTGCGCACCTTCCCGGGAACGTGGGCGTGCCTGAACACGAAACGTCCCGTCCCGTGCGATCGCACGGGGCCTACCGGGACAACCGCGAACAGGACGACCATGTCGAAGCGTCACGCCTCCAAATACAAGATCGACCGCCGCATCGGCGCGAACCTCTGGGGCCGGGCGAAGAGCCCTATCAACCGTCGCGAGTACGGCCCCGGCCAGCATGGCCAGCGCCGGAAGAAGCCGTCGGACTTCGGCCTTCAGCTGACGGCCAAGCAGAAGCTGAAGGGCTACTACGCCAACATCGGCGAGCGCCAGTTCCGCCGCCTCTACACCGAGGCCGTGCGCCGCAAGGGCGACACCGGCGAGAACCTGATCGAGCTGCTGGAGCGCCGGCTGGACGCGGTCATCTACCGCATGAAGATCGCGCCGACGCCGTTCGCCGCCCGCCAGCTCGTCAGCCACGGCCACATCACCGTCAACGGCAAGCGCGTGAACGTGCCCTCGTTCTTCGTGCGCGACAACGACGTGATCGAGGTCCGCCAGCGCTCCAAGCAGATGGCGCTGATCATGGAGAGCGCGGTCTCGGGCGAGCGCGACGTGCCCGACTACGTCGAGTTCGACGCCTCGGCGCTGAAGGGCCGCTTCGTCCGCGCGCCCAAGCTGGCCGACGTGCCGTACCCGATCCAGATGGAACCGAACCTGGTCATCGAGTTCTACTCGCGCTGACCGGTTCCCGACCCCCGTCGGACCGAAACGAAACCGCCGCCCCTCGGGGCGGCGGTTTTCGTTTTCGAGGGGCTCACCACCCCACCCGGAACACGCCCCCCGCCGCCCCGGTCGCCGCGCGGACGTGGCGGGCCGGCGCCTCGGTGACGCCGATGAATCCGACGGTCAGCCCTCCGCCGCCGTCGCCGCCTGTCGGCCCCGGATCGCGTCGGCGCTGTAGAGCGCGAGGCCGAGCCAGATCGCTCCGAAGGCCGCGGCGTGCCACGCGGTGAAGGGCTCGCCGTAGAGGATGGCGATGCCGAGCTGCAGGGTGGGCGACAGATAGCTCGACAGGCCCAGCGCCGAGAAGGACAGGTGCCGCGCCGCGTTCAGGTAGAAGACGACGGGCAGCGCGGTCACGACGCCCGCGGCGATCAGCTTCAGGTCCGTCGCCCGGTCGATCGACGCGAAGCTGCCGAAGCCCGCCGTGTCGAGGGTGAGCAGGTAGATCGCCGCCGGAACGGCCAGGATCCCGGCCTCCACCAGGAGGCCCATGAGAGGGTCGATCCCCGCCCGCGTCCGCACGAGGCTGTAGAGCGTCCAGGACGCGGCGAGCACGATCGAGAGGACGGGGAGGGCGCCCGAGCCCACCGTGAGGATCCCCACCCCCAGCGCCGCCAGGCCGACGGCCGCCGTCTGCCGCGGGTTCAGCCGTTCCCGCAGGACCGCGACGCCGACGATCACGTTCATCAGCGGCGCCATGTAGTAGGCGAGGCTGACCTCCGTCACCCGGTCGACCGAGACCGCCCAGATGTACAGGCTCCAGTTGAAGGCGATGAGCGCGGTGGTCAGGAGATAGGCCCCGACTGTCCGCCGGCCGCCCAGGATCGCGCCGAAGGCCGTGGGGCCCTTGATCACGAGGGCGAGGGCGAGGAGGAGGGGGACCGACCAGACGACCCGCTGCGCGAACACTTCGCCCGGGGTGACGTGGCCCAGTTCCTTGAACAGCGCCGGCGCGGTGCCCCAGAGGACGGAGGCCGCGAAGGCATAGGCGAACCCGGTGCCGGTGAGGCCGGTGGGACCGGGAGGAGGGGGAGAGCGCATGGCGCGCACCTTGCCACCCCCCGTCCCGCCCGGCCATCACCGGCGGCGCAGGGCGATCATGCGCCACCCGCGGCGCTTGCCCTCACCCCGTCCGTCGTGACGGACGGGGTGGCCCACGACGTCACGGGGCCCGGGTGGCCCCGCCCGACGGCGGAATGATGCCCATGGTGCCGGTCCCGGTCGTCCCGGCGGCGCCGCTGCCGCTCCGGGCGGCGCCGTACTCGAACTCCGGCGCCCGCTCCAGCTGCTCGTGCGTCAGGCCGATGGTGAGGCGGCCGTCCCGGCCCATCTGCAGCTGGTCGATCGGGACCGAGACCAGCTTGTTCCCGATGCCGAGGAATCCGCCGACCGACAGGATCGCGGTCTCGATCTGCTTCGACGCCGTATTGAAGATGATGTCGTCCACCGAGCCGACGTTCGTGTCGTTCGGACCGTAGACGCGGGTGCCGATGATGTCGTCGGCCCGCATCTGACCGGGCAGGACCGTATTCATGGACCGTACGGCGGACGATGCCGGCGTGCCGGTGGCCGGCGGTGGCGTGGTCTGCTGGGCGAGTGCCGCGCCCGAGGCGAGCAGCACGGACAGGGCGAGTGCGGGGATGCGCATCGTCGTGGCCTCCGTTGGACGGTGTGTCGCGACGTCACCGGGGGGATTTCCGTAACCCCCGCGCCGGCCGTCGATCACCCGAACAACGCGCGCGCCCCCTGCCCGGTTCCCCGCTCGGGCGCACCGCAACGAAAAGGCCCCGCGGACGCGGTCCGCGGGGCCTTTCGATGGCTTGCGCCGTGGACGCCGTCAGGCCTGGGCGGCCGAGGTGACGCCCTTCTCGGCGAGGAGCTGCTGGAGTTCGCCCGAGGTGTACATCTCGCGCACGATGTCGCACCCGCCGACGAACTCGCCCTTCACATAGAGCTGCGGGATCGTCGGCCAGTTGGTGAATTCCTTGATCCCCTGGCGGATCGCCGCGTCGACAAGCACGTCGACGCCCTTGTACTCGACCCCCATGTGGTTGAGCACGTTGGCCACGGCGGCCGAGAACCCGCACTGCGGGAAGGCCGGGGTGCCCTTCATGTACAGGACCACGTCGTTCGACGTGATGTCGGTCTTGATGCGCTCGGCGACGGTTTCGTCCATGGATCCCCTCCGCGGTACGGGTTCGGTTCAGGCGGCTTCGGGCACGGAGGTCTGCAGCATCAGCGCATGCAGTTCCCCGCCCATCCGGCCCTTCAACGCCTGGTAGACCATCTGGTGCTGCTGGACCCGGCTCTTGCCCGTGAAGGCGGCCGAGGTGACGTAGGCGGCGTAATGGTCGCCGTCGCCGCGGAGATCGTCGATGCGCACGACCGCGTCGGGCATCGCCTCCTTGATCAGGCGCTCGATATCCGCCGCGTCCATCGCCATCGGTGCCACTGCCTTCTCAAGCGGTCTCGCCGGACATCAGCGCGGGCAGGAAGGCCTCGTGCGCCGCCGTCAGGTCCTCGACCGATATGGCGCCGAGGTGAGGGCCTGTCAACGAAACGCCGCCGGTGGTGCCGACGCGGGCGACCGGCACGCCGGCCGCCACCGCCCTCGCCGCGACGGCCGTCGGATCGGCCGTCGCGACCACGTATCGGCCCTGATCCTCGCCGAACAGCACGCCCGCGTCCGCCGGCAGGTCGAGCCGGCAGCCGGTGCGGCCCGCCATCGCCATCTCCGCGACCGCGACCAGCAGGCCGCCGTCGGAGACGTCGTGGCAGCCGGCCACCAGCCCGTCGGCGATGAGCGCGCGGACGAGGTCGCCGTTGCGCCGTTCGACGGCGAGGTCGACCGGCGGGGGCGCGCCCTCCTCCCGGCCGTGGAGTTCACGCAGATAGAGGCTCTGGCCGAGGTGGCCGCGCCCGTCCCCCAGCACGAGGATCGCGAGGTCGGGCGCGGTGAAGGCCGCCACCGCCGCCTTCGTCACATCCTCCAGCAGCCCCAGCCCTCCGATCGCCGGGGTGGGCAGGATCGCCCTGCCGTCGGTCTCGTTGTAGAGGCTGACGTTGCCCGACACGACCGGGAACTCGAGCGCGCGGCAGGCGTCGGCCATCCCCTGGATGCAGCCGGCGAACTGGCCCATGATCCGAGGCTTCTCGGGGTTGCCGAAGTTCATGTTGTCGGTGACCGCGAGCGGGAGCGCGCCGACCGCCGTCAGGTTCCGCCACGCCTCGGCCACCGCCTGCCGGCCGCCCTCGACCGGATCGGCGAGGCAGTAGCGCGGGGTGACGTCGCAGGTCATGGCGAGCGCCCGGCCCGTGCCGTGGATGCGGACCACGGCCGCATCGCCGCCGGGCCCCTGCGCGGTGTCGGCGCCGACGTGGCTGTCGTACTGCTCCCACACCCAGCGGCGCGAGCAGAGGTCGGCCGATGCCAGGAGGCGGGCCAGCGCGCGCACCGGCGTGTCCGGCAGGTCGAACGCCCCGTCGTCGATCGGGGCCGGCGGCGGCGTGGGCTCCCACGGCCGATGATAGAGGGGGGCGCGGCTCGACAGCGGCTCGATCGGCATGTCCGCCTCGACCCGCCCGTCGCGCGTCAGCACGAGGCGCCCGGTGTCGGTCAGCCGGCCGATGACCGCGAAGTCGAGTTCCCATTTCGTGAAGATCGCGCGGGCCTGGTCCTCGGCGCCCGGGCGCAGGATCATGAGCATGCGCTCCTGGCTTTCGGAGAGCATGATCTCGTAGGCCGTCATCCCCTGCTCGCGCTGGGGCACGCGGTCGAGGTCGAGGGTGATGCCGAGGTCGCCCTTGCCGGCCATCTCGACCGACGAGGACGTGAGGCCGGCCGCCCCCATGTCCTGGATGGCGACGATGGCGTCGGTCGCCATGAGTTCGAGGCACGCCTCGATCAGCAGCTTCTCGGTGAAGGGATCGCCCACCTGGACCGTCGGGCGCTTCTCCTCCGTGCCTTCGGAGAACTCGGCCGAGGCCATGGTGGCGCCGTGGATGCCGTCGCGCCCGGTCTTCGAGCCCACGTAGACGACCGGGTTCCCGACGCCGGCGGCGGCGGAATAGAAGATCCGGTCGGCCTTGGCGAGGCCCACCGTCATCGCGTTGACGAGACAGTTCCCGTCGTAGGCGGGGTGGAAGTTCAGCTCGCCGCCCACCGTCGGCACGCCGACGCAGTTGCCGTAGCCGCCGATGCCCGCGACCACGCCCGCCAGCAGGTGGCGCGTACGCGGATGGTCGGGCCGGCCGAAACGCAGCGCGTTCAGGTTCGCCACCGGCCGTGCGCCCATGGTGAAGACGTCGCGCATGATGCCGCCCACCCCCGTCGCCGCCCCCTGGTAGGGCTCGATGAAGGAGGGGTGGTTGTGGCTCTCCATCTTGAAGACGGCCGC
The DNA here is from genome assembly GCA_947457845.1 of Rhodospirillales bacterium. Classification (GTDB taxonomy): domain Bacteria; phylum Pseudomonadota; class Alphaproteobacteria; order Azospirillales; family Azospirillaceae; genus CANGXM01. Next base: position 2,263 of record CANGXM010000110.1, on the reverse strand, counting down.
GAGCCCGCCGCCGATGTCGACCACGCCCGCGTTCTCGCCGGGGCCGCAGATGACGCGCGGTCCCGTGGTCGGCAGCGTCTTCAGCCAGACGCGCGACGATTTGTAGGAGCAGTGCTCCGACCACATGACCGAGAAGATGCCGAGTTCGGTGATCGAGGGCGTGCGGCCCATGATTTCGAGCGCGGCCTGCCATTCCTCGGCGGAAAGGCCGTGTTCCTTCGCGACGTCCGCCGTCACCCCGGTCATGCCAGCGCCTCCACCAGACCCTCGAACATCCGCGCCCCGTCGGTCGAGCCGTGGATCGCCTCCGACGCCCGTTCGGGATGCGGCATCAGACCCATCACGCGGCCCGTCGCATCCATGATCCCGGCGATGTCGTTGACCGAGCCGTTCGGGTTCGTGCCGTCGACGTAGCGGAAGACGACCCGCCCCTCGCCCTCGAGCCGCGCCAGCGTCTCCGGGTCGGCGGTGTAGTTCCCCTCGCCGTGGGCGACGGGCAGGCGGATCGTCTCGCCCGGCGCGTAGGCGCGGGTGAATTCGCCGTTCGTCGTCTCGACCCGGAGCGAGACGGGGCGGCACACGAACTTGCGGCTGGCGTTGCGCAGCAGCGCGCCGGGCAGCAGGCGGGCCTCGGTCAGGATCTGGAAGCCGTTGCAGATGCCGAGGACGCGCGCCCCCGCCTTCACCCGCTCGACCACCGCCCGCATGACCGGCGAGTGGGCCGCCATGGCGCCGCAGCGCAGATAGTCGCCGTAGGAGAAGCCACCCGGCAGCACGATCAGGTCCGCCCGGGGCAGGTCGGTGTCCCCGTGCCAGACCATGGCCGGCGGCCGGCCCGTCGCGCGGGCGACCGCGAGCGCCACGTCGCGGTCGCAGTTCGAGCCGGGAAAGACGACGACGGCGGCGTGCATGGCGGGCATCCGGTCGGAGGGGAGACGCCGTAGTTAGCGGGCGGCGGCGGGGGGCGCAAGGTCGGCATGGCGCTCGGCAGACCCTCCCCCGGCGGACGGTCCGAGGGTATCGCCGTGCCGGTGTCGCCCCTATAGTCACGCGCTCTCCGTCCCGTCCGGCCTCCTCCCCGTGATCGAAGATCCCGCCTTCCTGGCCGTCCTGGCCGTCTCGCTCGTCGCCGTCGGCGTCGTCGCCGGTATCCTCGCCGGCCTGCTCGGCGTCGGCGGCGGCATCGTCATCGTGCCCGTCCTTTTCCACGTCTTCGGCCTGATCGGCATCGACGAGGACGTGAAGATGCACCTCGCGGTCGGCACCTCGCTCGCGACCATCATCCCCACGTCGATCTCCTCGATGCGGGCGCACATGAAGAAGGGGGCGGTCGACAAGGGCCTTCTGCTGAGCTGGGGGCCGTGGATCGCGGTCGGCGTGATCGCCGGCACCGTCCTGGCCGGCTCCGTCCGGGGCGGGACGCTCACCGCCGTGTTCGGCACGATCGCGCTGATCGTCGCGCTGCACATGGCCTTCGGCAAGGAGAGCTGGCGGGTCGCCGACGCGCCGCCGTCGGGGCCCGGCAAGGGCATGATCGCGAGCCTGATCGGCGGGTTCTCGGTGATGATGGGCATCGGCGGCGGCACGATCGCCGTCCCCACCCTGGTCCTGTTCAACTATCCGGTCCACAAGGCGGTGGGCACCGCGTCCGCGATCGGGCTGATCATCGGCGTCCCGGGAACGATCGGCTTCGTCCTGGGCGGCCTCGGCCACGACGGACTGCCGCCCTTCAGCCTCGGCTACATGAGCCTCGTCGGCTTCGCGCTGCTGACGCCCATGACCGTCCTCTTCGCCCCCTATGGCGCACGGATCGCGCACGCCATCGACCGCCGCGCGCTGCGCCGGGTGTTCGCGCTGTTCCTGGCGATCACGTCCGCCCGGATGTTCTGGCAGATCCTGACCTGAGCGGTCATCCCCGCGGCAGGCAGTCGACCCGCTGGGCGCGGAGGCGCTCGCAGAATTGCCGCGCCTCGGCGAGGCTGTCGAACCGCGGGATGTAGATCGAGAACCCCTCCCGCCCGTCCGACATCACGACCGGGCGAGCCTCGATCGTCCGGCCGCCGAGCACGGCGTCGGTCACCAGCCGCCGGAGCCGCGCCCGCTCCGCCGCCACGGCGGCTTCGTCGAAGACCGTCGACAACTGCACGTGCGCGACGCCGAGGTCGACGGTCGCGACGGGCTCCGCGGCGGGCGCGGACGTCGGGGCGGCGGCGGTCTCCGACGGGGCGGGGGCGCAGTCGGACCGGCTCCGCCCGATCGCCTC
>CANGXM010000109.1 GCA_947457845.1 Rhodospirillales bacterium | reverse complement strand
GGGCGCACGGGTCGGCGGGCGGCGCGTCGTCGCGCGGCGGGTGGCGGGTGAGGGCGGCGCGGTCGGCCATGGCGGCATGCGTCATCGGGGGCGGGCAGTCCGCTTGATTCGGGGGAGGGGCGTCCCTATTGTGCGCCGCACTCCGGACCCGGGGTCCAGTGACCAAGACAAGTCGACAAAAAAGCGGCGGTCGCAGTGATGCAGAAGGGCCTCAGCTTCCAGGACCTCATCTTCACCCTTCAGACCTATTGGTCGGAAAAGGGGTGCCTCGTCCTGCAGCCGTTCGACATGGAGGTCGGCGCCGGCACCTTCCACCCGGCCACGACGCTGCGCTCGCTCGGTCCCGACCCGTGGAGGGCCGCCTACGTCCAGCCCTCGCGCCGGCCCAAGGACGGGCGCTACGGCGAGAATCCGAACCGGCTCCAGCACTACTACCAGTTCCAGGTGATCCTGAAGCCGTCGCCGGTCGACAGCCAGGAACTCTATCTCGGCAGCCTCGAGCGCATCGGCCTCGACCCCGCGCTCCACGACGTCCGCTTCGTCGAGGACGACTGGGAAAGCCCGACGCTGGGCGCGTGGGGCCTCGGCTGGGAGGTCTGGTGCGACGGGATGGAGGTCAGCCAGTACACCTATTTCCAGCAGGTGGGCGGGCTGGAGTGCGCGCCGGTCTCGACCGAGATCACCTATGGGCTGGAGCGGCTGTGCATGTACCTGCAGGACATCGAGAACGTCTATGACCTGCGCTTCAACGACGCGGGCGTGACGTATGGCGAGGTGTTCCTCCGCGCCGAGCGCGAATACTCGGCCCACAACTTCGAGCACGCGGACACTGGCGTGCTGCTGCGCCATTTCGAGGACGCGGAGCGGGAATGCCGGGCGCTCCTGGCCCACGGCCTCGCGCTCCCGGCCTACGACCAGTGCATCAAGGCCTCGCACCGCTTCAACCTTCTGGACGCCCGCGGCGTGATCAGCGTGGTCGAGCGGGCCGCCTACATCGGCCGGGTGCGTGCGCTGGCGCGGGCCTGCTGCGAGGCGTGGGTGGCCGGTTCCGCGGCGAAGGCGGCCTGAACGATGCCTGAACTCCTCGTCGAACTCCTCACCGAGGAGATCCCCGCCGGGATGCAGGTCAGGGCGGCGGACGATCTTCTCGCCCGTGCCATGGCCGCCCTGGGTTCGGCCGGCCTCGCGCCGAAGGGATCGGAGGGCGTCTCCGGCGCCCGGCGGATCGGCTTCGTCGTCCGCGACCTGCCGGCCGAGACCGAGGCCGTGCGCGAGGAGCGCCGTGGCCCCCGCGTCGGCGCGCCGGAGCAGGCGGTGCAGGGCTTCCTCAAGGCCAACGGCCTGGCCTCCCTCGACCAGTGCGAGCGGCGCGACACCGGCAAGGGCGAATTCTGGTTCGTCACGGTGGAGAAGGCGGGACGGCGCACCGCCGACCTGCTGCCGCAGATCGTCGCCGACGCGATCCTCGGCCTCGTCTGGCCGAAGTCGATGCGCTTCGCCGACGCGGCCTTCACCTGGGTCCGGCCGCTGCGCTCCATCCTCGCGGTCTTCGACGGCCGCCCCGTCCCCGGCGCCCTGGCGCTCGGCGACCAGCGCCACGGCCGCCCGGCCCGGCTGCTGAAGGCCGGCGAGGCGGCGGGGGAGGGCGAGATGGTTCGCCCCTTCGGCGACACGACCGTCGGCCACCGCTTCCTCGGTCCGGCCCCCTTCGCCGTGACCGGATTCGACGCCTATCGCGAGGGGCTGCGCCGGGCCTGCGTGATCCTCGACCGGGCCGAGCGCAAGGCCACGATCCTGCGCCTCGCGACCGAGGCCGCCGCCGGCGCCGGCCTGTCGCTGATCGACGATCCGGGCCTGCTGGACGAGGTGGCGGGGCTGGTCGAATGGCCGGTCGTCCACCTGGGTTCCTTCGACCCGGCCTTCCTCGACGTCCCGCACGAGGTGCTGACCACCACGATGCGGGTGAACCAGCGCTACTTCGCGCTGAAGGACGCGGCCGGACGCCTCGCCCCGCGCTTCGTCATCGTCGCCAACCGGCCGACGACGGACGGCGGTGCGGAGGTGGTGAAGGGCAACGAGCGCGTGCTGCGCGCGCGCCTCTCCGACGCCCGCTTCTTCTGGGAGCAGGACAGGAAGGTCCCGCTCGAGGACCGCGTGCCGGCGCTGGGCGCCATCACCTTCCACGCCAAGCTGGGCACGGTGGAGGAGAAGGTCGCCCGCGTCCGCGCGCTGGCCGTCCATCTCGCCCGCATGCTGGGCTGGCCGGACGACGTGCAGGAGCGTGCCGACCGCGCGGCGCTGCTGGCCAAGGCCGACCTCGTCTCCGGCATGGTGGGGGAGTTCCCCGAACTCCAGGGCCTGATGGGCCGCTATTACGCGCTCGCCGCCGGCGAGGCGCCGGACGTCGCCGACGCGGTGGCCGAGCACTACAAGCCCGTTGGCCCGACCGACCGCTGCCCCACCGCACCGGTGCCGATCGCGGTGGCGCTGGCCGACAAGATCGACACGCTGGTCGGCTTCTTCGCCATCGACGAGCGGCCGACCGGCAGCAAGGACCCCTTCGCGCTTCGCCGTGCGGGGCTCGGCATCATCCGCATCGTGCTGGAGAACGGGCTGCGCCTGTCGTTGCACGAGGCGATGGCGGCGTCGGTCGCCGACTACGAGCCGCGGCTCGTCATGAACGTGCCGGAGTACGCCAACTATTTCTCCGGCGTGAAGGCGGTGGAGACCATCGGCCTCAAGGACGTCCAGCGCATCCTGGAGAACTCGGCCATCTCGTCGGATCTGGCGGACGCGCTGATGACGCTCGGCCGGACCCTGCCCAACGTGCCGACCGACCTGATCGCCTTCCTCGCCGACCGGCTCAAGGTGGCCCTTCGCGAACAGGGCGTGCGGCACGACCTGATCGACGCGGTCTTCGCGCTGGGGGGCGAGGACGATCTCGTCCGCCTCGTGGCGCGGGTGAAGGCGCTGCAGGCGTTCCTGGCGTCGGATGCGGGCGCCAACCTCCTGACCGCCTATCGCCGGGCGGCCAACATCGTCCGGATCGAAGAGAAGAAGGACGGCCGGGAATACCGGGACGTGCAGGCGGGTTCGCTCGTACAGGCCGAGGAGACGACCCTCTGGCAGGCGCTGGGGGCCGTGCGGTCGGCGACGGGAACCAAGATCGCGTCCGAGGACTTCACCGCCGCCATGACCGATCTCGCCGCGCTGCGCTCGCCGGTGGACGCCTTCTTCGATCGGGTTACCGTCAACGTCGATGATCCCGCCGTCCGGGCGAACCGGCTTGCGCTTTTGCGCGGGATCATCGCCACCATGCACACCATCGCGGACTTCTCGCGGATCGAGGGCTGACCAGATGACCGGAGCCGGCGTGACGACGAACTGGGTCTACAGCTTCGGCGATGGCAAGGCGCAGGGCCGCGCCGACATGCGCAACCTGCTCGGCGGCAAGGGCGCCAACCTCGCCGAGATGTCGTCGCTGGGCCTGCCGGTCCCGCCGGGCTTCACCATCACGACCGAGGTCTGCACCTGGTACTACGCCAACGGCCGCCGCTATCCCGACGACCTCGTCGGCCAGGTGGACGCGGCGCTGGCGGCGGTCGAGCGCATCATCGGGGCGAATTTCGGCGACCCGGCGAACCCGCTGCTGGTCTCGGTCCGCTCCGGCGCGCGGGCGTCGATGCCGGGCATGATGGACACGGTCCTCAACCTCGGCCTCAACGACACGACGGTCGAGGGGCTCGCCCGGCGGTCGGGCGACGCGCGCTTCGCCTACGACAGCTATCGCCGCTTCATCCAGATGTTCGGGAACGTGGTGCTCGACGTCGACCACCACAATTTCGAGGAGGTGCTCGACGACCACAAGCGGGCGATCGGGCGCTATCTCGACACCGACCTGAAGGCCGGCGACTGGAAGACGGTCATCGAGGGCTACAAGGCGGTCGTCCTGCGCGAGACGGGCAAGCCCTTTCCGCAGGCCGTGAAGGACCAGCTCTGGGGCGCCATCGGCGCCGTCTTCGGGAGCTGGATGAACCAGCGCGCCATCACCTACCGCCGCCTCCACGACATTCCGGCCGACTGGGGCACGGCGGTGAACGTGCAGGCGATGGTGTTCGGGAACATGGGCGACGACTGCTGCACCGGCGTCGCCTTCACCCGCAACCCGTCCACCGGCGAGAACGCCTTCTACGGCGAATACCTCGTCAACGCGCAGGGCGAGGACGTGGTGGCCGGCATCCGCACGCCGCAGCACCTGACCGTGGCCGGAAAGCACGCCAACGGCTCCGACCTCCCCGCGATGGAGGAGGTGATGCCCGCGGTGTTCGGCCAGCTCGACGCGGTGCGCCTCACGCTTGAGCGTCACTACCGCGACATGCAGGACATCGAGTTCACGGTCCAGCAGGGCCGCCTCTACATGCTGCAGACGCGCAACGGCAAGCGCACGGCCGCGGCCGCGCTCAAGATCGCGGTCGACATGGCTCATGAGGGGCTGATCGACGAGGCGGAGGCGGTCAAGCGCATCGACCCGGCCTCGCTCGACCAGCTTCTCCACCCCACGCTGGACCCGCGGGCGAAGCGCCATGTGATCACCAAGGGCCTCCCGGCCTCGCCGGGGGCGGCGTCGGGCAAGGTGGTCTTCACCGCCGACGGGGCGGAGGCCGCCCGCCAGAAGGGCGAGAAGGTCATCCTCTGCCGGATCGAGACGAGCCCCGAGGACATCCACGGCATGCACGCGGCCGAGGGCATCCTGACCACCCGCGGCGGCATGACCAGCCACGCGGCCGTGGTCGCCCGCGGCATGGGGCGACCCTGCGTGTCGGGGGCGGGCGACATCCGCATCGATTCGAAGGCCGGCACCATGACCGTCGGCACGCTCCAGCTCAAGGCGGGCGACATCCTCACGCTCGACGGCTCGACCGGCGAGGTGATGCTGGGCGAGGTGCCGACGATCCAGCCCGAACTGTCGGGCGACTTCGCCACGCTGATGGGCTGGGCCGACCGGTACCGCCGCATGAAGGTCCGCACCAACGCCGAGACGGTGCTGGACGCGACGACGGCGCGGAAGTTCGGGGCCGAGGGCATCGGGCTCTGCCGCACCGAGCACATGTTCTTCGAGGCCGACCGCATCGTCGCCGTGCGCGAGATGATCGTGGCCGAGAGCGAGGAGGCGCGCCGCACGGCCCTCGCCAAGATCGAGCCGATGCAGCGCAAGGACTTCGCGGACCTGTTCCGCATCATGCGCGGCCTGCCGGTGACGATCCGCTTCCTCGATCCGCCGCTGCACGAGTTCCTGCCCCACACCGAGGCGGAGATCGCCCAGGTGGCGAAGGAGGCGAAGGTCGACGTCTCGAAGGTGCGCCACCGCGCGGCCCAGCTGGCCGAGGCGAACCCGATGCTGGGGCACCGGGGCGTGCGGCTCGGCATCTCCTACCCCGAGATCTACGAGATGCAGGCCCGCGCCGTGTTCGACGGGGCGATCGACCTGATCGAGGAGACGGGCGAGACCGTCGAGCCCGAGATCATGATCCCGCTGGTCGGCACCAAGCGCGAGCTCGACCTGATGAAGGCGGTCGTCGAAGCGGCGGCCAAGGCCGTCTTCGCCGCCCGCGGGCGGGAGATCCGCTATCTCGTCGGGACGATGATCGAGCTGCCGCGCGCGGCACTCCGGGCGGCCGACATCGCCCAGACGGCCGAGTTCTTCAGCTTCGGCACCAACGACCTGACGCAGACGACGCTCGGCATCAGCCGCGACGACGCCGGCGGGTTCCTGCCCGCCTACCAGCGCGCCGGCATCTTCGAGCGCGACCCCTTCGCGACGCTGGACCAGGAGGGCGTGGGCGAACTGATCCGCATCGCGGCCGAGCGGGGCCGGGGCACCCGGGCGGACATCAAGCTGGGCATCTGCGGCGAGCACGGTGGCGACCCGGCCTCGGTCGCCTTCTGCGAAGCGGTGGGGCTCGACTACGTCTCCTGCTCCCCCTACCGCGTGCCCATCGCCCGCCTCGCGGCGGCGCAGGCGGCGCTGACGGGCGGGACGGCGGCGCGGGACTGATCGCCGCGGCCGGCGGGAACCGCATTCCATGACGGGGCAGGCGATGCTCGACGCGGCGGCAGGCGAAGGACGGGGAGCCCGTCCCGCCGCGCCCTCGCCGCGGATCGCCGTGCTCGTCCCCTGCCACAACGAGGCGCTGACCGTCGCCGCCGTCGTCCGGGACTTCCGGGCGGCCCTGCCGGGGGCGGTCGTCTACGTCTACGACAACAATTCCACCGACGGCACGGCCGACGTCGCGCGCGAGGCGGGCGCCGTCGTCCGCCACGAACCGCGCCAGGGCAAGGGCAACGTCGTCCGGCGGATGTTCGCCGACGTGGACGCCGACGTCTATCTGATGGTCGACGGCGACGCGACCTACGACGCCGCCGCCGCCCCGGATCTCGTGGCGGCGCTGCTCGCCGGCCCGTTCGACATGGTCAACGGGGCCCGGGTGGCGCGCTCGACCGACGCGTACCGGCCGGGGCACCGCCTCGGCAACAAGGTGCTGACCGGCCTCGTCCGGCACATCTTCGGCACCGCGACGACCGACATGCTGTCGGGCTACAAGTGCCTGTCGCGCCGCTACGTGAAGTCCTTCCCCGTCGCCTCCCACGGGTTCGAGATCGAGACGGAACTGACCGTCCACGCGCTCGAACTGCGGATGGGGGTGGGCGAGGTGCCGACGGTCTACGGCGAGCGGCCCGAGGGCTCGTCGAGCAAGCTGCGCACGGTGCGCGACGCGATCCGCATCCTCCGCCTCATCGGCCTCCTGGTGAAGGAGGAGCGGCCGCTGCCCTTCTTCGGCGGCGTCGCGCTGCTGCTCGCCGTCGTCTCGGTCGTGCTCGGCGCGCCGGTGGTGCTGGAGTTCCTCGAGACGGGGCTCGTCCTGCGCCTGCCGACGGCGGTGCTGGCGACGGGGCTGATGCTGTCGGGCCTGCTCAGCCTCGCCTGCGGCGTCATCCTCGACAGCGTGGCGCGCGGCCGGCGGGAGATGAAGCGCCTCCATTTCCTGTCCATCGGCATCGGATGACGGCGAAGGCCCCGCGGTTCGCCGGCGTCGGCGCGATCGGCTTCGCGGTCGACGCCGGGCTGTTCTTCGCCCTGACGCTCGCCCTCGGGGCGCCGGCGGTCGCGGCGAAGGCGGGCGCGACGTCGGTCGCGGTCGTCGTCACCTGGGCGCTGAACCGGACCCTGACGTTCCGCACCGCGGGGCAGGGCGGACGGGGGGCGGAGTTCCTGCGCTATGGTGCGGCCAGCCTCGCCGGCGCGCTCTCCAACCTCGCCGCCTTCGTCCTCGTGGCACCGTTCGACGCGGCCCTGCTCCACGCCCCCGCCTATGTCGTCGGGGCGGCCGTCGGCCTCGTCGTGAACTACACGCTCTGCGTCCGCATCGTCTTCCGCCGGGAGGCCGCCGATGGCCGGTGAGGGCGGTTCGGTCGACGCCGTCTACTACCGCGACGGCGCGTCCAACCGGCTCGCGATGCGGGTGCTGGTGGCGGCGCGCCGGGCGATGCTCGACCTCTTCATGCGCGAGATGCGGCCGACGCGCGAGACGCGGATCCTCGACATCGGCGTGTCGGACGAGGAGAACGAGGGCGCCAATTTCCTCGAGAAGGGCTATCCGCACCCCGAGAACATCACCTGCGCCGGCATCGGCACGGGCGAGGCCGTGCGTGCGGCCTATCCGGCGGTGGGCTTCGTGGGGATCGTCCCCGGCGCTCCGCTGCCCTTTCCCGACGGCACGTTCGACGTCGCCTGCTCCAATGCCGTGCTGGAGCACGTCGGCGGCCCGGCCGCGCGGCGGGCCTTCGTGCTGGAGCACCTGCGGGTCGCCCGCGCGGTGTTCCTGACCATGCCGAACCGCTGGTTCCCGGTGGAGCACCACACCGGCCTGCCGCTCCTGCACTGGTCGCCGGCGCTGTTCCGCCGAACGCTGGCGGGCACCCGGTTCGACCACTGGGCCCGGGTCGACGCGCTCGATTTCCTCGACGGCGCGCGGCTGCGGGCCGAATGGCCGTCCGACGTGCCGGTGCGGATCGTGGCCACGGGCGTGCCGCTGGGGCCCCTCAGTTCCAACCTCGCGCTGATCGCCCGCCGGCCGGGCTGATCACCGCGGCTCGCGCAGCCGATCGACGAGGCTCCACGCCGCATAGATCGGCAGGGCCGGCAGCAGCAGCGCCGCGCTGTCGACGTAGCGCAGCGCCGGGAACGTCATCAGCACCGTGAGCAGGCCGGCGGCGGCGAACCAGCCGCCGGCGAGCGCGATCAGCACCGGCACGTCGGCGCCCCGCTCGTCCGCCGGGCGCGGCGGAGGGCGGCGCAGCAGCATCAGCGGCCAGAGGAGGACGCAGGCGGCCGTGGCGAGGAGGAACGGCAGGTTCGCCGTCAGCCCGCGCCCGACCAGCCGTGTGGTGGCGCCCGCCACCCAGGCGACCCAGCGGTCGGGGGCCGCGACGATCACGGCCGTGGCGAACCGGCCGACCCGGGCGTCGAACGCCGGCCAGGGCTCGTCCGCGGCGCGTTCCCGCAGGACGATGCCCCAGGCGACCTCGTCGTAGGTGCGGGCGAGGACGTCGAAATAGCCCAGCGCCGCGGAGTGGAACGACCGGTCGCCGCTCGAGTTGCGCGGCACGCCGATCAGCCGCCCCTCCGCCTCGCCCGCCGTGCGCGCCGCCAGCACCCGTTCGGCCAGCGGGCGGACGTCGTCGGGCAGGCGCTCGACGATCGCGGGCGTGAGCATCAGGCCCGCCATGCCGGACATGGCGAACCCGCCGAACGGCGCCACGGCGACGCCGCCGACCGTGGCGGCGCGCAGGCCGACCCATCCGGCCACCGGGGCGGTCGCGGCCAGCAGCACCGCCGTCGCGAGCCCGATCCGCATCCCCTCCCGCCGGATCGCGACCAGAAGCACGAACAGCACCGGAAGCATGCCCACGAAGGGCAGAAAGCTCGGCCGCGCGAGCGTGCCCCAGCCGGCGCCGAGCAGGACGAGCGGCAGCCAGACGATCGGTCGCCCGCCGCCCGCGAGCCGCGCCACCGCCCCGACCGCGACCGCAAGCGCCGCCAGCGCCGGCACCTCGGGGTGGATCCAGTCGACCATCAGGTGGAACGCGTTGGCGAACAGGAGCGCGAAGCCGACCGAGAGGGCCGCCTTCCGCGAGACGCCGTATCGCCGCAGCGAGGCGACGAGGAACCAGACGGCCCCGGTCCAGGCCGCGGCCTGGAGGGCGGGGACCAGGGCGAAGGCCGGCTCGCTCCCGGCGAAGGGGGCGACGGTCCAGCCGTAGAAGGGCGTCCGCATCCCCTCCAGCACCGCGGGCCATGCCGCGAGCGCCACGTAGCCCTCGGTGTCGGGGGTGATGTCGGGCGCGAGCCGCCCGAACAGCACGACGAGGGCGAGGGAGAGGAGGGTGGCGCCCGCCAGCGGCAAGGCTTCGCCGGTTCGCATGGGCACCATAAGGCGTTCCTGGAAGGTCCCCACCGTTTCGGCCTCCCGCCGGCCGCTGTCAAGCGGCGGGACGCGCCCGCCCGGACCTCGACAGTCCGCGCCCCTCAGTGACCCGAGCGGTGCAGGATCTCCTCGCGCAGGCCGGTATCGTAGGCCTGCCCCTCCGCCGTCAGCACCGCCGCCCGGGGGAACATCGACCGGATCAGGCCCTTGCGCTCCAGCACCGCCCAGGGCGCCGGATTGGAGAAGCCCGTCGCGTCGCGCGCCAGCACCACGTGGGCGCCGAGGTGGAAATGGTCGCCGTGCGGGTTGGGGAAGCCGGAGACCATGACGCCGTCATCGACGGGCTCGGCATGGTCGGGCAGGCGGGCGAGTTCCTGGAGGAGGGTGAGGGTCTTCAGCTGCAGGGCGTTCAGCCCGAGCGGGTTCTTCTTGGCCGACATGGTGGATCCTGTCTCGCGTGCCCTTGCGTGCGACCGGCTCAGTGCCCCTCCCGGCCTCTGGCTGTCAAGCCGGAACCGGTGCCGGCGCCGTCGCCAGCGCGTCGACGACCGCGTCGGCGATCGCCAGCGAGGCGGTGAGGCCGGGCGACTCGATGCCGTAGAGGTTCACGAGGCCGCGGACGCCGTGGACCCTTTCGTCCTGGATCACGAAGTCGCTGTCCGGCGCCCCGGCCGGGACCAGCTTGGGCCGGATGCCGGCATAGCCGGGCAGCAGCGCCCCGTCCGTCAGCCCCGGCCAGTAGCGCCGCACGGCGCCGTAGAAGCCGTCGGCCCGGCGCGGGTCGACCGAATAGTCGATCCGGTCGATCCATTCGACGTCCGGGCCGAACCGCGCCTGACCGCCGAGGTCGATCGTGATGTGGACGCCCAGGCCGCCCGGCTCCGGGATGGGATAGATCAGGCGCGAGAAGGGGGAGCGACCCGCGAGGCTGAAGTAGTTGCCCTTGGCGTAGTGCGTCGGCGGCACCGTCGCGGGCGGCAGGCCGCGGATCGCCCGCGCCACGTCCTGGGCGTGGAGGCCGGCGGCGTTCACGAACTCCCGGCACCTGAGGCGCATTGGCTCCGCCCCGCCGATGTCCAGCACCACGCCGCGGTCCGTGACCTCGCCGGCCTCGACATGGGCGTGGAAGGCCACGGTGGCGCCGTGCGCCTCGGCGTCGCCCTGATAGGCCAGCATGAGGGCGTGGCTGTCGACGATGCCGCTGGACGGCGAGTGGAGCGCGCCGACGCAGGAGAGCTTCGGCTCCATCGCCATCGCCTCGTCCGCCGTGATCCGCACGAGGTTGGTCACCCCGTTGGCCTCGGCCTTGGCCTTCAGCGCGTCCAGCTTCCCGATCTGCGTCGCGTCGGTCGCGACGATCAGCTTGCCGCACCGCCGGTAGGGCACGCCCCTCGCCTCGGCATAGGCGTAGAGCGCGTCGCGCCCGGCGACGCAGAGGCGGGCCTTCAGGCTCCCGGTGGGATAGTAGATGCCCGCGTGCACCACCTCGCTGTTGCGCGAGCTGGTGCCGGTGCCGATCATGTCGGCCGCCTCGAGGACCAGCACCTCCCGCCCGCTCGACGCGAGCGCCCGCGCGACCGCGAGCCCCACGACCCCCGCGCCCACGACGACGCAACCGACCTCGTCCATCGCCCGCCCCGTCCCTTCGATCCGGCCGTTACGGAAGCTGGCAGGAGCACCCGGCGGGCGCAAGGGTGCGGCCTCGTCGCGGGGCGATCGAAGGGGCTACCCCCGTGGATGGAGCCCCGGTCCGCGTGTGGAGCGCCGCGCCATTTCGCGCGTTTGCTCATCCGCGGGTTCCGGTCACGGAGCCGCGCCCTTGTGGCCCATCCCAGGAGATACCCCCCATGGCACGCTTGGCTTCCTTCGCTGCCGCCGCCGTCGCGCTGACGCTCTCCGCCGGGCCGCTGGCCGCGGCCGACCTCGCCACCACGATCGGCGCGGACAGCCGCTTCTCGATCCTCTCCCAGGCGCTGCGCGCGGCGCAGATGGACGAGACGTTCGCGAACGCCGGCGGTCCTGTCACCCTGTTCGCGCCCACCGACGCCGCCTTCCGCAAGCTGCCGGCCGGCACGGTCGACACGCTGCTCCAGCCCCAGAACCGCGAGCGGCTGCGGACCCTCCTGCGCCAGCACGTCTCGTTCCAGAGCTGGCCGCGGTCGGCACTGAGCATCGACGGACCGGTGCCGACGGGGAATCTGATGCGCATCCCCGTGCGCGGCCTGCAGAACCCGATCGTGATCGGGCCGGCGCGGGTCGAGGGGGCCGAGATCCGCGCCGACAACGCGATCATCCACGCGATCAACACCGTCCTGGTGCCGCCGGAGCGCGTCGCGACGCGCTGACGGCCCCCCCTTCCGGCCCGTCAGCGCCGCTCGATCACGTAGGCGCCGACGAGCCGGCCCGTGCCGGGCGGCTGCGGCTCGCCGTAGCAGTCGGTCTGCGCCAGCGTCGCGTAGCACCAGATCGGCACCGGCGAGAGGGGCGGGACGACGGCGACCGTCTCCGTCCGCCCCCCGCAGCCGACCGGACCGGCGACGAGGAACAGCCCCGCCAGAAGGGCCGTCCGGCCGCGACCTCGCGTGCGCGCTCCCATCCCGCCCTCCCCGCCGCTTGCCCCGCCGGGAAGCCGACACCAACTGCGGTGTCGGGTCCGGGCGGGCGTTTCGGGAGAACGGTAGGGCGGGATGGGACAGGGGACGCAGGATGCAGGGGTGGTGGCCCTTTCCGACCGTGGCATCGTCGCGATCGGCGGGGAGGACCGTACCTCCTTCCTCCAGGGGCTCGTCTCGAACGACGTGGCGCTCGCGACGGCCGGCCGCGTGCTGTTCGCGGCGCTGCTGACCCCGCAGGGCAAGTTCCTGCACGCCTTCCACGTGGTGGCGCTGGGCGACCGGCTGCTGCTCGACTGCGAGGGCGGGCGCCGCGACGACCTCATCCGCCGCCTGCGCCCCTACCGCCTGCGCTCGAAGGTGACGTTGGAGGACGCGACCGACGCCTGGCGCGTCGCGGCGCTGCCGGGACCGGCGGGGCCCGCGGCGGTCGGCCTCGACGGGGCG
>CANGXM010000108.1 GCA_947457845.1 Rhodospirillales bacterium | reverse complement strand
CGCGCCGGCGGCTCCCCGGCTCCTGCCCGGCGGCACTCCCGCCCCGCGGACGCCGGAAGAGGACGAGGACGAGGCCCGGCGGGCCCGACGTCCCGGCGCGAAGGCGCCCGTCAAGGCGCCGCCCTCGCCGAGCAAGAAGCCCGGTGGCGACAAGCGCCGCTCCGGCAAGATGACGATTTCGCAGGCGCTGGACGACCAGTCCGAGCGTACACGCAGCCTTGCCGCCTTCCGTCGTGCCCGAGAGCGCGAGCGGTTGCGGATGATGGGCCGCACGGAGCAGCAGAAGGTCGCCCGCGACGTGATCATCCCCGAGGTCATCACGGTCCAGGAACTCGCGAACCGCATGGCGGAACGCGGCGCGGACGTGATCAAGTCGCTCATGCGCATGGGGGTGATGGCCACCATCACCCAGGTCATCGACGGCGACACCGCCCAGCTGATCGCCGAGGAGTTCGGCCACCGCGTCCGCCGCGTCTCGGAAGCGGACGTCGAGCTCGGCCTCGTGCGGGCCGAGGAGACGGACGAGGCCAGGTCGCCGCGTCCGCCGGTCGTCACCATCATGGGCCACGTCGACCACGGCAAGACGTCGCTCCTCGACGCGCTGCGCCGCACCGACGTCGCGGCCCACGAAGCCGGCGGCATCACCCAGCACATCGGCGCCTATCAGGTGCAGCTGGCGTCCGGCTCGCGCATCACCTTCATCGACACGCCGGGCCACGCGGCCTTCACCGCGATGCGCGCCCGCGGCGCCAACGTGACCGACATCGTCGTCCTGGTGGTCGCCTCGAACGACAGCGTGATGCCGCAGACGGTCGAGGCCATCAAGCACGCGCAGGCGGCCAAGGTCCCGATCATCGTCGCGATCAACAAGTCCGACCTGCCGGACGCGCGCCCCGACAAGGTCCGTCAGGACCTGCTGCAGCACGGCCTCGTCGCCGAGGAAATGGGCGGCGAGATCCTGACGGTCGAGGTCTCGGCCAAGACCAAGGCGGGGCTCGACAAGCTGGAGGAGACGATCCTTCTGCAGGCCGAACTCCTCGAACTCGCCGCGAACCCGGACCGCGAGGCCCGTGGCACCGTGGTCGAGGCGAAGCTGGAGCGCGGTCGCGGCTCGGTCGCGACGGTGCTGGTGCAGAACGGCACGCTCAAGGTGGGCGACATCTTCGTCGCCGGCTCGGAGTGGGGCCGCGTCCGCGCCCTCATCAACGACCGCAGCCAGACGGTGACCGAGGCGCCACCGGCGTCGCCGGTCGAGGTGCTGGGCTGGGACGGCACGCCGATGGCCGGCGACGAGTTCATCGTCGTCGAGACCGAGGCGCGCGCCCGCGACATCACCGAGTTCCGCCAGCGCAAGAAGCGCGAGCAGCAGCTGGCCCAGGCCGGCCGCGGCACGCTCGAGCAGATGTTCAACCGCATCCAGGCCGGTGAGGCCAAGGAGCTGTCGGTCGTCATCAAGGGCGACGTGCAGGGCTCGGTCGAGGCGATCGCCTCGGCGCTGGAGAAGCTGGGCGGCGACAAGTCGGAGGTGAAGGTCCGCGTGCTCCACCAGGCGGTGGGCGCCATCACCGAGAGCGACATCACGCTGGCGAACGCGTCGAAGGCGATGATCATCGGCTTCAACGTCCGCGCCAACCCCATGGCCCGGGACATGTCCCGGCGCGACGGGGTGGAGATCCGCTACTACTCGATCATCTACAACGTGATCGACGACGTGAAGCTGGCCCTCACCGGCCTGCTCGCCCCGACCTTCAAGGAGGTCTTCCTCGGCTACGCCCAGATCCTGCAGGTCTTCGACATCACGAAGGTGGGCAAGGTCGCGGGTTGCCGCGTGACGGAAGGCGTTGTGAAGCGTGGCTCGGGCGTCCGCCTGCTTCGCGACAACGTCGTTATCCACACCGGCACGCTGAAGACGCTGAAGCGCATAAAGGACGAGGTCCGCGAGGTTCGCGAGGGCTACGAGTGCGGCATGGCCTTCGAGAACTACGAGGACATCCGCGAGGGTGACCAGATCGAGTGCTACGAGATGGAGCAGGTGGCCCGGACGCTCTGAACGACCGGGACACCGTCCTCCGGTGGGGGGGGGGCGGGTCAGCGATACGGTGTCGATCGAGGAGGGGCACACGACCCTCGCCGAACGCGGTGGTCGCGCGGAGCGGGGCGAGGGGATCAGGGTCCCCCGCCATGGCGCGCCGGTGGCGAAGCAGGTCGCCGTGGAACCGGCGGCGCCGGAGGACCAGCGGCAGCTGGGCCTTTGGCGTTGAAGGTCGGCGCCCTCCGACATCGAGGATCCGCTTCCGGACGACATCGTCGACATGCTCCATCGCGGCGGGCCGGACAATCCACTCAATTGGCCGCCGGACAAATCCCCTCGATGAGAGTGCTGCCGGACAGCCCTGTCTTCATCTGGAGCATGGCCGTCCCCGAACGCCTCTCATCATCAGCACGCGACGTCATTTCGAATTCCGATCCGGAGGTCTTCGTCAGTCTCGTCAGCATCTGGGAGTGGAGCATCAAGGCCGGTCTCGGCCGTCTCGACGGGGATCTGTGGAGAGCGGTTCGGACGTCCCGTTTCGAACGCCTTCCGCTCACCCTCGTCCATGTCCGATGCGCCAGGACGCCGCCGATGCACCACAAGGACCCGTTCGACCGAATGCGCGTCGCGCAGGCTCTCGTCGAACGGCTCGATTTCATCAGCCGTGACGCGCTGATCACGCGATGCGGCATCCCCACGATCCGGTGAATGGTTCGACCATGTCCTCCCGCCGCTCACATCAGTCCGACGCCGGCCACGAACGCTCCCAGCGCCAACTCCGCGTGGGCGAGGAAATCCGGCACGCGCTGGCGGAACTCCTGGCCCGTGGCGACTTCCGCGATCCCGAACTCGTCGGGCTGAAGGTCACGGTGACCGAGGTGCGGGTGAGCCCGGACCTGCGCAACGCGACCGCCTTCGTCACCCCGCTCGGCGGCGGCGACGTGGCGGCCGCGGTGACGGCGCTGAAGCGGGCGGCGCCGTTCCTGCGCGGGCAGGTGGCGCATGTGGTGAACCTGAAGTACGCGCCGACCCTTTCGTTCGAGCCCGATACCTCGTTTGACTACGCCGCCCGGATCGACCGGGCACTGCACGATCCCCGGGTCGCGCGCGACCTCGGCACCGCGCGGCCCGACGCGGCCGACGAGGACTGAAGCCTCCCATGTCCCGCCGCAAGAAGGGCCAGCCGCTCAACGGCTGGCTCGTGCTCGACAAGCCGCAGGGCCTGACGTCGACCCAGGCCATGTCGCGCGCCCGCCACCTCCTCGACGCGCGCAAGGCCGGCCATGCGGGCACGCTGGATCCGCTGGCGACCGGCGTGCTGCCGATCGCGTTCGGCGAGGCGACGAAGACCGTCGACCACGTGATGGGCGGGACGAAGGTCTACGCCTTCACCGTCCGCTGGGGCGAGGCACGCGACACCGACGACGCCGAGGGCCGCACGACGGCGACGAGCGAGGTGCGGCCGGACGACCGCGCGATCGAGGCGGCGCTACCGGCCTTCGTCGGCGAGGTCGTCCAGGTGCCGCCGCGCTTCTCCGCCATCCGCATCGATGGCGACCGCGCCTACGACCTCGCCCGCGAGGGCGTGGAGGTGAAGATGGCGCCGCGGACGGTCTCCATCGAGGCGCTGGGCCTCGTCGGCCGGCCGGATGCCGATCACGCCATGCTGGAGGTGACCTGCGGCAAGGGCACCTACGTCCGCTCGCTGGCCCGCGACCTCGCCGTCGCCCTCGGCACGGTGGGCCACGTCTCGGCGCTGCGCCGGCTGCGGGTCGGCCGCTTCACCGCCGACATGGCGATTTCCCTTGACGATCTGGCGATGGAGGCGCAGACACCCGCGGTCGCGAGACATCTGCTCGGGCTCGAGACCGCGCTGGACGACATCCCGGCCCTGGCCACGACCCCGGCAGAAGCGCAACGCCTTCGGCACGGACAGGCGATCTCCCTGATGCGGCGGCAGGATGCCGACCGTCTCCGGGGGCTCGGCGTCGATCCGTCGTCACCGGGGCCGCACCTGCTTGTCACCTGCGAGGGACAGCCGGTGGCCCTGGCCCGGGTCGAAGGGGGCGAGATTCGCCCGGTGCGCGTCCTGAACCTCTAGAGCGGAGATCCCGATGTCGATCACGGCCGAGCGCAAGCAGGCGCTCATCACCGATTACCGGACGAACGAGACCGACACGGGGTCGCCCGAGGTGCAGGTCGCCATCCTGTCCGAGCGCATCACCAATCTGACCGAGCACCTGAAGCTCCACAACAAGGACTTCCACTCGCGCCGCGGCCTGCTGATGCTGGTCGGCCAGCGCCGCTCGCTGCTCGATTATCTCAAGGCCAAGGACGCCGGCCGCTACGCGACGCTCATCGAGCGCCTGGGGCTGCGTCGCTGACCGCACGGGGGCGGGGGGCGGAACTCCATGGGTTCCGCCCCCCGCCTTCGTGATACATTCGAGCCCAAGAGCAAGGGCTCGACGAACGATGCCGATCGGGGCGGCGGGCAGGGGCCCGTCCGCCCCGATCGGCATTCGCATGCGGAGCCGGCAGGGGCCGGCTCCGGCCCGCGACTGTCCGATCCGGGACAGGCGGGTGACGGATGGAAGGACAAACACCGGATGTTCGACGTCTATCGCAAGGAACTCGACTGGGGCGGTCGCAAGCTGGTCCTGGAGACCGGCAAGGTCGCCCGCCAGGCCGACGGTGCCGTCATGGCCCGTCACGGCGACACCGTGGTGCTCTGCACCGTCGTCGCTGCCCGCTCGGTGAAGCCCGGGCAGGACTTCTTCCCGCTCACGGTGAACTATCAGGAAAAGACCTTCGCGGCCGGCAAGATCCCCGGCGGCTTCTTCAAGCGCGAGGGGCGGCCGACTGAGAAGGAGACGCTGGTCAGCCGTCTGATCGACCGGCCGATCCGCCCGCTCTTCGCCGACGGCTTCCGGAACGAGACGCAGGTCATCTGCACGGTCCTCAGCCATGACCTCGAGACCGATCCCGACATCGTCGCGATGGTCGGCGCGTCGGCCGCGCTCACCCTCTCGGGCCTGCCCTTCATGGGCCCCGTTGCCGCCGCCCGCGTCGGCTACAAGGATGGCCAGTACATCCTGAACCCGACGCTCGACCAGATCAACGACCTCGACCTCGACCTCGTCGTCGCCGGGACGCAGGACGGCGTGCTGATGGTGGAGAGCGAGGCGAAGGAACTCTCCGAGGAGGTGATGCTGGGGGCCGTCATGTTCGGCCACCGCTCCTTCCAGCCGGTGATCCAGGCGATCATCGACCTCGCCGAGCAGTGCGCCAAGGAGCCGTGGGACCTCCCCGCGACCGCCTACGACAAGCCCGCGCTCAAGGCGCAGATGACCGCGCTGATCGGCGAGGACGTGAAGGCGGGCTTCGCCAACAAGGTGAAGCAGGTCCGCTACAAGGCGCTCGACGCCGCCAAGGCGAAGGCCAAGAACGGCCTGAAGGCCGCGTTCCCCGAGGACGCGATCGGCGAGGTCTTCAAGGAGGTCGAGGCGGACGTGCTCCGCGGCGACATCCTCAAGACCGGCCGCCGCATCGACGGCCGCGACACCAGGACGGTCCGCCCGATCGTGACCGAAGTCGGCGTGCTCCCGCGCGCCCACGGCTCGGCGCTGTTCACCCGCGGCGAGACGCAGGCGCTGGTCGTCGCCACGCTGGGCACCGGGCAGGACGAGCAGGTGATCGACGCGCTCGAGGGCGAGTATCGCCAGCACTTCATGCTGCACTACAACTTCCCGCCCTACAGCGTGGGCGAGACGGGCCGCATGGGCTCGCCCGGCCGGCGCGAGATCGGCCACGGCAAGCTCGCGTGGCGTGCGGTGCGGCCGCTGCTCCCGGCCAAGGAGAGCTTCCCCTACACGCTGCGCGTCGTGTCGGAGATCACGGAGTCGAACGGCTCGTCGTCGATGGCGACGGTCTGCGGCGCGTCCCTCGCGCTGATGGACGCGGGCGTTCCGCTGCCGCGGCCGGTGGCGGGCATCGCCATGGGCCTGATCAAGGAGCCCGAGGGCTACGCGGTCCTGTCCGACATCCTCGGCGACGAGGACCATCTCGGCGACATGGACTTCAAGGTGGCCGGCACCGAGACGGGCGTCACCGCGCTGCAGATGGACATCAAGATCACCTCGATCACCGAGGAGATCATGAAGATCGCGCTCGCCCAGGCCAAGGACGGCCGGCTCCACATCCTCGGCGAGATGGCGAAGGGCCTGAACGCGCCACGCGACGGCGTGAACCAGAACGCCCCGCGCATCACGGTCATCACCGTGCCGAAGGAGAAGATCCGCGACGTGATCGGCTCCGGCGGCAAGGTGATCCGCGAGATCGTCGAGAAGACGGGCTGCAAGATCGACATCGACGACGACGGCACGGTCAAGATTGCCGCGACCGACACCGACAAGGCCCAGGCCGCGATCGACTGGATCAAGGGCATCGTCGCCGAGCCCGAGATGAACGTCGTCTATGTCGGGACGGTCGTGAAGGTGGTCGACTTCGGCGCCTTCGTGAACTTCCTCGGCAGCCGCGACGGCCTCGTCCACGTCTCCGAGATCAAGAACGAGCGCGTGGCCAAGGTGTCCGACGTCCTCAAGCAGGGCGACAAGGTGAAGGTGAAGGTCATCGGCTTCGACGACCGCGGCAAGGTGAAGCTGTCGATGAAGCAGGTCGACCAGGAGACCGGCGAGGACCTGACGAAGAAGGCGGGCTGAACGCCCGTCATTCGAGATCGCAAGGCCCTCACCCTGTCTCTCTCCTGCACTGCGGGCGAGAGGCAGGGCACGGGGTCGGTTCTCTCTTCCCTCTCCCGCGGCGCGGGAGGGGGAGGGTCTCCTTCACGTCGGAGCCTTCGCGCGAACCCCATGGCCCGCGCCGACTTCCGCCACCTCTGCCCGCTGCGCGTCCGCTACGGCGAGACCGACGCGCAGGGCGTGGTGTTCAACGCCAACTACCTCCTCTACTACGACGTCGCGATCACCGAGTACCTGCGGGCGCTCGGGTGGAACTACAGGGCGCACATCGCGACCGGCGTCGACTTCCACACCGTCCGCACGGTGGTGGACTACAAGGCGCCGATCCGCTTCGACGACGAGATCGAGGTGGGCGTCCGCCCTGGGCGCGTCGGCAATTCCAGCCTGACCTGGGCGCTGGAGATCCACCCCAGCGGCGAGGACCGGCCGCTCGCGACGGGAGAGGTCGTGTGGGTGAACACCGACCAGGCGAGCCATCGGCCGACCCCGGTGCCCGCGGACCTGCGGGCCGCCATCGCGCGGTTCGAGGCCGGCGGCTGAGGCGGTGCCTGCTGGCGTCGGGGGCCGGGTTCGGCTAAGGATGCGGCCATGCTCACGATCCCTCCGGTCATCGGCCATCGCGGCGCAAAGGACTTCGCGCCGGAGAACACGCTCGCCTCCCTGCGCGAGGCCCGCTACCAGGGCGCCACCTGGGTCGAGGTCGACGTCAAGCTGACCTCGGACGGCCGCCCGATCCTGATGCACGACGACGGTCTGGACCGGACGACCGACGGAACCGGTCCGGTCGCGGACCGTTCCCTGGACGAGATCCGCCGGCTGGACGCCGGTCGCTGGTTCTCCGCGTCGTTCGCGGGCGAGCGGGTGCCGACCTTGGAGGAATGCCTCGACCTCGTGCTGACGCTCGGCCTCGGCATCAATCTCGAGATCAAGCCCTGCCCCGGCCGGGCGCGCGAGACGGCGGAGACGGCGCTGGCCGTCGCCGGTCGCCTGTGGCCGGCCGACCGTCCGCCGCCGCTCGTCTCCAGCTTCTCGGTCGAGGCGCTGGAGGCGGCGATGCACGTCCGGCCCGATTGGCCGCGCGGCTATCTCACGGGCGGCCTGCCCCGAAACTGGCGGGAGACCGCCGAACGGCTGGACGCGGCCACGGTCAACATCGACCACCGCAAGGAGACGCCGGCCAGCGTGCGGGCGATCCGCGAGACGGGCCGTCCGGTCCTCGCCTTCACGGTCAACGAGGGTGCGCGGGCGCGGGAACTGATCGGGTGGGGCGTGACGGGCGTCTTCTCCGACCGGCCTGCCGAGCTGCTCTCGGCCCTGGCGCGCTG
Source organism: Rhodospirillales bacterium (assembly GCA_947457845.1). Lineage (GTDB taxonomy): Bacteria > Pseudomonadota > Alphaproteobacteria > Azospirillales > Azospirillaceae > CANGXM01. The sequence continues at coordinate 4,530 of CANGXM010000108.1, read as the reverse complement.
ACGCACGGGCTTTGCGTGGGACTTTTCAAATTCCATATGGCGTTTAACATGGTAGATCGTCCCCGAGGGGGCGCCAACGGCCGGGCTTTCTTGCACCGGCGGACGGAAAAGGCTGGAGGATCGTTTGGTCGCGTTGAAGCCGCTGTTGATCTCGGGCCGTGAGGTCCTTCCCCTCGTCGAAGGGGGCAAGGGCATCTCCGTGTCGAACGGCGATAGCTCGGGCGCCTGGGCCGCTGCCGGGGGCGTCGGCACCTTTTCCGGCGTGAACGCCGACAGCTACGACGCCGACGGCAATCAGGTCCCGCAGCACTATCACGGCAAGACCCGCCGGGAGCGGCACGAGGAGCTGATCCGCTTCTCCATCCAGGGCGGCATCGACCAGGCCCGCGTGGCGCACGAGCGCTCGAACGGACAGGGCCGCATCCACATGAACGTGCTGTGGGAGATGGGTGCCGCGGAGCGCATCCTCCACGGCGTGCTCGAGGGGGCAAAGGGCCTCGTCCACGGCGTCACCTGCGGCGCCGGCATGCCCTATCGCATCGCCGAGATCTCGGCGCGCTACGGCGTCCACTACTATCCGATCGTGTCGTCGGCCCGCGCCTTCCGGGCGCTGTGGTTGCGCGCCTACAACAAGTTCCGCGACCATCTGGGCGGCGTGGTCTACGAGGACCCGTGGCTGGCCGGCGGGCACAACGGCCTGTCGAACAGCGAGGATCCGACGAGGCCGGAGGATCCCTATCCCCGCGTCCGCGCGCTGCGCGAGATGATGAACAGCTTCGGGCTGAACGACGTGCCGGTCGTGATGGCCGGCGGCGTCTGGTACCTGCGCGAGTGGGAGCACTGGATCGACAATCCCGAGATCGGGCCCATCGCCTTCCAGTTCGGCACCCGCCCCCTCCTGACCCAGGAGAGCCCGATCAGCGAGGCGTGGAAGAAGCGCCTCCTCGCGCTGAAGTCGGGCGACGTCTACCTCAACCGCTTCTCGCCGACGGGCTTCTATTCGTCGGCGGTGAAGAACGCGTTCCTGGCCGAACTGCAGGGCCGCGCGGACCGGCAGATCGCCTTCACGCCCCACGCCGTCGACGAGAACAAGGTGGAGTTCCCGATAGGCCCGCGCGGCCGGCCCATCTACGTGACCGAGAGCGGGGCGGAGCGCGCCCGGGGCTGGATCGCCGAGGGCTTCACGGCCGCGCTGAAGACGCCGGACAGCACGGTCATCTTCGTGACGCCCGAGGAGAGCGAGCGCATTCGGATTGACCAGATCGACTGCATGGGCTGCCTCTCGGCCTGCGGCTTCTCCAACTGGGCGCAGAACGAGGAGGGGACGACCGGCAAGAAGGCCGATCCGCGCTCCTTCTGCATCCAGAAGACGCTCCAGGCGATCAGCCATTCCGACGACGTCGACCACCAGCTGATGTTCGCCGGGCACAATGCCTACCGATTCGCCCAGGATCCGTTTTATGCGGGCGGCTTCATCCCGACGGTGAAGCAACTCGTCGACCGCATCGCCACCGGCGACTGACCCCGATGCGCGTCGCCTCAGCCCGGCCGCACCAGCCGGGCAAGGACGGCGCGCAGCCCGTCCGGGATCGGCACCGGCCGCATCGTGCCGCGGTCGACGAAGACGTGGACGAAGTGCCCCTCGGCCGCGACCGGGGCCTCGCCCGCGATGAACAGGCCGATCTCGTAGCGCACCGACGAATTGCCGAGCTTGCCCACCCGCAGGCCCGCTTCGATCGTCTGCGGGAACGCGATCGACCGGCGAAAGCGGCAGAAGCTCTCGGCCGCGATCCCGATCACCGGCCCGCCGTGGATATCCAGCCCGCCCGCGTCGATCAGGTACGCGTTTATGACGGTGTCGAAGTAGGAGTAGTAGGTCACGTTGTTCACGTGGCCGTAGATGTCGTTGTCCATCCACCGGGTGGGGATGGCGAGGTGGTGCGGATAGTCCGCGCGGGTCGCGGGGGCGGGGGCGTCGCTCATCGGGGTCCCGGTCGTGCGGTGGTCGTCGGCCCCCGACCATAGCGCCCGGCCGCGCCGACCGCGACCGTGGCCGTCGGTGCGGGGGCCCGGCGATGTCGCGTCCGGCACGGAACGCCCCTAGTCTCCCGATCGTCGTCGAGAATGGGGAGGGTGGTGTTCCGCCTCCCGACGGGCGACGGAACCGGAGGGACCGACATGAGGACGCTGAAGGGGCCGGCCATCTTCCTGGCCCAGTTCGCGGGCGACGCCGCGCCGTTCGACAACCTGGCCGGGATCGCCCGATGGGCCGCCGGACTGGGGTTCGTCGGCATCCAGATCCCGAGCTGGGACGGGCGCCTGTTCGATCTTCGCCGCGCGGCCGGGAGCCGGGACTATTGCGAGGAGGTGAAGGGCGTCTGCGCCGAGGCGGGCGTCGCGGTCACCGAGCTCTCGACCCACCTCCAGGGCCAGCTGGTCGCCGTCCATCCGGCCTACGATGCGGCGTTCGACGGCTTCGCCCCGCCGGAGGTCCGCGGGAACCCGCAGGCCCGGCAGGCCTGGGCGGTGGAACAGCTGACGCTGGCGGCGACGGCCTCGCGCAATCTCGGCCTCGACGCGCACGCGACCTTCTCCGGCGCGCTCGCGTGGCCCTACCTCTATCCCTGGCCGCAACGCCCCGCGGGCCTGATCGAGACCGCGTTCGACGAACTGGCGGCGCGCTGGCGCCCGATTCTCGATGCGTTCGACCGGGTGGGCGTGGACCTCTGCTATGAGGTCCACCCGGGCGAGGACCTGCACGACGGCGTGACGTTCGAGATGTTCCTGGCGCGCACGGGCGACCACCCGCGCTGCCACATTCTCTACGACCCCAGCCACTTCGTCCTGCAGGCGCTGGACTACCTGGACTTCATCGACATCTATCACCCGCGGATCTGCATGTTCCACGTCAAGGACGCGGAGTTCCGCCCGACGGGCCGCCAGGGCGTCTACGGCGGCTACCAGCAATGGGTCGACCGGGCGGGGCGGTTCCGATCGCTGGGCGACGGGCAGGTCGACTTCCGCGCGGTCTTCTCGAAGCTCGCGCAGTACGACTTTCCCGGCTGGGCCGTGCTGGAATGGGAATGCTGCCTCAAGCATCCGGAGGACGGCGCGCGCGAGGGCGCCGCCTTCATCCGCGACCACATCATCCGCACCACCGACCGGGCGTTCGACGATTTCGCCGGGGCGGGCGCCGACGAGGCCGCCAACCGCCGCATGCTGGGCATCGACCGAGGGGGGAACGCGCGATGACCGGAACGATGGACCGACGGCTCCGCCTCGGCATGGTCGGCGGCGGACAGGGCGCCTTCATCGGCGCGGTCCACCGCATGGCGGCGCGCATCGACGACCGGTGGGAGTTCGTGGCCGGCGCGCTGTCGCGCGATCCCGACCGCGCCCGCGCCTCGGCGGCCGAGGCGCACGTGGCGCCGGACCGGGCCTATCCGGACTGGCGCGTCATGGCCCGGGCGGAAGCCGCACGGGCCGACGGCATCGACGCGGTGGCCATCGTGACGCCGAACGGCAGCCACCACGCGATCGCCCGGGCCTTTCTCGACGCCGGCATCCACGTCATCTGCGACAAGCCGATGACGACCACGATGGCGGACGCGCTCGACCTCGTGGCGGCGGTCCGCCGCACGGGGCTGGTCTTCGCGCTGACCCACAACTACACCGGCCACCCCATGGTCCGGCAGGCCCGGGCGATGGTGGCGGCGGCCGAACTGGGCGCGGTCCGGGTCGTCCAGGTGGAGTATCCGCAGGACTGGCTCTCGACCCCTCTGGAGGCGACAGGGCAGAAGCAGGCCGCCTGGCGGGTCGATCCCGCGCAGGCGGGGCCGGTCGGAAGCCTCGGCGACGTCGGGACCCACGCCCACAACCTCGCGGAGTTCGTCACCGGCCTGCGGGTCGAGCGCCTGCTGGCCGACCTCGCGACCTTCGTCCCCGGGCGGCCGGTCGAGGACAATTCCCACGTCCTCCTCCGCTTCGCCGGTGGGGCGCGGGGGATGCTCTGGTCGAGCCAGGTCAGCCCCGGCAACGAGAACGGTCTCCGCATCCGGGTCTATGGGGAGACGGCGGGGCTGGAATGGGCGCAGGAGCATCCCAACCAGCTGACGGTGGCGCGGCTCGGCGAGGCGCCGCGGATCCTGTCGCGCGGGATGGGCGGGCTCCACCCGGCGGCGACCCGTGCGACGCGGGTGCCGATGGGCCATCCGGAGGGGTATCTGGAGGCCTTCGCCCAGCTTTACCGCGACACCGCGGACCAGATCGCGGCCCGGATCGCGGGGCGCGAGCCCGATCCCGCCGCCATGCTGGTGCCGACGGTGGAGGACGGGGCGAGGGGCGTCCGCTTCGTGACCGCCGCGGTCGAATCGCACGCGGCCGGCGGCGTGTGGGTCGACACGACGCTCGCGCCCTGAGCCCGCGGCGTCAGCCGAACCGGGCGCGCAGCAGGGCGGAGACGGCGTCGGGCGCCTCCTGCATCAGCAGGTGACCGGCGTCGGGCACCGTCTCCACGACCGCGCCGGGGAT
>CANGXM010000107.1 GCA_947457845.1 Rhodospirillales bacterium | reverse complement strand
GGTCGCGGCCTTGGCCGCCGTCGCCATGCCCCCGCCGGCCGCCGGGGTGATCCCCGCGCGCAACCCGGTCCGCCTCGCGGAGGCGGCGGCCGCCGCGATCCGCAACGAGATCGAGATGGCCGAGCGCAATGCCCGCATCCTCGCGGTCGCGGTCGACACCGGTCGCCTGAACTTCGCCTGGGTCTCCAACGCCCACGACGAGCGCGACCGGCTCGACTGACCCGCGCGCGGCGTCCGCCGGACCGGCCGGAGGGGCGGGGCCCCTACCCCCGGTCCAGCGCGAAGGGATCGTCCAGGCCCGGGCTCGGCTCGGTGAACCACGCGGCCCCCGTCGCGGTCACGTGGACGTGGTCCTCGAGCCGCACGCCGAACTCCCCGTAGAGGCAGATGGTCGGCTCGATCGAGCCGCACATGCCGACGTCGAGCGTCACGGCGTTGCCCTTCACGAAATAGGGCTCCTCGTGCACGTCCATGCCGACGCCGTGCCCCGTCCGGTGGGGCAGGCCCGGAACCGCATAGCCGGGGCCGAAGCCGCCGCCGACGATCACCGCGCGGGCCGCGTCGTCGATCCTGCCCGCCGGCGCCCCCGGCCGCACGGCACGGAACCCCGCCTCCTGCGCCGCCCGCTCGAGATCCCACACCTGGCGCTGGCGATCGGACGGGGTGCCGAAGACGTAGCTGCGGGTGATGTCGGAGACGTAGCCGTGCAGCGGCGCGCCGCAGTCGACCAGCACCATGTCGCCCTCCTGCAGCACCTGCGCGTGGGGGACGCCGTGGGGATAGGCGGTCGCCTCCCCGAACAGCGCGATGGCGAACAGGCAGCCGCGGTCGAACCCGGCCCGGAGGTGGGCCTCGTTCAGGAAGGCGGCCACCTCGGTCGTCGTGATCCCGGGGCGCAGGATGCGGGCCGCCGCCGCCTGGATGTCGAGCGTCAGGCGCATCGCCTGGCGGATGAGCGCGATCTCGTGCTCGGACTTGCGCTGCCGGCACCAGGAGGAGACGGCGCGCGACGTGGTCCAGCGGTAGTCGGCGCCCGCCTCCGCCGCCGCGGCCCGGATGCCCTCGGTCACGAAGAAGCGGGCCTGCTCGTCCAGCGCGATCGTGCCCGAATGGATCTGGAGGTCGCGCAGCGTGTCGAGGAACAGGGCGTAGGGGCTCTCGTCCTCCTCCCAGCCACGCACCGCGTCGCCGACCGTCAGCATCGTGCGCAGCTTCGCCGCCTCGAAGGCCGGGCAGACGTAGACCGGCATCCCGTGCGCGGGCAGGAGCGCGCCGATCATCCGCTCGGTCTGGCCGTGGCGGACGCCGGTGAAGTATTCGAGGTCGGTCGTCCCGTCGAGCCAGAGCGCCGGGACGCCGATCTCGCGCATCCGCCGCTGCGCCCGGTCGATCCGCGCGAGCCGCTCCTCGGTCCCGATCGGCGGCACCGCGTCCCGCCCCGACCGGATGGCCGCCAGTTCCCTCGCCGCGTCCGACCCGCCGACACCCACCGTCATGATCGCCATCCCTCCGGTTTCTTCGCGGCCGACAGGATAGCCCGTCTTCGCCTCACGCGAACAGCAGGCGGCGCGACAGGCCGTAGTTCCAGGCGAGGCCGACGGGCACCGCGGCCAACTTGGCCCCGACGGGGTCCAGGGACGGCGTCAGCAGGTGGACGAGCGCGGTGGTGAGCACGAGCGAGCCGAGGTTGATCGCGGCGAACCGGGCGAACTGGACGGCCGGCGGAACCCGGTCCGGCAGCCCGGCGAAGGTGACGTGCCGGTTCGAGGCGAAGCTGAAGACCATGCCGGCGGCGTAGGAGAGGGGGTTCGCCGCGACGGGGGGCAGGGCGAGGCCGAGGGTGAGCGCGACGAAGACCGCGACGTCGACGCCCGTGTTCGCGACGCCCACGAGGGCGAAGCGGACCGGACGGGGGATGCGCCGGAGGACCCTCATTCCGCCGCCACCTCCACCGGCTCCCGCGCCACGGCGGCCTCCCCCCGGACGACCGCGTCGATGACGAACAGCGGCCGGCGCTTTGCCTCCATGTAGAGGCGTCCGAGATACTCGCCGAGGAGCCCGGCGACGAGGAGCTGCATGCTGCCCAGCAGCAGCGAGACGATCATCACGGACGTCCAGCCGGGCACCACCGCGCCCGAGGCCCACCGCACGAGGACGTAGAGGCCCGCCGCCAGCGCGGCCACGACGGTCGCGAAGCCGAGCCACGTCGCCACCCGCAGCGGGCGGATCGAGAAGCCGGTGACCGCGTCCATCGCGAAGCGCAGCATCTTCGCGAGCGGATATTTGGTGGTTCCGGCGAAACGGACGTCGCGGTCGTAGGGGATCGGTTCCTGCCGGAACCCGATCCAGCTGACCATCCCGCGGATGAAGCGGTGCTGTTCGGGCATCGCCAGCAGCACGTCGAGCGCGCGGCGTGTCATCAGGCGGAAGTCGCCCGCGTCCAACGGGATGTCGATGTCCACGATCCGGCGCAGCAGGCGATAGAAGAGGGCCGCCGTCGCGGTCTTGAACACCGTCTCCCCCGCACGGCTGACGCGCTGGCCGTAGACGACGTCGCAGCCCGCGTCGATGCGCGCCATCATCGCCGGCAGAAGCTCCGGCGGGTCCTGCAGATCCGCGTCGATCACGAGGATGCGGGCCCCGCGGCAGACCGTGAGGCCGGCGGTCAACGCCAGCTGGTGCCCGTGGTTGCGCGAGAGGTTCACGCACACGAGCGCCGGATCGTGGCGGGCGCGCGCCGTCATCAGCGCCCAGGTCCGGTCGCGCGACCCGTCGTTGACCAGCACGATCTCGTGCCGGTCGCCGGCCACCGCACGGCAGACGGGCGCGAGCCGGGCGATCAGCGCCGGCAGGCTCTCCTCCTCGTTGAAGCAGGGCACCACCACCGAAAGCTCGATCGGACTCGCCATGGTTTACCTCTCCCGAGCGGCGCTTTGCCGGAATGACACCGGTGCGCCACTTTCTTCCAGGTCGTACGGTCCCATCCCGTCCAATGTCCGTCCAATCTCCATTCGTCGGATCGCTGTGATGACACTCGGATTGCCCCCTCCGTCCTTCGTCTCGTCTATGGTCGTTCGGCCACGCCCCGTGCCGCTCCTGTGGACCGGATGGGGGCCGCTGTATCTGCTTTCGTTCTCCTTGGCTCTTCTTCCCTATGCCCTGCCGCCGATCCCCTGGTCGGTGGACTACGCCAACCATCTGGCCCGGATGGCGGTGCTGGCCCGGGGCGACGCGGACCCGTTCCTGTCCGCGGTCTACGAGATCCGGTTCGGCTCGCCGACGAACCTCGCGATGGACCTCGCGGTCCCGGCGCTGTCCCTGCTCGTCGGCGTGGAGGCGGCGACCAAGGCGTTCTTCCTCGCCGGCATCCTGCTGTGCCTGACCGGCGTCGTGGCGCTGGAGCGCGCGTGGTCCGGGCGGATCGGGCCGGCCGGCCTGTTCGCGGCGGTGGCGGTCTATTCCGTGCCCTTCGCCTGGGGGTTCGTGAACTTCGTCTTCGCCATGGGGCTCGCGATCTGGGGGGTGGCGCTCTGGGTGCGGATGCTGGACGCGGCCCCGTGGCGGCGTCTCGCGGCCCACGTCGCGACCGGCCTCGCCATCGCCTTCGTCCACCTCTTCGCCTTCGGGCTCTACGGCCTGACCGTCGGCCTCGTCTCGTTGCTCGCGGCATCGGCGGACCCGGCGCGGCGGACGGTGGGGCGCCTCGCGGGCGAGGTCGCCATCCTCGCCGCCCCGCTGGTGGCGTATCTCGCTGCGAGCCTCCTCAACGGCGAGCCGGTGGGCGACCGCCTCGTGCGGATGAGCCTCGGCCACAAGGTCGAGACCGGGCTCGACGTGTTCCACGCCTACACGCCCTTCGGCCGCTACCTGCTGCTCGGCTGGGTCGCCTTCCTGGTCGCCCTGCTGGCGTCCGCCGCGGTGCGGACGGACCGGGCGTTGGTGCTGCTGGGCGGGTTCTTCCTCGCGCTGTTCGCCGCGATGCCGATGGCGGTCCTCGGCACCTACCACATGCCCGAGCGCGTGTTCGCCTGGGCGGCCTTCGTCCTGCCCGCGGTCTTCGCATGGACACGGTTCGCGCCATGGCACGCCGCCGTCCTCGTCGCCGCGATGCTGATTTCCACGACGCTGGCCGCCCTGCCGGCCGCCGCCGGTGCGGCCTTCGTCGCGGAGGTGCGGGCGACGGCGGCCGCCCTGCCCAAGGGCAGACGCATCCTCGTGGCGCAGGCGCCGTCGGCCGACCGGTTCGGCATGGCCTTCCGCCGCCACGTCCCCGTGCTGGCGGTGCCGGACGCCAGCGCCTTCGTCCCCACCTTCTTCACCCATCCGGGCAAGCAGCCCGTGCGCACCCGCCCGGCCTTCCACGCGATCGACGTCTGGGAGGGCATCCCGCCGACGCTGGGCGAACTCCTCCACGGCGTCGCGGTGGCCGGCACCTTCCTTCCCTGGACGGAGACGCGGCCGGGCGTGCGGCCCTACTTCGCCGACTGGCGGGCGGATTTCGACTACGTCTGGGTCATCGGCACGGGCGACGGCATCCCCGATCCGCCGGGGCTGTCCCCGGTCCGGGTCGGGCGCGACTTCACGCTCTATGCGACGGGGCGGACGCCGGGCCCCTGACGGGCGGGATCAGGCGCCGCCGCCCCAGGCGGGATCGGCCAGCACGTCCGCGGTGTGCTCCCCCAGTCGCGGCGAGGGCGTGGCCGCGGCCATCGCCTCGCCGTCCAGCACGATGGGCGAGCGCACGGAGGGGATGGACCCCGCCGCCGCGGCCTCGGAGACCAGATCGAGGCGCATGCCGCGGGCGATCACCTGCGGGTCGGCGAAGACGTCGGCGACGCTGTTGATCGGCCCCGCCGGCACCCCCTCCCGCTCCAGCGCCTCCAGAAGGGCGGCACGGGTGACGCCCGTCATCAGCGCCGAGAGGATCGGCACCAGCACCGCCCGCTCGCGCACCCGGTCGGCGTTGGTGCGGAAGCGCGGGTCCGCCGCGAGGTCGGGCCGGCCCAGCACGGCGCAGTAGCGCGCGAACTGCCCGTCGTTGCCCACCGCCACGATCACGTGCCCGTCCGCCACCGCGAACACCTGATAGGGCACGATGTTGGGATGCGCGTTCCCCATGCGGGTCGGCGCCCGGCCGGAGGCGAGGAAGTTCATCGCCTGGTTGGCCAGCACGCCCGTCTGCACGTCCAGCAGCGCCATGTCCACCTGCCCGCCCTCGCCCGTCGCGTCACGACGGCGCAGGGCGGCGAGGATGCCGACGACCGAATAGACGCCGGTGAAGATGTCGGCGAAGGCGACACCGATCTTCTGCGGCTCGCCCTCCGGGTCGCCGGTCAGGTCCATGATGCCGCCCATGCCCTGCACGATGAAGTCGTAGCCGGCGCGCGACGCATAGGGGCCGGTCTGCCCGAACCCGGTGATCGAGCAATAGACGAGGCGGGGGTTGACGGCCCTGAGGCTCTCCCAGTCGAGCCCGTACTTCGCGAGGCCGCCGACCTTGAAGTTCTCGATCAGCACGTCGGCGCGCGCGGCCAGCCGCCGGACGGTCGCCTGCCCCTCGGGCGTCTCGAAATCCACCGCGACCGATCGCTTGCCACGGTTGGCCGCGTGGAAGTAGGCGGCCGAGAGGTGGCCGCCGTCCGCCGCCGGGACGAAGGGCGGGCCCCAGCCGCGGGTGTCGTCGCCCGCCCCCGGCCGCTCCACCTTCACCACGTCCGCCCCCAGGTCGGCCAGCAGCTGGCCGACCCAGGGCCCGGCGAGGATGCGGGCGAGTTCCAGAACCCGGAGGCCCGCGAGCGGCTTGGTCATGGCCCGGGCCCCCGATGCAGCGGTCAGAAGAACGCCTGCAGCCCCGTCACCGCGCGGCCGAGGATGAGGGCGTGGACGTCGTGGGTGCCCTCGTAGGTGTTCACGGTCTCCAGGTTCTGCGCGTGGCGCATCACGTGGTATTCCTCCTGGATGCCGTTCCCGCCGTGCATGTCGCGCGCCATGCGGGCGATGTCGAGCGCCTTGCCGCAGTTGTTGCGCTTGACGATGGAGATCATCTCCGGCGCCAGCCGCCCCTCGTCGAACAGGCGGCCGACGCGCAGGCTGCCCTGGAGGCCGAGCGCGATGTCGGTCATCATGTCGGCCAGCTTCTTCTGGATCAGCTGGGTCTGGGCCAGCGGCTTGCCGAACTGGTTTCGGTCGAGCACGTACTGCCGGGCCCGGTGGAAGCAGTCCTCGGCCGCCCCCATCGCCCCCCACGAGATGCCGTAGCGCGCGCGGTTGAGGCAGCCGAACGGCCCCTTCAGGCCGGACACGTTCGGCAGGAGCGCCGTCTCCGGCACCTCCACCCCGTCCATCACGATCTCGCCCGTGACCGAGGCGCGCAGGCTGAGCTTGCCGCCGATCTTCGGGGCCGAGAGGCCCTTCATGCCCTTTTCCAGCACGAAGCCGCGGATCTCGTCGCCGTGCGCCGCCGACTTCGCCCAGACGACGAAGACGTCGGCGATGGGCGAGTTGGAGATCCACATCTTTGAGCCGATCAGGCGATAGCCGCCGTCGATCGTCTCCGCCCGGGTCTTCATGCCGGCGGGATCGGAGCCGGCGTCCGGCTCGGTCAGGCCGAAGCAGCCCACATGTTCGCCCGACGCGAGCTTCGGCAGGTACCGCTTGCGCTGGTCCTCGCTGCCGTAGGCCTGGATCGGATACATGACGAGGGAGGACTGCACGCTCATCATCGAGCGGTAGCCGCTGTCCACCCGCTCCACCTCGCGCGCGACGAGACCGTAGGCGACATAGGATGCGCCCGCCCCGCCGTACTCCTCCGGGACGGTGACGCCCAGCAGGCCCAGCTCGCCCATCTCGTCGAAGATGCGCCGGTCGGTCTTCTCCTCCCGGTAGGCCTCGATCACGCGGGGCAGCAGATGGTTCTGGGCGTAGTTCCGCGCGGTGTCGCGGATCATCCGCTCGTCTTCGGTCAGCTGGTCGTCGAGGAGGAACGGGTCCTCCCAGTCGAAGCGTGCGAGCTTGGCGTCGGCCATGTCGGTCCCCTCCGCCGGCGCCCCGTCCGTCCGGGCCCGGCCATGCGACAACCTCGGTCTGGACGGCGCCGAAGTAAATCGACAATGTTGCAGGAGGTCATTCCGGATCGGAATGAAGTGGTGCTCCGCCGCGGCTTCCTCCCCAACGTCGCCAACCTGCTGGCCTTCGAGGCGACCGCCCGGCACGCCAGCGTCTCGCGCGCGGCCGAGGAGCTGAACCTCACCCAGGGTGCCGTCTCCCGGCAGATCCAGCAGCTCGAGGCGTCGCTCGGCGTCTCGCTGTTCCGCCGCACGCGCCAGCGCATCGTGCTGACCGACGTGGGGCGGATGTACGCCACCAGCGTGCGCACCACGCTGGGGGAACTCGCCGGTGCGACCCATCAGGCGATCGCGCTGTCGGGCACGCACGGCGTGCTCAACCTAGCGGTCCTGCCGACGTTCGGCACGCGCTGGCTGATCCCGCGCATGGCCTCGTTCTTCGCCGCGCACCCCGGCGTGACGGTGAACTTCGGCGTGCGGCTCGTGCCGTTCGACTTCGCGGCCGAGCCCTTCGACGCCGCCATCCACTTCGGCCGCCCGCAGTGGCCGGGCGCCGTCTGCACCCATCTGCTGGACGAGGTGATGGTGCCGGTGTGCAGCCCCGCGTGGCGGGCGCGGGAGGGCATCCTTGCCCCCGCCGACCTCGCCCGCGCGACGCTTCTCCAGCAGAGCACGCGCCCGACCGCCTGGGCGGAGTGGTTCGCGAGCGTCGGGGTGGCGGACGGCAACCCCATGCGCGGCCCGCGGTTCGAGCAGTTCGCGATGGTGGCGCAGGCGGCGGTGGCGGGGATCGGCGCCGGCCTCGTCCCTCGCTTTCTCGTCGCGGACGAACTGGAGGCCGGGCGGCTGGAGATCCTGTTCCCCCGCCCGCTGGTCAGCGGCGGGGCCTATCACCTCGTCTGCCCGGAACCCAAGGCGGAGGTGCGGCTGGTGCGGTCGTTCCGCGACTGGATCGTGGCCGAGACGGCGGCGGCGCGGACTTAGGGGAGCGACCGGGACGCCCTCACCAGCGCGTGTCGCGCATCCAGGCCTCGGCGGCCTCCACCATCTCGCGGGTGCGCCGCGTGATCTCGCGGCCCTGGGCCTGTTCGGGCGTGACGACGGGCTCGGCGCCGTCCTGCGGCACATAGCCCAGCACCTTGCGCGTCGTCTCGATGTCCCAGCGCATGCCGGGGTTGGCCGACATGAGGTTCAGCACGGCGAAGCGGACGTCGGCGGGTGCCGCCACCGCCTTCTCGAACGCCTGCGCCATGTCGCGGTCGGACAGCCACATCCCCTGGCCCCAGTCCGCCCACTTCATGTGCGGGCCCGGCCGATTCTCCCCCCGCTGGATCCAGCCGATGCGGAAGCTGATGGAGGAGAGGCCGTGCCTGTGCGCGTAGGAGCGGCCGATCCGCTCGCCCACCAGCTTGGACATGCCGTAGGCGTTCACGGGACAGGGTTCGCGATCGGTGGTCAGCGGCCCGTCGGCGAACCGGTGGCCGGCCATGGTCCAGTTGGAGCTGGCGAAGATCACGCGCTTCGCCCGCTGCGCCACCGCCGCCTCGTAGACGTTCATCACGAGGTCGAGGTTGAGGCGCACGACCGACGCCCAGGTGGCCTCCGGCTTGGGATCGCCGGCCAGCAGCACGACCGCGTCGGCGTCGGCGAAGCGGGACACCCAGCCTTCGTCCCAGACCGACAGGTCGGCCACCTCCACCCCCTCGCCCGGATGCGCGTCCAGCAGGCGCGTCGTCCAGCCGAGGCCGGTGAAGTGGGCGTTCAGCTTGCGGCCGATGTTTCCGGCCGCACCGGTGATCACGACGGTCCTGGTCAACGGATCGCCCTTTCGGAGTCTGCACGAACGACCCCGGGAGCGTGGGCCCGCCCGGCGGCGGTCGTCAAGCCGCACGGCGTGGGCCCGCGGGCGGGAACGATCCGTTAACCCGTCGGCCTCATCCTTTCCCCCGAATGGTTCGGGAGGGTGGGATGGACGGTGTCGCGGCGCGGTTGCGCGAAGGGGCGGGACGATGGGCCCGGCACGCGGTGCCGGCCGACGCGGCCCCCGCCTGGCTGGTGATGCTGGCGGTCCTCGACGTGGCGGTGCTGGTCGCCTGGTCGGCGGACGCGGCACCGGTGGCGACGCTCGCCACCACCGTCGGCCTGGGGACGCTGGCCTTCGACGCGACGGTCTGGCTGCTCTCGCAGGAGGGCTGAACCCGGGTCGCGGCGTCGGACCGAGGGGCGGGTGGCATCCGGCTTGCGGAGGGCGCCCCCGCCGCCCTAAAGACTGGGCCGTCCCGCCCCTGGCCGAGCCCACCGATGACGACCGACGCCCGCACGATCGCCGACCTGACCGCCCGCCTGCTGCTGGAGATCGGCGCGGTCCACTTCTACGACGGGCAGAAGCCGTTCATCTTCACATCGGGCTGGGCGAGCCCGGTCTACACCGACTGCCGACGCATCATCGCCTTTCCCCGCGCGCGGCGCGCGATCGTGCGGTACGCGGTCGAGACGCTGGAGCGCGACGCCGGCTTCGAGCGGTTCGACGCGGTCGCGGGCGGGGAGACGGCGGGCATCCCGTTCGCCGCCTGGATCTCGGACGCGCTCGGCCTGCCGATGCAGTACGTGCGCAAGAAGCCCAAGGGATTCGGCCGCAACGCCCAGATCGAGGGCGTGGTGGAGGACGGGCAGCGCGTGCTGCTGGTCGAGGACCTCGCGACCGACACCAGGAGCAAGGTGAACTTCGTCGAGGCGATGCGCACGGCCGGCTGCACGGTCGAGCACGCCTTCGTCGTCTTCCACTACGGCATCTTCCCCGAGAGCAAGGAGACGATGGACCGCCTCGGGGTGACGCTGCACGCGCTCGTCACCTGGCACGACATGCTGCGCGCGGCCAAGGCGGCCGGGCACTTCGACCCGGCCACGCTGAACGAGGTCGAGGCGTTCCTGGCCGCGCCCGCCGACTGGTCCGTCGCCCACGGCGGCGTCGGCCGCGCGGCCGATTGAGGGCGGCACGGTGACGGCGCGGCCGAACCCGCTGGGCCAGCCCGTCGGGCCGGATCTCGACGGCTGGCGGTCGCCGCCGCGGATCCCGCGGACCCCGATGGAGGGGCGGCTCTGCCGTCTCGTCCCCCTCGACCCGGACGCGCATGCCGACGACCTCTTCGACGCCCATGCCGCCGACACCGACGGCCGCGGCTGGACCTACCTCGCCTACGGTCCCTTCGCGACGCGGGAGGCGCTGAGGGCGTGGATCGCGGGCGTCGCGGCGGGCGAGGACCCCCTGTTCCTCGCCGTGATCGACGGGGCGAGCGGCCGTGCGGTCGGTCAGGCGAGCTTCCTGCGGATCGACCCGGCGGCGGGCAGCGTGGAGGTGGGGCACATCCGCTTTTCCCCCGCCCTCCAGCGCACCGCACTCGCGACCGAGGCGATGCACCTGATGATGGCGCGGGCGTTCGGGCTCGGCTATCGCCGCTACGAGTGGAAGTGCGACGCGCTCAACGCCCCGTCGCGCACGGCGGCGCGGCGGCTGGGCTTCTCGTTCGAGGGGCTGTTCCGGCAGGCGACCGTCTATCGGGGCCGGAACCGGGACACGGCGTGGTTCTCGATCCTCGACCGCGAGTGGCCGGCGATCGACGCCGGCTTTCGCGCGTGGCTCGACTCGTCGAACTTCGACGCCGACGGGCGGCAGCGGACCCGGCTGAACGACCATGTCCCGCCGGGCGGCGAGGTGGTGCGCGAGGTGTGAGGGTTCTCCTCAATCCCCGTGACGCCGCAGCGGATCCTCGCCCGTCTCCACCCGTCCGATCGGCCGGCCCGCCATGTCGCGGACGACGTAGCCGCCGTCCCGCCGGTCGCCGCGGGTGTCCGGGTCGAGGTCGATGATGCCGATGGGCTGGCCCGTCGCGTCGCGCAGGATCTGGCGGCCCGTCCAGCCCGGCGGCACCGAGCCGATGGGGCGGCCCGAGCCGTCGAGGATCGTCATGGCCTGCCCCTGCGCCCCGCCCACGGGCCGCCCGAAGACCGGCGGCGGGCCGAGGGTCACGGACGGGTCGTCGGACCAGTTCACCGGCTGGCGCGGCCGGACCTGGGGAATGTCGGACGGATTCGGCAGGGGCGGCGCCCCGCCGGGGTTCAGGATGTCGCCGCCGCGGGGGTTCAGCAGGTCCCCGCCGCGCGGATTGAGGATGTTCGATCCCTGCGCGGCGAGGGGGCCGGCCGCAAGAAGCCCCGTCGCGAGGATCGCGAGCCGCAGCATGACGCTCCTAGTCTTGGCGATCCGGGTCATCCACCGTCTCCCGTGGTTCGGACGTAAGTGGAAACTACCAGATTCCATGCCGTCCGACGAAATACGCTTGCAAACCGAATACTATCAGTTGGAATCCGGAACGCTGACAACATCCATTTGAGTATCAGCAGAGCGAATCTGCTGCTCAAGCAATCGTGTTACTAGCCCATGCAAATCTTCCAAATTGACTTCGCCCCGTTCGCGGAAAGAAGTATCAGCTGCCTTGAGTGCCGCCACATACTCATTTCGATTCTGACGAAGTAACTCCGGTAGAATAACGCTTCCCGGCAACCACCCACCCGTGGACACACAAAGTGTGAAGTAACTAGCAGCACGTGCGGTCCGACCGTTTCCGTTAATAAATGGATGGATATTGTTGATTCGCCACAACACGTAAGTTGCCAAGACAACCGGATCAGTTACTTCCCATTTTCTGTTAACGGTATTTACGAAATCATCCATTAGCGCTTGAACGCGATAATGAGGCGGTGGTTTATAGTCACCAACTTCAACGAACCAAGGCCTATACTCTCCAGCATGCGAATGAAGACAAGTAATCGCATGATAGTTGAGAGCTTTCAAAATTGTCTGAGACAAAAATGGCCGCCCCACTTGAAGCGAGGCGACCACTATGGAACGCAAGAAATCGTATTGTCGATTCCCATTCGAGATTTCCAGCGATTGATAAACTGGATGGTTTTCGCTGTTGGTTATCTCGAAAATTATCACTCAGGATGCCTTTCTTCCCTCATGCTCCGCCAGCATTTCTTCGACCTGCGCCCGCGTAACGGCGCTCTCTGCATTCAGAGAACCCATAATGAAAGAGACTCGCTGCCTTTGCAACTCTTCGGCGGTCGGGGTCCGCACCGATGCTTGGCGAAGGGCGCTCAGGAGCGACTCCCGCGTCTTTAGTTGTATCATCGTGCCTCCTCCTCGTTTCCGTCCCGCTGTATGTAGGATAAAACCTACACCGTAGCGGAATATGAGTCCGTTTCGGTGATAAGTCACGCGCCATGTGAGCGCACGACAGCCGTCGGGCGCCAACCCGAATCGACCGATTTGGCTTAGGTCAGGAGGAGGTCAACGGAAACACTGCCAACCTGCCACGGCTTCCAAACAATGATACGACCCCTGCGGACTGGTCAGCCGACCCGCCCGTGGCAGTGCTTGAACTTCTTGCCCGAGCCGCAGGGGCAGGCGGCGTTGCGCGGCGTGCGGTGCCAGGTGCGCGGGTCGTTCGGATCGACGCCGGGCGCCGTCTCCCGCGCGGGCGCGAGGCCGGTCGGCGCGCCCGACGGCCCGACGTCGAACGGGTTGGGCGCCAGGAGGCCGCCCG
>CANGXM010000106.1 GCA_947457845.1 Rhodospirillales bacterium | reverse complement strand
CGCCACGGCCGCGGCCGGCTTCACCCTCTCGCCCGGACCCGGGCTGGCCGAGGGTCTGCACACGGTCGTGCTGCGGACCGACGGCGCGCTGGCCTCTGCCGCGCGGGTGCGGGAGATCGGCCATCCCCATACCGGCCGCCGGGTGGCGACGACGCCGGCGACGGTGTCGGTCCGGGCGCTCCGGGCGGCGCTTCCGGACGGCGTGCGGATCGGCTTCGTCGACGGCGGGTCCGACCGCGCGTGGCTCTGGCTGCGCCGCCTCGGCCTCGACGTCACGCTCCTGTCGGCCGAGACGCTGGCGTCGGGCGACCTGTCGGCCTTCGACACGATCGTGACCGGCATCTTCGCCTTCGGGAAGCGGCCGGACCTCGCAGCATCCGCACCCCGCCTCGGCGCCTTCGTGGAGGCGGGCGGGACGCTGGTCACCCAGTACCACCGGCCCTCGGACGGGTGGGACCCGAACGCGACCCCGCCCCGTCGCATCCGCATCGGCCAGCCGTCGCTGCGCTGGCGGGTGACGGACCAGTCCGGCCCGGTGACCGTGCTGGCGCCCGGCCATCCGCTGCTGACCACGCCCAACCGCATCGGCCCGGACGACTGGGCCGGGTGGGTGAAGGAGCGCGGTCTCTATTTCGCGGCCGAGTGGGATGCCGCCTACGTCCCCCTCCTCGCCATGAACGACCCCGGCGAGGCGCCGCTGACGGGCGGGCTGCTCGCCGCCGACATCGGCCGCGGGCGCCACGTCCATACCGCACTGGTGCTGCACACGCAGATGGAGGCCCTCGTCCCCGGCGCCTTCCGCCTGTTCGCGAACCTCGTCGCCCCGCGGCGATGACGGCGCCGGACACGACGCACGCCACGCCGGCGCAGGGCCCCGGAATCGGGGCGGCGTGGCTGCTGACCGACATGGTCCTCATGCTCGGCATGACGGTGACGGTGAAACTGCTGGGCGGCGCCTATCCGGCGGTGCAGCTCGTCTTCATCCGCTGCCTGATCGGGCTGCTGCTGATCCTCCCGGTCCTGCTGCGGCAGGGCCGGTCGGCGCTGCGCACGCGCCAGCCGTGGCTGCAGATGCTGCGGGTCACGCTGAACGTCGGGGCGGTGACGGCGAACTTCCACGCCGTGACCCACGCGCCGCTCGCCACCGTGAACACCATCGGTTTCGCCCGGCCCGCCGTCCTCGTGCTCCTCGCCATGCTGGTGCTGGGGGAGCGGCCGGGGGCGGCGCGATGGGCCGCCACGGCGATCGGCTTCCTCGGCGTGCTGGTCGTGCTCGACCCGCGGGACATGGCGGTGGACGACGGGCTGCTGGCGGCCGTCGCCGCGATGATCCTCGGCTCGGCCGCCGTGATCACGATGCGCCGGTCGACCGAGGGGCCGATGGCGCTGATGGTCTGGTACACGGTCGCCATGTCGGCGATGACCGCCGTGCCCGCCTTCCTCCTGTGGGTGCCGGTGCGGGGCGAGGACTGGCCGATGCTGCTTCTGGTCGGCACGCTGGCGCAGCTGGGCCAGTACTGCTTCATCCGCGCCCACCGCGCGGCCGACGTGGCGACGCTCGCCCCGCTCGGCTATCTCAGCCTCGTGCTCTCGGCCGCCGCCGGCTGGCTGATCTTCGCCGAGCCGATCACCGGCTCCACGCTGGCCGGGGCGGCCATCATCGTCGCCAGCACCTGGTGGCTCAGGCGTCGCTGACGCCGTCGAGCGCCGACAGGATCGCGGTCAGCGCCGGGACGAAATCCGCCCCGTGACCGGCCGCCGTCGCGCGGCCCAGCACCGCGCGGGTGGCCTCCCCCACACGCGCCTCGACGCCCGCCGCCGCCGCGATCCGCAGGAGGCAGCCGACGTCCTTGTGCGCCGTGGCGATGGCGAGCTTCCGGCGCCCGGTGTCGCCGTCCATGGCCGCCAGCGCCATCGCCTGGAAGGTGCCGCTGTCCATCGTCGTCTCGCCCACGACCGACCGGATGCCCTCCAGGTCGATCCCGCGGGCCCGGGCGATCGTCAGCGCCTCGGCGATGCCCGTCGCCATCGCCATGCCGACGAAGCCCATGATCACCTTGGCCGTGTGCCCGGCGCCCACGTCGCCCATCCGCACGCGCCGCCGCGCGATGCGGGCGAACAGCGGGTCGAGCCGGGCGAGCAGGTCCGGGTCGCCGCCCAGGCACAGCACCGCCTGTCCCGTGGCCGCGTGCTCGGGCGTGCCCGAGACGCCCGCGTCGACGAAGCCGAGGCCCGCATCCTCATGGCCCGCGGCGATCGCCAGCGTCGTCGCCGGGTCGCCGGTCGTCAGGTCGACGTGGACGAGCCCCGGCCGCGCCCCGGCGCGCAGTCCCTGCGCCATCGCCGCCACCTCGTCCGACGAGGGCAGGGCGGTCATCACCAGGTCCGACGCGGCCGCCAGTTCGGCCGCCGTCGCGACGATCCGGGCGCCGAGGGCGGCGAGATCCTCGACCGCGCTCCGCCGCGGGCCCGGCAGGACCACGACCGGCACGCCCTCGGCCAGGAGGCGGCGCGCGAAGCCGCCGCCCATCCGCCCCGGGCCGGCGATCCCGACCGTTCCGTTCCAGTCCGTCATCGCGCGTCCCCGCCCCGAGCCCGGTTGCACATTTGATCAAACGATCCCATCATCGCCGAAGGGGCGTCAAGCGCGGCACAGCCCGGGGGAGCACCATGGCGACGACCATCCTTCGCAATTGCACCGTCTTCGACGGGTTCGCCGACGAGGCGGTTCCCGGCCAGGACATCCTGATCGTCGACGACCGGATCGAGGCGGTCTCCGACCGTCGGGTGACCGCCGCGGGCGCCACTGTGGTCGACGTCGGCGGGCGCACCGTGCTGCCCGGGCTGATCGACGCGCACGTCCACGTCTTCGCCATCAGCCTCGCGGCCGCGCGCAACGAGACGGTGCCCCTGACCCTGATGACCGCGCGGGCGGTGCCCCGGATCCGGGCGATGCTCGACCGCGGCTTCACCACCGTGCGCGACGTGGGGGGCGGCGACGTCGGCATCCGCGACGCGGTCGCCCAGGGGTGGATCCCGGGTCCGCGCCTGTTCGTCGGCGGCCCCGGCCTGACCCAGACCGGCGGGCACGGCGACCATCGCCGGCGCACCGACAGCCGCACCGACATCGACTACAACGCCAACGCCTTCATCTTCGTCTCCCGCCTCGTCGACGGGCCGGACGAGATGCGCCGCGTGGTGCGCGACGAGCTGCGCAAGGGGGCAGACCACATCAAGGTGATGGCCAACGGTGGCGTCGGCTCGCCGTCGGACGCGCTGGAGAACGTGCAGTTCACGCAGGAGGAACTGCGCGTCTGCGTCGCCGAAGCCCGGGCCAAGGGCAAGTACGTGGTGGCGCACACCTATTCGTGCGAGGCGATCCGCCACGCGCTGGAGGCCGGCGTGCGCACGGTGGAGCACGCGAACTTCATCGACCACCCGACCGCGCGCCTCGCGGTGGAGAGGGACGCCTACGTCGTCCCCACCCTCGTCTGCTACGAGGTGACGGCCGAGCACGGCGACCGGCTGGGCCTCACGCCCTATGTGATGGAGAAGCTGGCGGCGGTGAACCGCGCCGGGCTCCAGATGCTGGACGTCTGCCTGTCGGCCGGCGCCCGCATGGGCTTCGGCACCGACCTGATGGGCGAGATGGAGTACGCCCAGAGCCAGGAGTTCGCGATCCGCGGGCGGGTGCAGCGCCCGGTCGACGTCATCCGCTCCGCCACCTCGGTCAACGCGGAGATCCTGCA
Source organism: Rhodospirillales bacterium (assembly GCA_947457845.1). Taxonomy (GTDB): domain Bacteria; phylum Pseudomonadota; class Alphaproteobacteria; order Azospirillales; family Azospirillaceae; genus CANGXM01. Next base: position 8,924 of record CANGXM010000106.1, on the reverse strand, counting down.
GCAGACGGGCCGGCTGGGATGCATCCGGCCGGGGGCGCTGGCCGACGTGATCGTGTGCGAGGGCGACCCGCTGAAGGACGTGAGCCTGCTCTCGCGGCCGGAGGAGACGCTGTCGATGATCATGCAGGGGGGCCGGTTCCACCGGAACGCGCTCCCGACGACGGCGGCCTGATCCCTCCCATGGCCGTCTCCATCGAGATCCTGCGGCGCGGCGCCTTCGCCGACGGCCGGCCGTGGGGCGATGCCGGTGCGTACGAGCGCATCGACGCCCGCGCGCACCTCGCCCTCGACCCCGAGGCCCCCGCCCAGCGCGGGATCTTCGACATCGGCCTCGCCCCGCGCGGGGCCGACGGGCGGGTGCGGGCGGCGATCGAGTTCTGCGTGCTGCGCCCGGTCGACCTCGCGCGCGGGAACGGCGCGATGCTGCTGGAGTTCCCCAACCGCGGGAACAAGCGCTGCCTGCAGTTCTTCAACGACGCCCCGCCGTCCAACGATCCCCGGACCGTGGCGGAGGCCGGCAACGGCTTCCTGATGCGCCACGGGTATTCGGTCGTCATGGCGGCATGGCAGGGGGACGTGCTGCCGGGCGACGGGCGGCTGATCGCCGACCTGCCGGTCGCGACGGACGGGGGCCGCCCGCTGACCGCCCGCGTCCGCGCCGAGTTCGTCTCCGACGTGCCCGGCGTCACCGTCCTGCCGCTCAGCGGCAAGACCGGCACGCGCTCCCACCCCACGGTCTCGCTCGACACGCGGGCGGCGGACTTCCGCCGGCGCCGCTATCCCTGGTCGGCGGCGGAACCCATCCCCCCCGACGCCTGGGCCTTCGCCCGGGTGGAGGGCGGCGGCCGGGGCGGGCAGGGCGACGTGACCGGGGCGGAGCGGGCGATCATCGCGTCCGACCAGCACGTCCACCTGCCGGCCGGTTTCGCGACCGGCTGGATCTACGAACTCGTCTACACCGCGCGCGATCCGCTGGTGCTCGACCTCGGCTTCGCCGCCGTCCGCGACCTCGTGGCGTGCCTGCGGCACGAGACGGGGGACGCGAACCCGCTGGCGCAGGACGGGCGGACGCTCGCGCGCGTCCTCGCCTGGGGGCGGTCGCAGTCCGGGCGCTGCATCCGCGACTTCGTCCACCGCGGCTTCAATGCCGACGCGGCGGGCCGCCGGGTGTTCGACGGCGTGATCGCCCACATCGCGGGGGCGGGGCGCACGTCGATGCACCGCTTCTCCAACCTCGTCGTCGCGGCGTCGCGCCAGTACGAGGACTGGACGAACCCGGCCGACCGGTTCCCCTTCGCCTATCCGGTCACGACCGATCCCCTGTCCGGCGAGACCGACGGCATCCTGAAGCGGCCGGACACCGACCCGCTGGTCATCCACACCCAGACCGCCAGCGAGTACTGGCACCGGCGCGGCTCGCTCGTGCACACCGACGCGGCGGGGAACGACCTGCCCGAGCCGCCGGGCGTGCGGATCTTCCACTGGTCGAGTTCCCAGCACTGGTCGGACCCCCTGCCGTTCCGCCCCGCCAGGGGGATCTGCACGAACCTGCAGAACGTGGTCGCGACCTCGCCGTTGTTCCGCGCGACGCTGGCGATGATGGACGCCTGGGTGAAGGACGGCACGCCGCCGCCGGCCAGCCGCATCCCCCGGCGCGCCGACGGCACGCTGGTGGACATGGCGGCGTGGCGGGTGCTGTTCCCGGCGATCCCCGGCGTGGCGCTCCCGCGGTCGCCGAACGAACTGCCGGTGATCGACTACGGCCCCGATTTCGCGACCGGCGGCCCGGCGGCGGAACCGCCCGCCGTCGACACGACCCGGGCCTACGCCGTCCTCGTGCCGCAGGTCGACGCCGACGGGAACGACGTCGCCGGCGTCCGCATGCCGCAGGTGACGGTGCCGCTCGGCACCTATACCGGATGGAACCTGCGGACGGCCGGGTACGGCGCGGGCGCGCTGCACGACTTCAGCGGCAGCTACCTCCCCCTGCCGGAGACGGCGGAGGAGCGGACGGCGACGGGCGACCCCCGCCCCGCGATCCTGGAGCGCCACGCCGACGCCGCCGCCTACGTCGCGGCGATCCGGGCGGCGGCGGAGGCAATGGTGGCGAACGGCCTGCTGCTGGCCGAGGATCTGGAGCGGGTGACGGCGGCCGCCGCCGACTGGGGCCGGCCGCGGCACGCGGTGCATCTCCGGGAAGGTCGGGCGGCGCCCTAACCCGCCGCCCGGCTCCGCACGGCGGCGCGCGGCGCCTCCGCGTCCTCGCACAGGCGGCGCAGCAGCGCCCGGGTCGAGCGGATGTCGGCCGCGATCGCCCGGCCCACCGCCTTCGCGTCGGCGGCCTTGAAGGCGGCCAGGATGTCGTAGTGGTGGCGGGTGTAGGTGTCGGGCTCGAGCGGCTGGAGGCTGGGCTCCACGTTGCGGGTCAGCATCCTGAGGTACGGCCCGAACTGGAGCCACAGCGTCTCGATGATCCGCACCAGCACGGGCGCGTTGGACGCGCGGTAGATGGCGAAGTGGAACGCCTGGTTCTTCGACGTCATCCCGGCGAGGTCGTGGGCGCGGGCGGCGTCGTAGTACTCGCCGATCACCGTCTCCAGGCCGCGGACGAGACGGGCGTCGGCGAAGGCCACGGCGCGCGCGCCCGCCGCCCCCTCGTTGATGATGCGGGCCTCGCACAGGTCGTCGAGCCGGGCGCGGGAGACGGCGGGCACGTAGGCCGATCCGGTCGAGGCGACCTCGAGCGCGCCTTCGGCGGCCAGCCGCCGCAGCGCCTCGCGCACGGGCATGTGGCTGGTGCCGCACATCTCGGCGATGGCGGCGATGGTGAGCTGCTGCCCCGGGTCGAGGCGGCCGGAGATGAGCGCCTCGCTCAGGCGCTGATGGACCTCGTCCTGCACCGTCCGCCGCGAGGAGACCGGTTCGATGTCGAGACCCCCGAGGGGGGGCGGCGTCGTCATGCGCGCGGTTTCTCCTCAGCCGAGACGCGGGTCGAGCAGGTCCCGCAGCCAGTCGCCCAACAGATTGATCGAGACCAGCAGGACGACCAGCGCCGCACCGGGGAAGATCACCACCCACCACTCGCCCGAGAAGAGATAGGCGTAGCCCGTCTTGATCAGCGTGCCGAGCGACGGCTGGGTCGGCGGCATGCCGAAGCCGAGGAAGGACAGCGTCGCCTCGGACATGATGGCGAAGGCGATGTCGAGGGTGGCGAGCACGAAGATCGGGTTCAGCACGTTGGGCAGGATCTGCGTCGCCATGATGAAGAGGGGGCCGCGCCCCACCAGCTTCGCCGCCGCGACGTAGTCCTTCTGCCGTTCCACCAGCACCGCGCCGCGCACGAGGCGGGCGAAGTGGGGCCAGTGGGAGAAGCCGAGCGCCAGGACGAGGATCGGCACCGCCAGCGTCGACCGCAGCGCGGACGGCAGCAGCGCCGTGCCGAGCCCGCCGATCAGCAGCGCCAGCAGCATGGCGGGGAAGGTGAACTGCACGTCGGCGATGCGCATGATCACGCTGTCGACCATCCCGCCGAGATAGCCGGCGACCAGCCCCGCCGTGGTCCCCACGGTGATCGAGATGCAGACCGCCAGCACGCCCACCGCCAGCGACGAGCGCAGGCCGTAGAGGATGAGCGATAGCACGTCCGCCCCCTGGCTGTCGGTGCCGAGCCAGTAGCGCGGGTCGCCGCCCTTGGCGAAGGCCGGGGGCAGGTGGCTGTCCAGCAGGTCGAGCGAGGCGAGGTCGTAGGGGTTCGTGCGCGCGATCCAGGGCGCCAGAAGTGCCGCACCCACGAGGACCGTCAGCACGACGACGGCCAGCGTCGCCGTGGGCGAGAGAAGAAGGCGCGCCAGCGTCCGGTTCCGGCGATGGATCGCGGCGACGATCCCGGTCGTGGCGGTCATCGTCAGCGCGCCCCGGCCAGCGTCTTGATCCGCAGGCGCGGATCGGCGACGGCGTAGAGCAGGTCGACGACGAGGTTGATCGCGACGAAGAAGAAGGCGGCCACCAGCAGGAACGCCGAGATGAGCGGCAGGTCGGTCTGCGCCAGCGCCTGCAGGAAGAGGAGGCCCATGCCGGGCCATTGGAACACCTGCTCCACCACCACCGCGAAGGCGACCAGATAGCCCAGCTGGATCCCGCTGACGGTGATGATGGGGATCAGCGTGTTGCGCAGCGCGTGGGAGAAGTTCACCACCGGGTCCGGAAGGCCGCGGGCGCGGGCGAAGCGGATGTAGTCGGTGCGCAGCACGCCCAGCATCTCCGCACGGCTCAGGCGCGCGACCAGCGCGATCTGGCCGATGGCGAGGCTGACGGCGGGCATGACCAGCGAGCGCAGCCCGCTCTCGGTGAGGAAGCCCGTGGTCCACCCGCCGATCCGCACCACCTCCCCCCGCCCGAAGGACGGCAGCCAGCCGAGGCCGATGGAGAAGACGAGGATGAGGACGATGCCGGTCAGGAAGGTGGGCAGCGACACGCCCAGGACCGAGAGCGTCATCAGGGCGCCCACCAGCCGGTCACCGCGCCGGGCGGCGGCCCAGACGCCGAGCGGGATGCCGACCCCGAGCGAGAGCGCCAGCGCGACGAGCGCCAGTTCCACCGTCGCCGGGATCCGCTCCGCCAGCAGGTCGATCACCGGCCGCTGCGCCCCGTAGGAGGTGCCGAGGTCGCCCGAGAGGATGCGGACGACGAAGTGGCCGTAGCGGACGACGAACGGCTGGTCGAGATGCAGCCGCACCCGCAGCGCCGCCCGGTCGGCGTCGGTGGCGTCCATCCCGAGGATGCTCGCCACCGGGTCGCCGACCACGTCGCCCAGCACGAAGGCGAGGAGGCTGACGGCGACCAGCACCAGGACGGCGTGCGCCGCGCGGTTGACGAGGAAGGGGATCACGGGTCCCGTCCCGGGGGTGCGCCCCGCCCTTCGACAAGCTCAGGGCGGGGCGTGCCCGGCTCGGGAAACGGCCGGGCGCGCCTCATGGTGAGCCTGTCGAACCATGAGGCGGCCGTGGTCACGGACGGATCACCACGTCCTTGAGGATGATGGCCGCGTCGGCCCGGGGCGGCATGGTGACGGCCGTGCGCATGCCCCAGGTCAGCAGCGGCTGGTGCAGGTAGACCGCGTGCACCTGGTCCTTCCCGATGGTCAGGGCGCGGCGGTACAGCTCGGTCCGCCGGGCCTCGTCGAAGGTCTGGGTCAGTTCCTTGGCGACCGTGTCGAACTCCGCGTTCGACCACATGGCCCAGTTGGTGGCGCCCCAGCCGGGCTCCTTGCCCCGGGTCGCCATGATCGAGATGAAGGTGTCCTGGCTGTCGCCCGAGTTGCCGGCCGCCCCGATCAGGTGGAAGCTGGAGTTCGGGCCGTTGACCAGCATCCGCGCGAACTCGGGCCAGGGGCTCCCCTTCACCCGCACCTCGACGCCGATCCGCGCCAGCAGGCTGGCGGTCGCACGGCAGATCTCGTCGGTGTTGACGTAGCGCTCCAGCGGGCAGTTCAGCTGGATCGCGAAGCCGTCGGGATAGCCGGCCTCGGCCAGGAGCGCCCGGGCGCGGGCCACGTCGGTCGGCCAGCGGACGTCGAGGTCCGGCTGATAGCCGCCGAGGCCCGGGGCCGCGGCCGTCCCCACCACCTTCGCCTGCCCGCGCATCACGCGGTCGACGATCAGGTTGGCGTCGACGGCATGGGCGAAGGCCCGGCGCACCCGCACGTCCTTCAGCGGGTTGGTCTTCAGCGGCTGGCCGGCCTTGTCCCAGGCGTCGAGCGCCACGTCGCGGGTTCCGTCCATCTCCAGCAGCATGATGAGCTGCTGCGGCGCCTGCACCACGTGATAGCCGTTCGTGCCCTTGATGCGCTCGATGTCCTGGAGCGGCACGTCGGAGATCAGGTCGAGTTCGCGCGACAGGATCGCCGCCACCCGCGTCGGCGCGGAGGCCACGGGCGTGTAGATCGCGCGCTCCACGTTGCCTTCGAACCTGCCCCAGTAGCCGGCGTTCTTCTCGAACACCGTCCGCGTGCCGGGCTCGTGCGAGGCGAGGCGCATGGCGCCCGTCCCGTTCGCGTTGCGCAGCGAGAACGCCTCGGTCCCCTGGGCGCCGAGGTCGGGCACCTTCTCCACGCCGTTCTTCGTCGCCCACGCCTTCGACATCACGAAGAGGCGGACCATCTTGCGCGGCAGGATGGGGTCGGGTGCGGCCGAGACGACGTCGACGGTGGTCGCGTCCACCACCCGCGCCTCGCGGATGCCGCCGTAGAGGGAGCGGTAGAGCGGGCTCTCCCTCTGGCGCATGATCGAGAAGGCGACGTCCTCGGCCGTCATGGGCGTGCCGTCGTGGAACGTGACGCCCTGGCGGATCGTGAAGCGCCAGGTGTCGGGCGCCTGCGACCGCCAGGCGGTCGCGATGCCCGGCTCGAGCGACATGTCGTTCGCGTGGCCGACGAGGCTGTCGTAGGTGTTCCGGATGAGGCCCGCGGTGACGAAATCGTTCGTGGAGTGCGGGTCCATCGTGAGCGGCGGCGTGGTGCCGCCGTAGCGCAGCGTGACCTGGGCCTGCGCGGACGTCGCCGCCAGCAGGAGCGCCGCGAACGTCGCCGCGACGCGGATCGTGTGTCTCATGATCGTCCCCCTTCTTCTGACCAACCCCGTTGACAAGGATGGTGACCGACAACGATCATTTGATCAAGCGATCCCGATTTCGAACATCCAAGGCCGATGCGTCCCGCCCTTCGCGATCCCGTCCGGCCGTGACGGCGGCTCCCGCCCTTCTGGAGGTGCGCGACCTGCACGTGGCCGTCCGCACGGCGTTCGAGCGGGTGCCGATCCTGCGCGGCGTGTCGCTCGACGTCGCACCGGGGGAGATCCTGGGCGTGGTGGGGGAGTCCGGGGCCGGCAAGTCGATGATCGGCAGCGCGGTGACCGGCCTGCTGGAACCGCCGCTCGTGATCGCGGGCGGCGAGATCCGCTTCGCCGGCCGCCGCATCGACGACCTCCCGCGCGAGCAGCTGCGCCGTCTGCGCGGGGCGGAGATCGCGACGATCTTCCAGGATCCGCTCACCTCGCTGAACCCGGTGTTCACGATCGGCCGGCAGCTGGCCGAGACGATCGAGCTGCACACGGACCTGAAGGGCGCCGCGGCGCGGGACGAGGCGGCGGCCCTTCTCGCCCGGGTCGGCATCCCGGCCCCGGCGGAGCGGCTGGCGAGCTATCCGCACGAGTTCTCGGGCGGGATGCGCCAGCGGGTGGTGATCGCGCTGGCGCTCGCCGGGCGGCCGAAGCTGATCGTGGCGGACGAGCCGACGACCGCGCTCGACGTCTCGGTCCAGTGGCAGATCATCCAGTTGCTGCGCGACCTGTGCGAGGAGTGCGGGACGGCGGTCATCCTCATCACCCACGACATGGGCGTGATCGCGGCGCTGGCCGGCCGGGTCGCGGTGGCCTACGCCGGCCGCATCGTGGAGATCGGGCCGACGCGCGACGTGATCGCCGATCCCGCCCATCCCTACACCCGCGGGCTGATGGCCTCCATCCCCGAGATCGGGCAGCGGCGGCACCGCCTCACCCAGATCCCCGGCGCCATGCCGCGGCCGACCGCCGTGCCGGCCGGCTGCGCCTTCGCCCCGCGCTGCCCCTCGGTCATGGACCGGTGCCGCGTCGACCTGCCCGTGCTGGCGGGCGCGGACGGCCACGCCGCCGCCTGCTGGCTCGCCCCGGGGGTGCCGGCGGCATGACGGCCCCCCTCCTCGACGTGCGGGACCTGCACAAGGCGTTCGACGTGTCGGCGCCGCTGGTCGCCCGCCTGCTGTCCGGCCAGGGCCGGCGGACGCTCAGGGCGGTGGACGGCATCGACTTCGCCATCCCCGCCGGCGGCACCCTCGCGCTGGTGGGGGAGAGCGGGTGCGGCAAGTCCACGGTCGCCCGCTGCGTGGCCGGCCTCGTCCCGCCGACGGCCGGGTCCGTGCTCTACCGCGGGGCGCCGATCGCCGAGGTACGCCGGGCGGGAAGCCCGCTTCGGCACGAGATCCAGATGATCTTCCAGGACCCCTACGGCAGCCTCAACCCGCGCTGGCGGGTGGGCCGGACGGTGGCGGACCCCATCCTCGCGCTCGGCCTCGCGCCGTCGCGGGCGGAGGTGCGGGACCGGGTGGCGAAGATCCTGGAGGACGTCGGGCTGTCGCCGGCGGACGCGGAGAAGTACCCGCACCAGTTCTCCGGCGGGCAGCGCCAGCGGATCGCCGTGGCCCGGGCGCTGGCCGCCGCGCCGGCGCTGATCGTGTGCGACGAGCCGACGTCGGCGCTCGACGTCTCGGTGCAGGCGCAGATCCTGAACCTGATGAAGGATCTCCAGGCCGCGCACGGCCTCACCTATCTCTTCATCAGCCACAACCTCGCCGTGGTCGACCACATGGCCGACCGGGTCGCGGTCATGTACCTCGGCCGGATCGTGGAGACGGCGGACCGCGACACCCTTTTCGCCCGGCCCGCGCACCCCTATACACGCACGCTCATGGGATCGGCCCTCGGTCTGGGCGACGTCGGGCGGAGGCGCGAGGTGCCCAAGGGCGAGGTGCCGAACCCCATCGACCCCCCGCCGGGCTGCACCTTCCACCCGCGCTGCCCGCACGCGACGGCGCTCTGCCGGACCGAGGCGCCGGCCCTGCGCGCGTTCGGCGGCGGTCGGGTCGCCTGTCACCATGCCGAGACGCTCGGCTGATCGCCCGAGAGGGATGGACGGAACCTGATGAACGCGTCGGACCCCTCGGCCCCGCTGCGGCGCACGCTCTGGTGGGCCACGGCCGTCGGCCGCCCGCAGACGCACCCGCTCACGGACGGGCTCTCGGTCGACGTCGCCGTCGTCGGCGGCGGCTTCCTCGGCATGACGGCCGCCTGGCGCCTCGCGGCGGCGGGCCTGTCCGTCGCGGTGCTGGAGGCGGG
>CANGXM010000105.1 GCA_947457845.1 Rhodospirillales bacterium | reverse complement strand
GCCCCCGCCCCCGCCCCCGCCAGCGACCGGCGCACCGACGCCTCCGGGTCGCGCCGCATCTCCACCCGCTTCTCCCCGCGCAGCACCGGGCGCGCCGCCTCGGTCAGCATCAGGCCGCCGTGCCCCTCGGCGTCGGGGACGAGATAGCCGGCGGCGACCAGCTGGCGGAAGACCGACTGCCACTCCCCCTTCGCCCGGTCGCGCCCCACGCCGAAGGTCTTGAGCGACTGGTGGCCGAAGGAGCGGACCTTCTCGGTGTCGGCCCCGCGCAGCACGTCGACCAGATGGCCGACGCCGAAACGCTGGCCCGTGCGGTAGACGGCGGAGAGCGCCATCTGGGCAGCCTCGGTCGCCTCCCACGTCGCCACCGGGTCGAAGCAGGTGTCGCAGTTGCCGCAGCGCTCCCCCCCGGGCTCGCCGAAATAGGAGAGCAGAACCCGGCGGCGGCACTCGGCCGTCTCGCAGAAGCCGAGAAGGCGTTCCAGCTTGGACCGCTCGATCCGCCGCACGGCCTCCGGCGCGTCCGACGCCTCGATCAGCTGGCGCATCTGCACCGCGTCGGCGAGGCCGTAGAGGAGGAAGGCGTCCGCCGGAAGCCCGTCGCGCCCGGCGCGGCCCGTCTCCTGATAGTAGGCCTCGAGGCTGCGCGGCAGGTCGAGGTGCGCGACGAAGCGAACGTTCGGCTTGTCGATGCCCATGCCGAAGGCGACGGTCGCCACGGCGATCACGCCCTCCCCCTTCACGAACCGGTCCTGGTTCGCCTCGCGCACGTCGGACGGCAGGCCGGCGTGGTAGGGCACGGCGTCGAACCCCTCGCCGCGCAGCCAATCGGCCACGTCCTCCACCTTCCCGCGGGACAGGCAGTAGACGATGCCGGCGTCCTCGGCGTGGCGCTCGCGGATGAAGGCGAGGAGCTGGCGACGCTCCCCGGTCTTGGGGGCGACGCGATAGGTGATGTTGGGCCGGTCGAAGCTGGCGATGAAGCGCCGCGCCTCGCCGAGCCGCAGCTCGCGGGCGATGTCGTCGCGCGTCTGCCCGTCGGCGGTGGCGGTGAGCGCCACCCGCGGCACGGCCGGATAGCGGTCCGCCAGAACCGCCAGCTGCCGGTAGTCCGGCCGGAAGTCGTGCCCCCACTGGGAGACGCAGTGCGCCTCGTCGAGCGCGAACAGCGCGATCCGGCTGCGGTCGAGCAGGTCGAGGAAGCGCGGCGTGACCAGCCGCTCCGGCGCCACGTAGACGAGGTCGATTTCGCCCCGCAGCACCTGCCGCTCGACCTCCGCCGCCGCCCGCGCGTCGAGGCTGGAGTTGAGCGCCGCCGCGCGCACGCCGAGCGCCTGGAGCGCCTGGACCTGGTCGCGCATCAGCGCGATCAGCGGCGACACGACCACGCCGACGCCGGGCCGCACCAGCGCGGGCACCTGATAGCAGAGCGACTTGCCCCCGCCCGTCGGCATCAAAACCAGCGCGTCGCCGCCGGCCACCACGTGGCGGACCACCGCCTCCTGCTCGCCGCGGAAGGCCGGATAGCCGAAGACGCGGCCGAGCGTGCCGAGAACGGGGTCGTCGGTCGTCGGAGAAGGCGCGTCGGTCAAGGATCGGAACCCGTGGGCGTCGGACGGACGCGAGGCAGCATTGCCAGACGTCGACGGGGCCCGCAAGCCGCCGCGAAAGCCGCGTGCAACCGTCGGAACGAGCGGTTGCAACCCATGGCGGAATTGCCGATGGAACGCGACCGCGCCTCGGTGATAGAACGATGACCAGACCGATCGGACGGGTTAGTCCGGGCCGGTGACGTAGCTCCACGCTTGGAAGGGCCGGCACGATGCGGCGCCAGCAGAACCTCTTCGAAATCCAGGTCTATCAGCGGGACCATTGGGTGATCGAAGGGCAGGAGAAGGACGAGGCGACGGCGGTGTCGTTCGCCAAGGCCCAGGTCGGCCAGGGCAAGGTGGAGGGCATGCGCGTCCTTCGCCAATGGACCCGGGCAGACGGCGCCGTGGTCGAGACGGAGATCTTCTGCCAGTTCCGCCCCAAGAACGACCGCATCACGATCCAGACCGTCGACGCCGCTTCCCGCTGCGAGGAGATCGAGGAGTACTACGGCACGGACTCGCGCTTCACCGTCGGGCGGGTGTTGCGGCAATACCTCGAGGAGGTGGTCGTCACCCCGACCGAGATCATGCACAACTTCGCGGAGCTGAAGCGCCTGCGGGACAAGGACGCGCTCGTCCCGTCGGCGATCGGACACGTGGCGCAGGTGCAGGCGGGCGGCAGCGGCGACGGCCGGGCCCGCCGGGACGAGATGTTCAACGTGCTGGAGAAGATGACGGTCCGCGCCCGGAACGCCTCCCGGCGCGAGCTGCCGAACATCAAGACGATCGGCTTCAGCCGCCTCTTCGCGGAGCTCTCCACCAGCGCGGCGGACGAGCGTCCGGACTTCCTGTCGCTCGTCGCGCTCTCGCGCGAACTCGTGAACATGCGCAATTTCGCGCTGAAGGTTCAGTTCCTGGTCGGCCTCCTCACCAAGGAGGAGGGGATGAGCCCCGAGTCGACCGCGATCATCGACGGGGTCATCGCCGACGTGCTCGGCTCGGCCTCGGTGATCCAGGAGCTTCTGGGCCCCCAGCCGAACCTGATGACGGCGATCATCAACCTCTGCGACCTCGCGGAGGGCAAGCTCGACACCTCCAAGCGCCACGCCGAGGATTTCGCGATCCCCATGAACCAGCTGTTCGCGGAGGGGCGGCTGCCGTCCTCGCGGATGGTCCTGCTCGACTGGGTGCGCCGGCAGCTGAAGGGTACGCAGCCGCTCAACCGGCACGAGCCGGCGAAGGAGAGGGAGACCTTCACCCGCCTCCTCCAGCGCATGGTCGGGCCCGGCGGCGTGATCGGCGGCGGGCCGGTCGCCGAGGGGCTCACGCTGCGCCGGGTGCAGTACCAGGACGATGGCGGCGTGCCGGGCCGCCAGCGCGCGGTCCAGTCGATCTGCGACGACATGCCCGATCCGGCCAACCGGCTCCGCTTCCTGCTGGCGACGCTGGACAGCGGGCTGGTCCTGCAGGTGGGCGAGTTCATCCGCGCCCGCATCGACGCCACCCTCGCGCGCGTCGGCGGCTTCGTGAACCCGCAGCGGCCGGTGAAGGACAATCTCGCGGTGCTCACGGCCATTTGGCGCGAGGTGCGGGACTGCGCGGCGCCGGAGGCCGACCGGCGGCGGGTGATGCAGCGGATCGACGACCTGCTGGTCGGGTACATCGAAATGTCGAAGATCATCGAGCGGCTGGACGATCCGACCGCGATCCTGCGCTACCGCGCGATCCGCCTCATCCAGCTCTGCGCGTCCGGCGCGCTGGAGAGCCCGCGCGCCCTCGACGTCGCGCGCCGCCGCGTGATCGAACACCTGCGCCAGCCTCGGTTCGAGGAGGAGTTCGTCTCCGACATCGAGGATCCCGAGACCCGGGCGAAGGCGCTGAAGGACTTCTACGATCTGCTGATGCGCGCCGGCTTCCGCTGAGGCCGGCGCCACCGATCGGCCTCCCTGCGGATTGACAGCCCCGCCGGCCCGCGTCTAGCCTTTGTCGAATACGTATTCACGGGGGTGCCGCCCGCCGTCGACATGCGACGGGCGGCCGGGGGAACAGCCATGACGGGGATCGAGGGGCGTCTGGTCCGGTACGCGGACCTGCGTGCGTGCACGAACGCGTTCGTGGACACGCGGACGCCGGGGTCGGACCGGAAGGAGAACTTCACCATCGTGGGTCCGGGGGTGTCGGAGAACCCGAACCAGCATGTCCACATCCCCGAGCCGCACGGCTTCAACATCGGGGCGGCGCGCCAGCCGGGCGGGTGCCTGAACAGCCAGCACAGCCACGAGACGGCGGAGGTGTTCGTCGTCCACAGCGGCCACTGGCGCTTCCTGTTCGGGGCGGAGGCGGGCAGCGACGGGCACCTGGACGCCGGTCCGGGCGACGTGGTGACGGTGCCGGTGCACATGTTCCGCGGCTTCGCCAAGCGGGACGAGGGCACCGGCTTCCTGTGGGTGGTTCTGGGCGGCGACGACCCGGGCAAGGTGACCTGGGCGCCCAAGGTGTTCGACCTGGCCCGGCAGTACGGGCTCGTCCTCCTGAAGGGCGGGCGGCTGGTGGACACCACGGTCGGCGAGACGGTGCCGGCGGGGGCGGAGCTGGAGACCGCACCCACGGCCGAACTGATCGCGCGGCTGGCGACGCCGTCGCTCGACCGCCTCGCGCAGGGGGTGGTGCGGGGGGCCGACATGCGGGGCTTTCCGGGCTCGCCGCTGGCGGGGCCGGGGGTGGAGGAGTGCCCGGTGATCGTGCCGACCGACACGGCGGACGGCTTCCCGGCGGGTCCGGTCGTGGGCTGGTGGCGGCACGGGTTCAACCTGCGCTGCCTGAAGCTGGCGACGGGGGCCGTGGTGCCGGCGCACGTGCGGGGCGAGGAGGAGGTGGTGTTCGTGCATTCGGGGACGCTGGCGGTCACGACCGACGCGGGCACGGCGACGATGGCGGCGGGCGACACCTTCACCACGCCCAAGGGCGCGACGCGCGCGTTCCGGGCGCTGTCGTCGGACGGGGTCGTGGCCTACGTGGTCCGCGGCGGCGACGCCGCCGGGCCGGTGCGCTTCGTCGAGACGACGGTGGCGGCAGCATGAGCCGCGTCCGCACAACCCACGTCGGCAGCCTGCCGCGGACCCAGGCGGTCTGCGACGTCCTCTTCGCCCGGGAGAAGGACGAGCCGGTTCCCGCGGCCGAGGCCGTCTTCGCCGAGGCGACCGACGCCGTGCTGGCCCGCCAGCAGGCGACGGGCATCGACGTGCCGTCGGACGGCGAGACGTCCAAGATCTCCTACGCCACCTACGTCAAGGAGCGGCTGACCGGCTTCGACGGCGACAGCCCGCGCAGCCCGCCGGCCGACCTCGAGCGGTTCCCCGGCTTCATGGCGAAGCTGGCCAAGGCGGGCGGCACGCCCACCTATCGCCGCCCGCGCTGCGTCGGCCCCATCCGGGTGAAGACGCTGGACCCGCTTCATGCCGACATCGCGCGCATGAAGGGCGCGATGGCGAAGGCGGGCTATGCCGAGGGCTTCATGAACGCCGCCTCGCCGGGCGTCATCGCGCTGTTCCAGCCATCCGACCACCACGCCCGGCTGGAGGACTACCTGGCCGACCTCGCGGAGGCGATGCGGCACGAGTACGAGGCGATCGTGGCGTCGGGCCTCGTGCTTCAGATCGATGCGCCGGACCTCGGGCTCGGCCGGCACATGATGTACAAGCACCTCGACGAGGCGTCGTTCCTGCGCCAGCTGGGCCTGCACGTCGACGTGCTGAACCACGCGCTGCGCAACGTGCCGGGCGACCGGGTGCGGATGCACGTGTGCTGGGGCAACTACGAGGGGCCGCACCACCTCGACATCCCCCTGCGAACGATCGTCCACGAACTGCTCCGCGCGAAGCCGCGGGCGCTGCTGTTCGAAGGCGCCAACCCCCGGCACGCGCACGAGTGGACGGTCTGGACCGCGGTGACGCCGCCCGACGACTACGTGCTGATCCCCGGCTGCCTCGACAGCACGACGAACTTCGTCGAGCACCCGGACCTGGTGGCCCAGCGGATCGGCCGCTACGTGGACATCGTGGGTGCGGACCGGGTGATCGCGGGCACCGACTGCGGCTTCGGCACCTTCGCCGGCTTCGGCGCGGTCGAGGCGGAGATCGCCTGGGCGAAGCTGGCGAGCCTGACGGAGGGGGCGCGGCGGGCGGCGGCGGGGTGACGCGGCCGCCTATTCGGTATCGTACGGCCCCTCGTCCGTCGCCGGCCGCCGTGCCGACCCGCGGACCACGAGGCGCACCGGCAGCGCCACCCGCTCAGGCCCCGTGTCCCCGCCCGCGCCGATGCGCGACAGGATGAGGCGCACCGCCTCCGCCACCATCTCGTCGTTGGGCTGGCGCACGCTGGTCAGCCGGTAGCTGGGCGCCGCCCCCAGCGGGATCGCGTCGTAGCCCACGACCGACACGTCGTCCGGCACGGACAGGCGAAGTTCGAAGCGGAGCGTGTCGAGGACCGCCAGCGCCATGTGGTCGGAGGCGACGAAGACCGCGTCGGGCGGGTCCGGCCGCTCGAACAGGGAGAGCGCGGCCAGCCGCGCCCCGTCCAGCGTGTAGCCGCCGACCGCGCGGGCGTGCAGCGCGAGCCCGCTCCCGGCGAGGCCCTCGACGAGGCCGCGCTCCCGGTCGCGGCTGGTGGAGCTGTCCTCCACGCCTGCGACGTAGGCGATGCGGGCGTGCCCGCCCGCCGCCAGGAACCGTCCCACGAGCCGGCCGCCCGCCACGTTGTCGGACGACACCGAGGAGACGGCCGCGTCGTCCACCGTGCGGTTGAACAGCACCACCGGAATGCCCTGCGCGGCGCAGACGTCGGCGAGGTCGGAGGAGAGCACGGCCGAGAACATGATGATGCCGTCCACCTGGTACTGCAGGATCTCGTGCAGGACCGCGTCGACCGGGGCGCCCGTCTGGGTGAAGAAGAGAAGGGTGTGGTAACCCTCGCGCTGGAGCCGCTGGGACAGCGTCTCCAGCAGCAGCGGGTAATAGTGGTTGTCGAGATAGGCGACGATCACGCCGATCATCCGCGACCGGCGCGTGATCAGCGAGCGGGCGATGGCGTTCGGGCTGTAGCCGAGCGCCCGGGCGGCCTCCAGCACCTTGGCGCGGGTCGCCTCGGAGACGCTGGCGCCGGGGGTGAAGGTGCGGCTGACCGCGGACTGGGACACGCCCGCCCGCCGCGCCACGTCGATCGACGTGACCGGTCCGCGCGGGCCTGCGGGGGGCCTATTGCGCCGTCCAGCCGCCATCGACCACCAGATGCGTGCCCGTCACCAGCGCGGACGCGTCGGACGCGAGGAAGACGACAGGGCCCATCAGATCCTCGATCCGCCCCACCCGGCCCATCGGGATCTTGGACAGGACGAAGTCCCGGAAGGTCGCGTCCTCCAGCATCGGCCGCGTCATCGGCGTCTCGACGAAGGTGGGGCAGAGCGTGTTCACGCGGATGCCGGCGGGCGCGAGTTCGAGCGCCATCGCCTTGGTGAACCCCTCCATCGCGTGCTTGGTCGCGCAATAGACCGCGCGCTTCGGCCCACCCACATGGCCCATCTGGGAGGAAACGTTGACGATCGAGCCCGGCCGTTTCGCCTCCAGCAGCGCCAGCGCCACCGCGCGGGCGACGAAGAAGGCGGCCTTCACGTTGAGGTCCGTGACGACGTCGTAGTCGGCCTCGGTCACGTCGGCGAGGGTCGTGTGCCGCGCCCCGCCGGCGTTGTTCACCAGCACGTCGAACGGCCCGCGCCCGGCGACGAAGCGGGAGACGGCCGCGGTGTCGGTCACGTCGAGCGCCGCACCGGTCGCCGTGCCGCCCGCCTCGCGGATCGCCGCGGCCACCGCCTCCACCTCGCCCGCGGTGCGGGAGACGAGCGTCACCGCGGCCCCGGCCTCCGCCAGCGCCACCGCCGCGCCGAGCCCGATGCCGCGCCCGGCGCCGGTGACCAGCGCGGTGCGTCCGTCGAGGCGGAACGAGGGGGTGCGGGGAAGGGTCATGGGGCGGGGGTGCTCCACGAGGAGAGGGGGTGGAGCAGGCCGGCGTCGGTCATCTCACTCCGCCGCCCCGTAGGCCGGGACGTTCTTTCGCCCGTACCGGCGCACGCGGACGTTCGCCTGCTCGGCATGGCCGGCGAACCCCTCGAGGACGCAGAGCCGCGAGCAGTATTCGCCCACCATCGTCGAGGCCGCATCGGTGAGGACCTTCTGATACGTGCAGGTCTTCATGAACTTCCCCACCCAGAGGCCGCCCGTGTAGCGCGCCGCCGTCTTCGTGGGAAGCGTGTGGTTCGTGCCGATCACCTTGTCGCCGTAGGCGACGTTGGTGCGCGGGCCGAGGAAGAGGGCGCCGTAGTTCGTCATCCGGTTCAGGAAGACGTCCGGGTCGCGGGTCATCACCTGCACGTGCTCGAAGGCGAGGCGGTCGGCCTCGGCCACCATCTCGTCCTCGTCCTCGCAGACGATGACCTGCCCGTAGTCGGCCCAGGCCTTCGCGGCGAGGTCGGCGGTCGGCATGATGGCGAGCTGGCGCTCGATCTCCCGCATCGTGTCGCGGGCGAGTGTCTCGGAACTGGTGATCAGGGCTGCGGGCGAGGTGGGCCCGTGCTCGGCCTGGCCCAGCAGGTCGGTCGCGCAGATCTCGCCGTCGACCGTCTCGTCGGCGATCACCAGCGTCTCGGTCGGGCCGGCGAACAGGTCGATGCCCACCCGTCCGTAGAGCTGGCGCTTGGCCTCGGCCACGAACATGTTGCCGGGGCCGACCAGCATGTCGACCGGCGCGATCGTCTGCGTGCCCAGCGCCATCGCCGCCACCGCCTGCACGCCGCCGAGGCACAGGATCTCGTCGGCGCCGGCGAGGTGCATGGCGGCGACGATCGCCGGATGCGGCCGCCCGCCCTGCGGCGGGGCCGAGGCGATCACGCGCTTCACGCCCGCGACCTTGGCCGTCACCACGCTCATGTGCGCCGAGGCGACCATCGGGTACTTGCCGCCGGGGACGTAGCAGCCGACCGCGTTGACCGGGATGTTCCGGTGGCCGAGCACGACGCCCGGCATCGTCTCGACCTCCAGGTCCTTCAGGCAGTCCTTCTGCTTCTGCGCGAAGTTCCTGACCTGGGCCTGGGCGAAGCGGATGTCCTCGAGGTCGCGCGGCGCCACCTCGGCCATCGCGCGGGCGACGTCCTCCTCGGAGAGGCGGAAGCTCGGCGGATCATAGCCGTCGAACTGCTTCGACAGCGCGCGGACGGCCGCGTCGCCCTCCGTCTCCACCCGGCGGAGGATCTCCTCCACCGTGCGGCGGACCTTCGCGTCGTCCTCGGCGACGGCGGCCGCGTCGCGACCGCGCTTGAGATATCGGGCCATGCCGGATCCCCTGGCTTGCATTCGTTTGCAAGATAGGCGGGCCCGGTGGCGGGCGGCAAGCCTCGGCTGCGCCCGGGGGCCGCCCGCGGCACCCCGAGGGGCCGGAGGCGCCCTCAGTCCCGGAACACCTGCCCGCGGCTCGCGAGCACGTCGCGCTTGCCGGCGTGGTTGGCGGGGGTGACGACGCCGTCGTGCTCCATCCGCTCGACGATCCGGGCCGAGCGGTTGTAGCCGATCTGGAGGTGGCGCTGGACGAAGCTGACCGAGCACTTGCGCTCGCGGACCACCAGCGCCACCGCCTGGGAGTAAAGCTCGTCCTCCGACCCGCCGCCGCCGAACTCGTCCGGCCCGTCGCGCTCGTCCACCTCGGCGACGAGGTCCTCTTCGTCGTCCTCCAGAACCGAATGAAGGTACTCGGGCTGGCCCTGCGCCTTCACGTGGCGGACGATCTGCTCCACCTCCGTGTCCGAGACGAAGGCGCCGTGGACGCGGGCGATGCGGCCGCCGGCCGCCATGTAGAGCATGTCGCCCTGGCCCAGCAGCTGTTCCGCCCCGGCCTCGCCGAGGATGGTGCGGCTGTCGATCTTGCTGGTGACCTGGAAGGAGATGCGGGTGGGGAAGTTCGCCTTGATCGTGCCGGTGATCACGTCGACCGACGGGCGCTGGGTCGCCATGATCAGGTGGATGCCCGCCGCCCGGGCCATCTGCGCCAGCCGCTGGATCGCCGCCTCGATGTCCTTGCCGGCGACCAGCATCAGGTCCGCCATCTCGTCGACGATGACCACGATGTAGGGCAGCGTCTTGAGATCGAGGATCTGGTCCTCGTAGATCGGCTCGCGCGCCTGCTTGTCGAAGCCGACCTGGACACGCTGGGTGAAGGTCTCGCCCGCCGCGCGCATCTCCGCGACCCGGGCGTTGTAGCCCTCGATGTTGCGCACGCCGAGCTTGGCCATGAGGCGATAGCGCGCCTCCATCTCGGCCACCGCCCACTTCAGCGCCGTGACGGCCTTCTTCGGGTCCGTCACCACGGGCGTCAGCAGGTGCGGGATCCCCTCGTAGACCGAGAGCTCCAGCATCTTCGGATCGACCATGATGAAGCGGACGCGCTCGGGCGGATGCCGGTAGAGGAGCGACAGGATCATCGTGTTGATCCCGACCGACTTGCCCGAGCCCGTGGTGCCCGCAATGAGCAGGTGGGGCATCCGGGCGAGGTCGACCACCGTCGGCTGGCCGCCGATGTCCTTGCCCAGCACCAGCGGCAACTTCGCCTCCGACGCCTGGAAGGCGGCGGACGCCATCATCTCGCGCAGGAAGACGGTCTCGCGCTTGGGGTTCGGCAGTTCGATGCCGATCACGCTGGAGCCCGGGACGACGGCGATGCGGACGTTCACCGCCCGCATGGAGCGCGCGATGTCGTCGGCGAGGTTGATGATGCGGGACGACTTCGTGCCCGGCGCCGGCTCCAGGTCGTATAGGGTGACGACCGGGCCCGGCCGCACCTCCATGATCTCGCCGCGCACGCCGAAGTTCCGCAGCACCGTCTCCAGCGCCCGCGCGTTGCGGGCCAGCAGGCCCTCGTCCGTCTCGGGGTCGGCGGCCGGCGGCGGCACGGCGAGAAAGTCGAGCGACGGCAGCTCGTAGCCAGCGGGCGAGACGGCGGGGCCGGCCGCCATGGCGACGACCGCGGTGCGGACGACGGAGACCGACGGCGGCACGGACGCCCCGGCCGCGCCCCGTTCCGCGTCCGGTTCCGCCTCCGAAGCCTCGGCCTCGGCCGGCGCCTCGATCACCGGGGCGACGGGCGTTCCGGCCGCAGGCGGGGCCGGTACGGCGCCCTCGTCCTCGACCAGCGAGGCGATGATCTCCTCGCGCAGCGCCGACTCGGCCCACTCGGCGCCGGCGAGAAATCCATAGGCCGCCACCACCGCGGACCGCTCGGTCTGCTGCCCGGTCCCGTAGACGACCATGGCGGCCGAGGTGCCCGGGTGGATCTCGAGGTCCCACTCCACCTTGCCGTCCGGCCAGGCGTGCTGGACCAGCTTGAACGGCTTGGACTGCATCGCGCACCAGAGGTTGAACTCCGCGACACCGACGATCTCGTCGGGCTCGGCGGGCTGGAGGCGACGCGAGGAAGACGACATTCTGTGGTGTCCCGTCTGCGACCATACCATGGGTGGCGCCGCACTATGGCGCCCGGCCCCCATCCGGCGCAATCCCGAAGGGGTGGGCGGGAAAGGCCCTCGCCCGCCCCGGCCCCGCTCACCCCCGCGGGGGCAGCGCGGTCACCTGGGCGGCGGGTTCCAGCCGGTAGGCGGCGACCAGAAGCTTGGACACGCTCTCCCCGTCGTCGGACAACGGGAGGACGAGCCGTTCCCACGTCTCCAGCCGCCCCTCGAAGTCGGCGGTGTAGATGCGGGCGGAGGGCCGGCGGCCGCCGCGGACCTGGTCATATTCGGCGAACAGGATGTCGCGCTGCTCCGCGGGAAGCTGGCCGATCGACTGGCCGACCATGTCGGTGCCGAACGCGTCGGCCAGCACCTGCCCGTAGTAGCGGTAGACGAAGTCCGCCCCCTTCACGACGTCGATCAGCAGCAGGTTGCCGAGCCAGAGGCGGAGTTCCGCGGGGTTCAGCGCCTCCGCCGCGGGGACCTGCGCGCCCGCGCGGCGCTGACGCCACAGGGCGTGGAGCGCCGCCAGGCGGGGATGCTTGAGGATCGGCTGGCTTTCGGCGGACATCGGCGACCGGGATGCGACTTTCGACGGGAAGGGACTCTAGCCGGGCGGACCGCCCGGTGCCAGCGCGGGAACCGGCCCGCCGGCCCCGCGTTGCCTCTTCGTCCCGCCAACCGCCGCGGGGGGCCGTCCCGTGCGCAAGATGCGACGCAGGCCGCTCGCGGCGGCGGTCCTGTGGTCCGTCGCCGGGATCGCAGGGGCCCAGCCGCCACCCGACTCCGGGTTCGAGGCCCTGGTGGTGCAGCCGCCCCGGGGCATCGACCCCGACCGGCTCGGCGCCGCGCTGAGGCGCCGATCAGCCCTCGACGACCAGCCGGTCGCCCAGACGGCAATCGGCCAGAAGACGCAGAAGGTCGCCCCTCTCCAGCGCGACGCAACCAGCCGTCGGCCCGAAATCGGCCGTCGCGACATGGACGAAGACCGCGCTGCCGAGGCCCGGCACCGGCGGATCGTCGTTGTGCCCGATCACGACCACGACGTCGTAGAGCCCGTCCGCGCGCCACATCGCCTCGTGGCCCGCGTCGAACGGCAGTGGGACGGGGCGGTTGTAGTCCGCATGGCCGGGATCGTCGCACCAGCCGTCCCGCGGCCCGATCGGCGCCGACGGAAGGGCCGTGACGGGCGCGGTCAGCCGGTCCGCGCGCCACAGGACCCGACGCAGCGCAAAGGCGCCGGCCGGCGTTGCGCCGTCCCCCTCCCGCTTGTCGGTGCGGATGCCGGTGCGGCCGATCGCGCAACGCAGCGCGCCGCCGGGCCACGACAGGCGACCGGCGTGCGCGACGGCACCGTCCTGACGGACGACGATGTCCAAGGGATCCTCCCGGGCCGAAGGGCCGACGGGATCAGAACACGCCGCCGGCCACCGGCGTCACACGACGGTCGCCGGTCCGCTGGGCCGCCTGATAGCGGTCGAGCGCCCGCAGCATCTGGGAGGAAATCTCGTCCCGGCTCGGCTTGCGGCCGGCATCCGAGTTCGCCGGTGCGGCGGCGGGCGCCAGGGGCGTGGGCCGCTCGACCAGCGCGGCGGTCGGCCGGGCCGGCGGCTGGGACGCCGCCACAG
>CANGXM010000104.1 GCA_947457845.1 Rhodospirillales bacterium | reverse complement strand
GACGCCCGCCGCCCTCGCCATCGCCATCAACCCGGCCCTCGGCGACACGCTGTTCGTCGGCGCGGCCCGGCCGAACGGCGCGGTGCGCGTCGCCTGCCGCATCGCCGCGGGCTCGGGCGCCAAGCGCTGCGATCCGGAGGCGGAGGGCGGCGGCATCGGCCTCCGTCCGGAGGGGGAGCCGGGCTCGTGACCCTGAAGGTCGCCCGGCGGGGCCTGATTCCGCCCTTCATCGTGATGGAGGTGATGCGCGCGGCCAACGCAAGGGCGGCGGCCGGCGGCGACGTCATCCACCTCGAGGTGGGCCAGCCCTCGACCGGCGCGCCGGCCGGCGTGGTCGCGGCGGCCAAGGCTGCACTCGACGCCGACGTGCTGGGCTACACCGAGGCGCTCGGCATCCCCGCGCTGCGGGCAGCGATCGCGCAGCACCACCGCGACGCCTACGGTTCGGCGGTTCCGGCCGAGCGCGTGGTCGTCACCATCGGCTCGTCGGGCGCCTTCCTGCTGTCGTTCCTCGCCGCCTTCGAGCCGGGCGACAGGGTGGCGATGACCGCCCCCAGCTATCCCGCCTACCGCAACATCCTCTCGGCTCTGGGCATCGTGCCGGTGGAGATCCCGGCCGGGCCCGAAACGCGCTTCCAGCCGACGCCGCGGCTGCTGGAGGACTGGCTGTCGCGCCACGGCGGGCGGTTCGACGGGCTGATCGTGGCAAGCCCGGCGAACCCGACCGGCACGATGCTCGATCCGGCCGAGCTGGCCGCCCTCGCCGGCTGGTGCGAGGCGACCGGCGTGCGCCTCGTCTCGGACGAGATCTACCACGGCATCACCTATGGCCGGACCGCGACGACCGCCGCCGCGCTCTCCCCCTCGGCGATCGTGATCAACAGCTTCTCCAAGTATTTCTCGATGACGGGCTGGCGGCTCGGCTGGATGATCGTGCCCGACGACCTGCTCCGCCCCGTCGAGTGCCTGGCGCAGAACCTCTTCATCTCCCCGCCCGCGATCAGCCAGCGGGCCGCGGTGGCGGCGTTCGGCTGCCGGGCCGAACTCGACGCCAACGTCGCGCGATACGCCGCCAACCGGGCGCTGCTGCTGGAACGCCTGCCACAGGCGGGACTCGACCGCCTCGCCCCAGTCGACGGCGCGTTCTACATCTACGCCGATGTCGCCCACCTGACGAACGACAGCGAGGACTACTGTCGGCGGATGCTGCTGGAAACCGGGATCGCGGCGACGCCGGGGATCGATTTCGACCCCGAGCGCGGGCGCCGCACGCTCCGATTCTCGTTCGCCGGCGCCACCGCCGACATGGCCGAGGCGGCGGACCGGCTGGAACGCTGGATCCGCCGCTGACGGTCGGCGATCGCCCGGATGCGATGGCCTCGCGTTCACTCGGCGTCGGGCTGGTTCCCCGGCGCCGCCGCGGCGAAGGCGGGCAGCCCGCGGCAGGTTTCGTCGATCCGGCGGATGATCGGATAGGGCGAAAGGTCGGTCGTCACCCGGTGCGCGTTCGCCACCTGCGGCACGAGGCAGACGTCGGCCAGCGTGGGCGCGTCGCCGTGGCAGAAGGCACCCGCCGGCCCCTCGCGCAGCATCGCCTCGATCGCCGCGAACCCCTCCTCGATCCAGTGCCGCGCCCAGGCGTCGCGCGCCGGCTCGTCGAGGGCTAGGTCCTTCTGCAAGTAGCGCAGGACCCGCAGGTTGTTGAGCGGGTGGATGTCGCACGCGATGGCCAGCGCCAGCGCCCGCACCCGCGCCCGCCCGACCGGATCGGGCGGCAGGAGCGGCGGCTCGGGATGCGTCTCCTCCAGGTATTCGAGGATCGCCAGCGACTGGGTCAGGACCGCGGGCCCGTCTTCGAGCGCCGGGACGAAGTGCTGCGGATTGGTCCGCGCGAAGTCCACCGAATGCTGTTCGTTCCGGCGCAGGTGGACGGGCACCATCTCGGCCGCGAGCCCCTTCAGGTTCAGCCCGATTCGGACACGATAGGCGGCGGACGAGCGGAAGAAGGTGTGAAGCCGCATGGGTGGCAGCATCCTGCGTCGTGACGGGTTGGGCGCGCGGCCCTCATAGCGTAGAACCCTCGGCGGCGGAATTCCTCCGTCCTCGATCCGGAGCTCGAAATGGCAGACAGGCGCGATCCGTCGATCGTGGTGTTCGATCTCGGCGGCGTCCTCCTCGACTGGAACCCGCGCCATCTCTACGGCAAGCTCATCGCCGACACCGCGGCGATGGAGGACTTCCTCGCCACCGTCTGCACGAGCGAGTGGAACCTGGAGCAGGACCGCGGGCGGGACTGGGACGAGGCGGTGCGCCTGCTCGCCGACCGGTTCCCGGACCACGCCGAACTCATCGCCGCCTATCATCTGCGCTGGGAGGAGATGATCGCCGGGCCGGTCCCGGGGACGAAGGCGGTGCTCCAGGACCTTCAGGCCCGCGAGGTGCCGACCTACGCCATCACCAACTTCTCCGCCCCCAAGCTCGATCTGGCGCGCCGGACCTATCCGGAGATCGCGTCGTTCCGCGGGATCGTCGTATCGGGCGAGGTGGGGTTGCTGAAGCCGGAGCCGGAGATCTATCGCCGCCTCTTCGATGATCACCGGCTCGCCCCCGGCGACACGGTGTTCATCGACGACGTGCAGAAGAACGTCGACGGCGCCAAGGCGGTGGGCATGCACGCGCTCCTGTTCACCGACGCGGCGCGCCTGCGGAAGGATCTGGAGGGGTTCGGGCTTCTCTGAGCCGCGACACCCCCGTCAGGCCGGGCTATCCTCCCCGGATGGACCGACCGTTCTTCCTCCTCGCCCTCTGCCTCCTCCTCGCCCACCAGCTCGATGCCGTCAGGCTGAAGGAGTGGCGGATCTTCTGGGGGCTCGACCGCATGCCCGAGCCCCTGGCCGAGAAAGGGTTCGTGGCCGTCCACGTGCCGATCTGCCTCGTCATGCTGTGGGCGACGTTCTTCACGGTTCCCGGCGCGATCAACCATGCGGTCGCGACCGCCCTCTCGGCGGTGTTCCTCCTGCACCTCGCGGTCCACGTCTTCTGGCTGCGCGATCCGCGCAACCCGTTCACCGGGGCCTTCTCGTGGGTCCTGATCGGCGGGGCGGGCGCGGCCGGGGCGGTCGACCTCCTCCTGCGCCTCACGGCATGACGCGAACCGCCCTCCTCACCCTCGGCCGGCTGCCCAAGGGGCTCGACCTCGCCCGCGCGCTGGCGGCGGAGGGCTGGCGCGTCGTGGTGGCGGAGCCGTTCGGCTGGCACCTCGCGCGGATGTCGAACGCGGTCGCCGCCTGCCGGCGCCTGACGCCGCCCGCCGTCGACCCCGACGCCTATCTCGACGACCTCGCCGCCGCTGTGGAGCGGGAGGAGGCGGACCTCGTGCTGCCGGTCTCGGAGGAGATCCTGCACGTCGCCGGCCTGCACGGCCGGATCGCCGCCGACCGTCTCTTCTGCCTCCCGCGCGAGCGGCTTCTGCCGCTCGCCGACAAGCTCCGCTTCGTCCGCCTCGCCGAGGGGCTGGGGCTCGACGTCCCGGCGACCGCCCCGCTGCACGACCCGGAGGCCGCCGCCATCGTCGCGGCGGGCGATGCGGTGGTGAAGCCGGTCTTCACCTGCTCGGGCCGCGGGTTCCGGGTGGTGCGGCGGGGCGGGACCCTGCCGGAGCCGGGCGAACCCGCGATCGTGCAGGCCTTCGTGCGCGGCGAGGAGATCGCCACCTTCGCGGTCGTCCGCGCGGGCCGGGTCCTGGTCAACGTCGTCTATCGCGCGGCCGTGCGGTCGGGCACGGTGGCCGTCGCGTTCGAGCGGATCGAGGCACCGGCCGTCGAGCGCTGGGTCGCCGCCTTCGCGGAGGGCACGGCCCACGACGGGTTCCTGTCGTTCGACATGATCGTCGCCGACGACGGGCGGCCGTTCGCCATCGAGTGCAACCCGCGCATCACCAGCGGCATCCATTTCCTGACCCCGGCGGCCATCGCGGGCGCCGTGCTCCGGCCGGAGACGCCTCTGGTCGAGCCGTTCCGCCCGCAGCGGGTGTTCCAGCAGGTCTTCCCCTGCCTCACCGAGACGCAGGGCTCGCTCTTCCGGCGCGACGGCCGGTTCCGCGCGAACGCCCGCCACCTGTTGGGAGCGCGCGACGTCACCTGGGACCTGCGCGACCCCTGGCCGCTGATCACCATGACGGCGACGTCGGGCGTGATCCTGGCCCGGGCGGTCCGCGAAGGGATCAGCCTGGGGGAGGCGGCGACGCGGGACATCGCGTGGCCCGGGCGTCCGGCGCGTGCCGCCGACGCTCCCGCACCCGGACCATGATCTGCTCCCGCGGGCGCGTGGTGAGCCGGGCGGCGGGCGCGACCCGTTCCGGCGCCAGCACCTCGACGTCGAACCGGCGGAAGAGGCGGGCGAGGATCAGCGCGCTCTCCACCGTCGCGAAATTGGCGCCCACGCAAACCCGCGGGCCGAGGCCGAAGGGCATGTAGGCGCCGGCGGTCAGCGCCCCCTCCCGCTCGGGCGAGAACCGGTCGGGGTCGAAGGCGTGCGGATTCTCCCAATAGGCGTGGTGACGGTGGATCGCCCAGGGCGCGATCATGATCATCGCGCCCCGCTTCACCCGCCGCCCACCGATCGTCGCGGTCTCCGCCGCCACACGCGGGATGAAGGTGATGGGCGGATAGAGGCGCAGCGTCTCCTTGAACACGTTGCGCGCGAAGGCGAGTCGACGCACGTCCTCGAACCCGAGCGCGCCGTCCCCGGCCTCGGCACGCAGCCGGTCGGCGTGCTCGCCGCGGGTCGCGAGGATGAAGACGGCCCACGTCAGGGCGCTCGCGGTCGTCTCGTGCCCGGCCAGGAAGAAGACGCCGAGTTCGTCGATCAGCTCGTCCCGGGTGAAGCGCGCCCCCGTCTCCTCGTCCTTCGCGGTCGCGAGCATGGCGGCGATGTCGGCCGACCCGTCGCCGCCGGCCGCCAGCGTCTTGTCGACGAGGTCGCCGATGTGCCGGCGGATGGTGGCGCAGGCGGCCAGCACATGGTCATGGTGGGGGATCTTGGTGAAGGGCGGATCGAAGATGAGGCGCCGGACCTCGACGTGGGCGACGGACTTCTCGAACACCGCGAAGGCCTCGTAGACCTCCTTCGCCGTCCCGTCGGCCAGCGGGGTGGAAAAGACGGTGCGGGTGATGATGTCCGCCGTCAGGTGGCTCATCGCGAGGTCGAGGGAGAAGGCGGTGCCGTCGCGGGCGTGGCGGGCCAGCTGCTCCTCGTGGTCGTCCACCGCCGCCGCCATGGCCGCGAAGGCCTTGCCGATCCGGATGTGGGAGAAGGCGGGGTCGATCATGCGGCGCTGGCGGCGCCACTCCGCCCCGCCCGACACGAAGATCGAGCGGCCGACCAGCGGCTCCAGCGCGCCGACCATCAGGTCGTTCTTGGGATAGATGTCGGTCGGGTCGGTGAGGATGGTGCGGGCGAGGTCGGGCGCGTTGACGATCACGATCGACCGGCGCGACCAGCCGAGGTTGCCGATCGGCATGGTGTATGCCTGGGCCGGCAGCAGGCTCAGAAGGTCGCCGTCGCCCTGGCGCATCACCCGGATCAGGGACGCGATGGGACCCTTCGGGATCGGGCGGGGGGGTTCGTAGAGGGCTGTGGTCATCGCGCGGCGACCCCCTCTCCCTGTCCCTCCCCCCGGGGCGGGGGCGGGGGAGAGGAGAGCGCCGCTGCGAACCCCCATTGCATCCCCCCTCCGACGGCGTACCATCGCCGGACGCGCCCACGACCCGCGGGGTCCTCCATGTTGTGGTGGGTCTTCCACGCCCTCATCGCCGTCCACATCGTCCTTGGCGCCATCGGACTCGTCGCCTTCTGGGTGCCGGTCGTGGGCAAGAAGGGCGGCGATGCCCATCGACGCTGGGGACGCGTCTTCAACCGCTGCATGATCGGGACGGCCGTCTTCGCGCTGGCGATGAGCACCTGCACCCTGATCGACCCGATCGGGACCCACCCGCACCTGTCCGACGCCGACATGGTCCGCGGCATCTTCGGCTGGATGATGCAGTATCTCGCGGTGCTCACGATGAATCTCGCCTGGTACGGCTGGCTTTGCGTGACCAACGGCCGGCGGCACGAGCGGAACCGGGAATGGCGCAACATGGCGCTGCAGGTCCTCCTAGCGGTCACGGCGGTGAACTGCGCGGTGCAGGGCTGGCTGATCGACCAGCCGCTGATGATCGGCATGTCGTTGATCGGATTCGCCACGGTGGGGACCAACCTGCGCTTCCTCCTCGACCGGTCGCCGCCGCCGAAGGAATGGCTGCGCGAGCACGTCAAGGCGCTCGTGGGGACTGGCATCTCGGTCTACACGGCGTTCTTCGCGTTCGGCGCGGTGCGGATCATGCCGGAGATCGCGCTGAACCCGGCGCTCTGGGCCGTCCCGCTCGTGGTGGGGATGGCGATCATCCTCTACCACTGGCGGAAGGTGGCGCTGTCGGTCCGCCCGGCACGGGGGTGAGGGTGCGGACGCGCCCCGCGAAGCTCGCCGCGTCGGGAACCAGCCTGTCGATCACCCGGGCCGAGGAGACGACCCCCGGCAGCCCCGCCCCCGGGTGCGTTCCCGCGCCCACGAGATAGAGGCCGGGCAGATCCTCCGACCGGTTGTGCGGGCGGAACCACGCGCTCTGGAACAGCTTGGGCTCGATGGAGAAGGCGGCCCCCTCGACCGAGAGGAGCCGGTCGCGGAAGTCGACCGGCGTCATCACCCTGGAGACCGTGAGCGCCGCGCCGAGGCCGGGCATCACCGTCTCCTCCAGCCGGTGCTGGATGGCCAAACGGTAGGGCTCGGCCCGCTCGCGCCAGTCCGTGCCGCTGCCGAGGTGCGGGACCGGGGCCAGCACGTAGAAGGCGTCGCAGCCCTCCGGCGCCAACGAGGGATCGCTCGCCGTCGGCCGGTGGAGATAGAGGCTGAAGTCCTCCGCCAGCACCTTGGCCGTGAAGATGTCGTGCAGCAGCTCGCGATAGCGCGGCCCCAGCACCATCATATGGTGCGGGACGTCGTCGAACCGCCGGTCCGTGCCGAAGTACCAGACGAACAGGCTCATCGACAGGTCGAGCCGGGCGAGCTTCGCGTCGGTCCAGCGCCGGCGGGGATGGTCGGCCAGGAGCTTGCCGTAGGTCCAGCAGGGGTCGGCGTTGGAGACGACGACGTCGGCCTCCACCTCCTCCCCGTCGGCGAGCCGGACGCCGGCGGCGCGCCCGTCGGCGACGAGGATCCGGTCGACGTCGGCGCCGTAGCGCATCCGCCCGCCCAGCCCCTCGATCAGCCCGACCATCCCCCGGACCAGCGCGCCGGTCCCGCCGATCGCGTAATGGACCCCGTGCTTTCGCTCGAGCGCGGCGATCAGGCAGTAGTAGGAGGTGGTGGTGAACGGGTTCCCGCCGATCAGCAGCGGGTGGAAGCTGAAGGCGATCCGCAGCTTGGGATGGCGGAAGAAGTCGGACACCTTGGCGTGGACCGAGCGGAATCCACCGAGGCGGATCAGGTCGGGCGCGGAGGCGATCAGCGTCTTCAGCTCGTGGAACGGCTGGTCGGCCAGTTCGGCGAAGGCGGTGCGGTAGATGCGCTCGCTGGTCGCCATGTAGCGATCGAAACCGTCGACCTCCGACGGATCGATCGCCGCCACCTGGGCGCGCACGAAATCGAGATCCGCCGACGCCTGGAAGGTCGAGCCGTCGTCGAAACGGATCGTGTAGAACGGGTCGATCGAGCGGAGGTCGACGTCGTCGGCCATCCGCCGGCCGCACAGCGTCCACAGCTCCTCGAAAAGATAGGGGGCCGTGATGATCGTCGGCCCGGCGTCGAAGACGTAGCCACGCTCCCGGTGGACGTAGGCCCGGCCGCCCGGGCCGTCCAGCCGGTCGAACACCGTCGTCCTGAACCCCCGGGCGCCCAGCCGGATCGCGGCCGCAAGGCCGCCGACGCCGGCGCCGATGACCACGGCGTGGGGCCTCCCGTCTGCACGGTCGTGTGGCATCGGAGGCCTCCGGAAACATCACATGTCAAGGATTGCGACGGTACCAGTGTCAATGTAGATTGACAACCGCGGACCCTCCGAAAGGCCCAGCGTCGTGACAGCTCCATCATCGGTTTCCGACACCGACGCCGCCGCGGATCTCGCGGCCTGCCGGGCCGCACTGGCCGGCGGCTCCCGGACGTTCTGGGCCGCCTCCCTGCTTCTGCCGCGCCGGGTGCGCGACCCGGCGACCGCGCTCTACGCCTTCTGCCGCGCGGCGGACGACGCCATCGACCTCGGCGGGGGTGCCGACGCGCTGGCCGATCTGCACGCGCGTCTCGCCGCCGCCTATGCGGGTCGCCCCCGGGACACGGCGGTCGACCGCGCCTTCGCCCACACCGTCGCCGCCTACGGCATCCCGCAGGCGCTGCCCGATGCGTTGATCGAGGGCATGGCCTGGGACACCGAGGGCCGGCGCTGCGCCACGCTCGGCGACCTGAACGCCTACGCCGCCCGCGTGGCCGGCACGGTCGGCGTGATGATGGCGCTCCTGATGGGCGTTCGCGACCAGGCCGCCCTTGCCCGCGCCTGCGACCTCGGCGTGGCGATGCAGCTCTCCAACATCGCCCGGGACGTGGGGGAGGATGCGCGCAACGGCCGCCTCTACCTGCCGCTCGACTGGCTGCGCGCGGCCGGCATCGACCCGGACCGCTTCCTCGCCGATCCGGTCTGGACGCCCGCGCTGGAGGCGGTCGTGGCGCGGCTCCTCGCGGTCGCCGACGCGCTCTACCGGCAGGCCGAGGGGGGCATCGACCGGCTGCCGTCCGACTGCCGGCCGGCGATCTTCGCCGCCCGCTTCCTCTACGCCGGGATCGGCGAGGCGGCGGGTCGTCTCGGCCCGGATCTGCTCGACCGCCGCGCGGTCGTCCCCGGGGGCCGCAAGGCGACGCTGGTCGCCCGCGCACTGGGCCGTGCGCTCGTGCTCGGCGGCACGGCGGAGGGGCCGCCCCTGCCCGAGACGCGCTTTCTCGTCGAGGCGGCGGTCCGGGCCCCGGCCGCGCGGCCGCTCGAAGGACGCCTCGCCCGCGTCATCGTCATGTTCGAGCGGCTGGCGAGGGCCGAGGCGCCCGCGACGTGAGCGAGGACTCGACGGAAACGCTGGCGCTGGTCGAGATGCTGGCGGTCTTCGGCCTCGTGCTGGGGTTCTGCGTCTGGCAGCTGGTCTCCGTCCGCCGGGAGGCGCGCCGACGCCGGCGGACCCGCGAGGACGAGGGCTGACGGACCCCATCGACGCCGATCCCCGTCGGTCGCCGCCCTCAGCCGCCCAGCCGTGGCATCCGGAACGGCAGGAGCGCCTGGACCCACGGCCGGACGAAGCGGTCGAGCGACAGGCTCTCGTGCACCGCGGTCGCCGGTGCGCCGAGGAGGCGCGTCTCGACCACCGACCGGGCGTAGAAGGGCGCGTCGACCATCGTGGCCACGACCCGCGGCGACGATCCCGGGTCCGACCGGGTCGCCCGCGGCATCCGCCACCAGCGCGCGGGCGCCAGCGGGGCGCGCGGCGGCGCCTCGAACGGCGTCACCGCGCCCGTCCCGTCGATCCGGACCGCGATCGAGCGGTCGGTGCCGTCGCGACGGCGCACGTCGTAGAGGATCGCGGCCCCCTCGCCTGCCGGCGCCCGCGCCCAGTCCCAGTCGGAGAAGGCCGCCTCCAGCGGTTCGTCGCCATTGTTGGTGTCGAAGTATCCCTCGCCGTCCCAGGCCAGCGCCGGGCTGGTCAGGCGCACCTCCACCCGCGAGCGCGGGGCGATCGGCCACCAGCGGTGCCGGCCCGCCGCGTCCAGCGTGAAGGGGCCGGGGGTGACCGCCTGCGGCAGGAGGCGGATGGTTCCGCGCAGGCGCCGAGGCACCGGCACCGTCACCTCGTCGACCGTGATCGTCAGGGCCGTCCCGTCCCAGGCAACGGCGCTGGGCCCGACGGCGAACCGGTCGGGCGAGCGGACGAGGGCGGACGGCCCCCGCTCCGTCATCGCCCAGCGGTCGCGCGGCCCCGACAGGACCACGTTGATCGCGCAGTGCCGCGCCGGGTCGGTCGGGCCCCGCTTCCGCGCCCGGGCGTAGTAGGGCGAGAAGACGCTCCCGATGAAGGCGATCACGGTGAGCCCATGCCGTCCGTCGTCGGACAGGGCGTCCACGTACCACCAGGCGTAGCCGTCCGGCGGAACGTCGCGGGTGAAGCCGAGGACGGTCACGTCAGGTCCGCCAGGAGGCAGGCGGCGGCCGCCCGGCCGGACTGTGCCGCCATCGGCACCCCGGGCCCGGGGTGCGCGCTGCCGCCCGCGAGATAGAGGCCGGGCATCCGCGTCCGCACGCCCGGACGGCCGAAGGACGCCTGCCAGCCGTGCGACGCCCGGCCGTAGAGCGCCCCGCCCGTCGCGGGGAACAGGGCGCCGAAGCCGGCGGGCGTCGTCGCGACCGCGTCCTCCATGCCCTCCACCGCCAGGCCGCAGCGGCCGAGCAGCCCGAACGCGCGGTCCGCAGCGTCGGCGACCTCGGCCTCCGGAAAGCCGCGCCGGTCGCCCGACGCAGGCGCGTTGACCAGGACGAGCAGGCGCTCCGGCCCTTCAGGTTCCGCGTCGTCGTCGCCGCGGTCGTGGGCGCAGACGTAGACGGTCGGCGTCCGCGGAATGCGGTCGTGGCGGAAGACGTCGTCGAACTCGCTCCCGTAGGCGTCGGAGAAGAAGACCGTGTGGCGCAGGAGCGGGAACCCGCGGGCACGGCCGGTGACGCACCAGGTCAGCGCCGACAGCGATCGGTCCCGCACGGGCATCCGCGGCACCGCCGACGCGACCCCCGGCCCGAACAGCCCCTCGGCCACCGCGGCCACGTCGGCGTTGACCACGACCGCGTCCGCGGCGATGCGTTCGCCGTCGGCGGTGACCACCCCGTCGACCCGGCCGCGCGTGGCCGTCACCTCGCGCACCTCCGCGCCGGTGCGGATCGTGGCGCCCTTCGCCGTGGCGAGGCGCGCCATCGTGCGGGCCACCTCGTGCATCCCGCCCTCGACCATCCAGACCCCCGCCTGCTCCACGTGCGCGACCAGCATCAGCGTCGCCGGGGCAAGCCACGGGGACGAACCGCAGTAGGTGGCGTATCGCCCGAAGAGCTGGCGCAGGCGCGGATCGCGGAAATGCGTGCCCAGCGCCTGCCACATGGTCGAGAAGGGCCGCGTGGCCAGAAGGTCCATGAGCCCGAACGGCCCCGCCCCGGCCAAGAGGCCCGGCATGCTGGGCGACGGGGCCTGGATGAAGGACCGGTCGAGGGTGGCGAACATGCGCGCAGCCTCGCGACAGAATCGGCGATAGCCCTCGCCCTCCGCACGCCCGGCGAAGGCGCCGATGGCGTCGGCCGAGCGGTCGACGTCGGCGAACAGGTCGAGGCGCCCGCCGTCCGCCCACGCATGGCGGGCCAGCACCGCGCAGGGGCGGAGCGTCAGATGATCGTCGAGACGCAGCCCGGCGTCGGCGAACACCGCGTCGAACACGTGACGCATGGTGAAGACGGTCGGGCCCGCGTCCATCGCCCGGCCGCCGGCCTCCACCTGCCGCATCTTGCCCCCCGGGGCGGCGGCGCGCTCCAGCACCGTGACGCCGTGGCCCTTGGCGGCGAGCGCCAGCGCCGCCGTCAGCCCGCCGATCCCGGCTCCCACAACGACGACATGCCTCGACGCCATATGGCCTCCCTGTCGGCTGGACCCTCGGTGCGGCCCCGTCCCGAGCCTGTCGAAGCATGAGGCGGAAACGCGGCGCGCGTTTCGCTTGCCGAGTGTCAATATAACGTGACAGTCTAACGTGACAACAAACGCTGACAGCCGATGGGCGTCGGCGGGGAGGCAACACGATGGACGTCGCGGCACGCATCGAAAAGGCTCTCGAGACGGCGCTGGACGCCGCGGGTGGCGAGGGCGCCCCGCCCCGCCTTGCGGCGGCGATGCGCTACGCCGTCTTCCCCGGGGGCGCCCGCATCCGCCCGCGGCTCGCGCTCTCGGTGGCGCGCGCCTGCGGCGACGGCGATCCGGCGGCGGCGGACGCCGCGGCGGCGGCGATCGAGCTGCTTCACTGCGCCTCGCTGGTCCACGACGACCTGCCCTGCTTCGACGACGCGGACTTCCGTCGCTCGAAGCCGACGGTCCACGTCGCCTACGGCGAGCCGCTGGCGGTGCTGTGCGGCGACGCGCTCATCGTGCTCGCGTTCGAGACGGTCGCCCGCGGTGCGACGGCGAATCCGGCGCGGCTCGCCCCGCTCGTCCTCACGGTGGCCGGCGCGGTCGGCATGCCGGGCGGCATCGCGGCGGGCCAGGCATGGGAATGCGAGCCGATGGTCGACCTGGCCGAGTACCACCGCGCGAAGACCGGCGTGCTGTTCGCGGCCGCGGCGATGGCGGGTGCCGCGGCGGCCGGGCACGAGCCGGCACCCTGGCGCATCTTCGGCGCGCGGCTGGGCGAGGCGTTCCAGGTGGCCGACGACATCCGCGACGCCGCCTGCACCGCGGCCGAGATCGGCAAGCCGGTCGGACAGGACGCGACGCTGGGCCGCCGGTCGGCGGTGCTCGACCTCGGCATGGCCGGCGCGCTCGATCGGCTGGACCGGCTGATCGAGGAGGCGCTGGCGGCCGTCCCGGCCTGCCCGGGCGCCGCGGAACTCAAGGCGATCGTGCGCAAGCAGGCCCGCGGCTTCCTTCCCAAGGAACTCGCCCGCGAAGCGGCATGACGGCCGGCGACATCGGCCGCACGGACGGGCCGGGCGGGATGTCGTTCCTCGACCGCGCGCGGGACCTCGTCGACCGTCTGCAGGCGAGCCCGCGGTTCCGCGAATGGGCGACGGCATTCCCCCTGACCCGGCCGCTCGCGCGACGGCGTGCGCGCCAGCTCTTCGACCTGTGCGCCGGCTTCGTCTATTCGCAGGTCCTGCTCGCCTGCGTGCGCGTCCGGCTGTTCGACGTGCTGGCCGAGGGGCCGCGCACGGCCGACGACCTCGCCCCCCGTCTCGGCCTGCCGACCGAGGGCGCAGACCGTCTGCTCCGCGCGGCGGCGG
>CANGXM010000103.1 GCA_947457845.1 Rhodospirillales bacterium | reverse complement strand
GCGTCTTCGTCTTCATTGAGGGATGGTACAACCCGTCTCGCCGTCACTCGGCCCTCGGCTACAAGTCCCCAATCGAGTACGAAAGGGCCAACGCAAAGCCGACCGACGACGAAAGCGCCTAAACTGTCCACCAAACCGGGGCAACTCCAACTCCACTCGCAGCCGCCGCTCGCCGTGGCATCGCGGTCGCCGAACTGCCGGGTGCCAACGCGCGGAGCGTGGCCGAGTTCGTCCTCCTCGCCGTCCTCGCGCTGCTTCGCCACCTTCCGGAGATGGCCGTGGCCTGGTCGCGCGGCCAATGGGTCCGTGGGCGGCCCGACACGCCGCCCCGGCGACTGACCGGGAAGACGGTTGGGCTTCTGGGCTTCGGTGCCATCGGCCAGGACGTCGCCCGGCTTCTCGCCCCGTTCCGGGTCGAGCTGCTGGTCCACGACCGCCGCGCACCCGACCCGTCGTTCGTCGGCGTGACGCCGGTCACGATGTCCGAACTGCTTAGACGATCCGACGTCGTGTGCGTCCAGCTTCCGTCGACGGCGGAGACCCGCGGCGTCATCGGCGCCGCGGAGATCGCTTCGATGAAGCCGGACGCGGTCATCGTCTCGGTGTCGCGGCCGGGAATCGTGGACGAGGCGGCCGTCCGCGAGGCGGTCCGGTCCGGGCGGCTGGCCGCCGCAGGCTTCGACAACTTCGCCGTCGAGCCCCTTCCCGCCGACCTCATCGGGCATCAGCCCGGCATCCTGGCGACCCCCCACGTGGCCGGCGCGGCGGCGGAGGCGTTCGACCAGCTTCTGCCCGCGTGCTTCGAGAGCATCCGGACGCACGGCGCCGCCGTCGGGTCCCATCCCTGACCGAATGCGGGACCCGACGGCGGGCGCGGCCTCACGCGATGCGGTACTTCTCCAGCGCCTTGCGGTTCAGCGTCACGCCGAGCCCCGGTCCCGTTGGCACCGGAAGCTTGCCGTCCTTCATCCGCTGGCGTTCGCCGACGACGGGATCGCAGAGCTCGGTCCGCAAGGGGTTCTCGTAGTACATCGATTCGTAGGTCAGGAACGTCTCCGCCGCAGCGGCGAGATGCAGGCTCGCGGCGGCGCAGATGGCCCCCGACAGGCCCATGTGGGGGGCGAACGCCGTATGATGGGCCGCCGCCAGTTCGCAGATGCGCCACGTCTCCGTGATACCGCCCGAGCGCGCGACGTCGGGCTGGATCAGGCCGACGGACCTGTCGGTGAGCTTGGCGAGGGCCTCGCTGGCGACATAGTCCGCCTCGCCGGCGGCGAGGCGGATCGGCGACCGGCGCGACAGCATCCGGTAGCCCTCCCGGTCGTGGGCGACGATCGGTTCCTCGAAGAACAGGAAGCCGGCGTCCGCCAGCCCGTGCGCGACACGAAGCGCGTCGTCCACGTCGAAGGCCCAGTTCGCGTCCGCATAGAGCTTGATGCCGTCGCCCACGAGGCGGCGGACGAAATGGGCCCGGGCGACGGCGTCCTCGACCGGCCGGCCGAGCTTGACCTTGATTTCCTTGTAGCCCGCGTCGAGGACGAGACCGATCTCCTCCTCGACCGACCGGTCGTCCGCCCACATCACTGACGAGGCGTAGGCGTTCAGCTCCGTCCGTCCCATGCCGCCCAGAAGCCGGTGGACGGGCTGGCCCGCGGCATGGCCGGCGATGTCCCACAGCGCCATGTCGACCGCCGCCATCGCCTCGACGATCTGTCCGCCCGGCTGTCCCGAGATCGACGCCCGCATGATCTTCCACAGCGCCCGCCGGTCCCTGACGTCGCGACCGATGATGCGCGGGGCGAGCAGCTGGTCCACGAAGGCGGCATGCAGCTTCGCGCTGATCCGGCAGAACCCCTCGCCGAGACCGACGATGCCGTCCGACGTCTCGACCTCGACCACGAGGATCTCGGAGATCTGATGCGCCCCCTTGGAGGATTTCTGCGGGACGGCGAGGCGGACGCCGAGGGCGTACGCGCGGACGGCCTTGATGACGATGGGGCGATCGGCGTGCGGGCCGGCGGGCGTCGCGGTCGAAGGGGAAGAAGCGGTCACGGGCGTGGTTCCTCGCGGTGCGGTCAGATTTGTATTTACAAATAAGTCCATTTCGGGATTGTTGTAAATATCAATTCCGGATCGGGCGCATCGCGAGACGGTTGCCGGACGGCGGACGCGGCGCGCGCGGCCCGTCGCGGCCAGGGTTAGACCCGGATGGTGCGTCGTGCAATCATGCGACGGTCGGGTCGTCCATGGTCCGGAACGGCCCGACAAATCCGGTGCGCTCGGCCGGCGGCCGGTCTAGGGACGCCGGATCCAGGGGCAGCAATCGAGGGCAGATCGACCCCATGACCGCCGACGCACGCCCATCCATGGTTCACCCGGTTCCGGACCGTTCGCCGCCGCCCTTCGGGCGTCGCGCCGAGACCGTCTATCGCGCGCTCCTGACCGGGATCGAGGAGGGGCGGTACGAGGTCCACGGCAAGCTGCCGACCGAGCACGAACTGGCCGAGACCTTCGGCGTGTCGCGGCCCGTGGTCCGCAACGCTCTGGCGCAGCTCAGGCAGGAGGGGCTCGTCCGTTCGGTGCAGGGGTCGGGGACGGTCGTTGTCTTCAATCCGAAGGGTCCAGCGATCTCGGAGACCGCGGCGACCGACGCGCAGGGCGGGAGCGTCCGCGACCTGCAGCGGTGCTTCGAGTTCCGGGTCCTGGTCGAGGGCGAGGCGGCCCATGCGGCGGCGCTCCGCCACAACCCCCGCAGCCTCGAGCGGCTGTCCGAGAGCCTCTATGCGGGTCGTCACGTGGCCGCGCCGCAGAACGCCGACCAGGCCTACAGGACCTTCGACTTCCACCGGGCGGTGGTCGACGCGTCCGACAATCCGTTCCTGCAGCAATCGCTGGATCTCATCGTCGCCTCCTCGGGCTTCCGGGTGTACCTCTCCCACGTGCGGCTGGACACGAACGCCGTGAACCGGCTCGCGATGGTCAATGCCGAGCACATCGAGATCTTCCGCCTGATCGAGCGACGCCAGGCCGCCGAGGCCCGGGAGGCCATGCGCGGGCATATCCAGCGCGCCTACGACATGTTCATGGAGCGGATCCCCCTCCGACGGAACGATCAGGACTGACAACTTCAAGACAGAAATTGACAGCACCGCCGCTTGTCTGTAGGTTGGCTTAACAACTAATCGGGCGGATGCGTCATGGGGCGGAAATCGGTCGCCGATCTGCGGAGCCAGCGGTGGTTCGACGCGCCGAGCATCCGTTCCTTCAACGTGCGAACGCGCGCCCTGCAGATGGGCTACTCGCGCCGCGACTTCGAAAAGAAGCCCGTCATCGCCATCATCAACACCTGGAGTGACTTCGCCCAGTGCCACTCGCACTTCCGCCAGCGTGCGGAGGACGTCAAGCGGGGGGTGTGGCAGGCGGGCGGCCTGCCGATGGAACTGCCGGCGCTCTCGCTCAGCGAGACGATGGTGAAGCCGACCGCGATGCTCTACCGCAACTTCCTCGCCATGGAGGTCGAGGAGTTGATCTGGAGCCATCCGGTCGACGGCGTCGTGCTCATGGGGGGCTGCGACAAGACCACGCCCGGGCTGGTCATGGGCGCCGCCTCGGCCGGCCTGCCGGCGATCTTCGTGCCCGCCGGGCCGATGCTGACGGGGCGCTACCGCGGCCGCCAGCTGGGAAGCGGCAGCGACAACTGGAAGTTCTGGGACGAACGGCGCGCCGGCACGATCAGCGAGCAGCAGTGGCACGACATGGAGGCGTCGCTCGCGCGCTCGCCCGGCCACTGCATGACCATGGGCACCGCCTCCACCATGACCAGCACGGTCGAGGCGCTCGGGCTCACGCTCCCCGGGGCGGCGTCGATCCCGGCGGCCGATTCTGGCCATCCGCGCATGGCGTCCGACTGCGGGCGCCGGATCGTCGAGATGGTGTGGGACGATCTGCGACCGAGCCAGATCGTCACGCGCGCCTCGTTCCTGAACGCCGTGACGGTCCTGATGGCCCTCGGAGGCTCGACGAACGCGGTGATTCACCTGATCGCGATGGCCGGGCGCTTCGGCATCCCGCTGACCCTCGCCGATTTCGACGCGATATCGCGGACGACGCCCGTGCTGGCGAACCTGCGTCCGTCGGGGCAGTTCCTGATGGAGGATTTCTACTACGCCGGCGGCCTGCGCGCCCTCATGCGCCAGCTCTCCCCGCATCTCGACCTGTCGTGCCCGACGGTCGGGGGGATGACGCTGGGCGAGGCGATCGCCGACGCCGAGGTCTTCGACCCGGCCGTCATCCGGTCCCTCGACGACCCGATCTCGAAAGAAGGCGGCATCGCCGTCCTCACCGGCTCGCTGGCGCCGCGCGGCGCCGTCATCAAGCAGACCGCCGCCTCCCCGTCGCTGCTGCGGCATCGCGGGCGGGCGGTCGTGTTCGATGACCGGGACGACCTCGCCCGTCGCATCGACAGCCCGGATCTCGACGTCGACGAGACGAACGTCCTCGTGCTGAAGAACGCCGGGGCGGTGGGAGCCCCGGGGCTGCCCGAGTGGGGCGCCCTTCCGGTGCCGAAGAAGCTGCTGGAGAAGGGAGTGCGCGACATGGTCCGCATCTCCGACTCGCGCATGAGCGGGACCAGCTTCGGGACCTGCGTCCTCCACGTCTCCCCGGAGGCGGCACGGGGCGGCCCGCTCGCCCTCGTGCGCGACGGCGATCTGATCGAGCTCGACACCCCGGAGCGGCGCCTCGACCTTCTCGTGGACGCGGCCGAACTCGACCGCCGCCGGGCGGCCTGGACGCCTCCCAAGCCGTTCTTCGAGCGTGGCTACGGTCGCCTCTACACGCAGCACGTCACCTCGGCCGACCAGGGCTGCGACTTCGACTTCCTCGCCCCCGGCGCGCCGACGCCGGAACCCAAGATCTACTGAGCCAAGATGACCGCGACCGATCCCATCGCCCAGACGCTGAGCCGGGCCTCGACGGCCACGCTCTGCACGGTCCTCTCGCTGCGCGGCATCGCGCGGGTCTTCATGTATGGCGTGAGCCCGCTGCCGGGCTCGAGGCCACGGCTCGTCGGCCGGGCGTTCACGATGCGCTCGGTCTCCGCCCGGGAGGACATGCTCGCGCGCGACCGCGGCCAGCCGCCGGAAGTGAACCTGCAACGCCGGGCCGCGGAGGAATGTCCCGCCGGGTCCGTCCTGGTGATCGATTGCCGCGGCAACGCCGCGGGCGCGAGCGGCGGGCTCGTCCTGTTCGAGCGGATGCGCGTGCGGGGGTGTGCCGGCATCGTCTCCGACGGCGGCGTCCGCGACGCGGCCGACATCGTGGAGACCGGGTTCCCGGTCTACGCCAAGGCGGTCTGCCCGCCGAACAGCTTGGTGGCCCACCGGTTCGTCGACCTTCAGGTGCCGGTGACCTGTGGCGAGGTGGCCGTCTATCCGGGGGACTGGATCGTCGGCGACCACGACGGGGTCGTCGTCGTCCCCGCCGACATCGCGGCCGCGGTCGCCGACGAGGCCGCGGCCTACGAGCACAAGGAAGAGTTCATCATCCGGCGCATCCGTGCCGGCCACAGCGTCTTCGGAACCTATCCGCTGACGGGCGAGGGCCTGGCCGCCTACGAAGCGCAGAAGCGCGCCGCCGAGGCCTGAGACGCGGGGCTCGGCCGAACCCCAAGACCAAATCGAAGAGGGAGGACAACGATGCGACTGATGACGATGGCGCTGTGCGGCGCCCTGGGCGCACTCGCCCTGACGGGACCGGTATCGGCCAAGACGCTGAGGGTAGCGTCGCCGTCGCCGGTCATCGACATCGACCCGCACGGGCCGAACGGAACCCTGCGCGACACGCTCATGGCCAACAAGCAGATCTACGATCCGCTTGTCGAGTTCCAGGGCGACCAGCCGGTCGGCCGGCTCGCGACTGCGTGGTCGCAGCCCGACCCGCGGACCTGGCGGTTCACCTTGCGCCAGGGCGTCAAGTTCCACGACGGCCAGACGATGACGTCCGCCGACGTGGCGGCGTCGATCGGCCGGCTCGCCCGCCAGTCCGGCGGGCTCGGCCCGCTCTGGGTCGCCCTCGACAAGGTCGAGACGCCGGATGAGAACACCGTCGTCGTCCATCTCAAGGACACCGTCGGCCCCTTCCTGCGCAACGTCTCGCTGCTGCCGATCGTGCCGGCGTCGTCCGTGCGGGACGCCGGGGACCGCTACGGTGCGGCGATCCGCCTTCCGGGCACGGGGGCCTTCAAGGTCAAGAACTTCCGCCCGGGCCAGGTTCTGGAGCTTGAGACCAACACGGCCTATTGGGACAAGGCGCCGTCGCTGACCGGCGTGATCATCCGCAACATTCCGGAACTCGCGGGCCGCGTGACGGCACTTCTCAACAATGAGATCGACGTCACCTGGTTCCTGCCGGACGACCAGGTCGCGACGCTGAAGAGGAACCCTGACATCACCGTCAGCGTCGTCCCGTCCGCCATCTACTACTACAATTGGTTCAATCCGCAGCGGAAGCCGTTCGACGATGTCCGGGTGCGGCAGGCGCTCTGGCATGCCGTCGATGTGAAGCAGATCGTCGCCGACCTGCTCCCCGAGACCGGCGCCCTCGCCCGCGCGCCGATCCCCTCGACGGTGTTCGGCTTTTCGCCCAAGGAGCCTTACGCCTACGACGTGGAGAAGGCCAAGCGGCTCCTGGCCGAGGCCGGGTTCCCCAACGGATTCGCCACCGAGATCAAGTACTCCGACGCGCAGGGCCCCGAGCTGGAGCAGATGGCCCTCGCCTTCGTCTCCTACTGGAGCAAGATCGGCGTGCGCGTCACGCCAATGCGTCAGGAGAACCCGGTCTGGACGCGGGATCTGCGCGAACTGAACTGGGAGATGACGATCTCGACCAACCCGTCCTTCACCGAGGACGCGGACTATACGCTCGGGCGTCTCTACACCAATAAGCGCAGCGGCTACGAGAACCCGGAGGCCACCCGGCTTCTCCTCGCCGCCCAGCGCGAAGTCGACCAGAACGCGCGCAAGACCCTCTACGACAAGGCCATCGATATCCTCTGGAACGATGCCATCGGCATCTTCCCGGCGGACCTGAAGGCCGTCTACGCCTATCGGAAGTCGGTCACGAACGTCGATCTGTCGGCGACGTTCACGCCGCGCTTCCGCGCCACCGAGATGCGTTGAGGACGATGACCCACCGCCCCTCGGGCCAGCAGGTCGAACCGGTGCCCGTCCTCTCGGTCGACGGGCTCTCGATCGGCGCGCGCCGTCCCGAGGGGACGCTGCCTCTCGTGAAGGACGTGTCGTTCGTCTGCGCGTCCGGGGCGGTGACCGCCTTGATCGGGGAGTCGGGCAGCGGGAAGAGCCTCACGGCCGCCGCCCTGCTCGGTCTCCTCGACCCGGACACCTACGACGTGGAGGCCGGTGCCGTCGGTCTCGCGGGCCTCCACGTCGCACCGTTCGCGTCGGAGAAGCTCGCCCCCGCGCGCGGCGTGAAGGCGGGCTACATCGTCCAGGATCCCGGCACCGCCCTCGATCCGACGATGACCGTCGGCGATCAGCTGGCCGAACTGTTCGAGGTGCACCGCGGCCTGTCGCGCGCCGAAGCCCGGCGCGAGGCGGTGCGGCTTCTCGATCTGGTGCGCATCCCCAACGCCGCGGCCCGGGCCGCGGACTATCCGCACGCCTTCTCCGGCGGCATGAAGCAGCGCGTCGTCATCGCCGGGGCGGTGGCGCTCTCCCCGGACCTGCTGATCGCGGACGAGCCGACGACTGCGCTCGACGTGACCGTGCAGGCGGAGATACTCACCCTCATCGACGACCTGCGCCGCTCGATCGGGATGGCCGTGCTCCTCATCACCCACGATCTCGGCATCGTCTACCAGATCGCCGATCGCGTGCTGGTGATGTACGCCGGCCGGATCGTCGAGGAGGGGGACGCCGAGACGATCTGCGCGGCCCCCCGGCACCCCTACACCGCGGGCCTCCTGGCTTCGGTCCCCGATCTCTCGCGGCCCGGCCGGGCCACCGCCGCCATCCCAGGCAGCCCGCCGCGGCCCGGGTTCGACGAGGGATGCGCCTTCGCCCCGCGCTGTGTGCGCGCCGAGCCCGCGTGCCTGCACGACCGGCCGCTCCTGCGCGCCGACGGGTCTTCCACCGTGCGCTGCCACTTTCCCCTGGACGTCCATGGCTGAGCCCCTGCTCGCGGTCGACGACCTCGACGTCACCTTCCGCGTTCCCGACGCCTTCGGCCGGCAGACGCGGACCGTCCATGCCCTGCGGGGCGTGTCGCTCCATGTCGACCGTGCGGAGGTGCTCGGGGTCGTGGGCGAGTCGGGGAGCGGGAAGTCGACCCTGGCCCGCGCCGTCGTCGGTCTGAACGATCCCGGCCGCGGCACGATCCGTGTGGACGGACGGCCGCTGGAGAGAAAGCGGGGTGCTGCGGCGCACGCGGGCCTGCAGATGGTCTTCCAGGACCACGCCTCGACCCTCAACCCGTTCCAGTCGGTCGGCCGCAGCCTCGACGAGGTGATGCGCCAGGCCCGCCCGAACCTCGGTCGGTCGGAACGGGCGGTCGTCGCCGCCCGGCTGATGGAGCGCATCGGCCTCGGCGCCGACGCGCTCGAGCGACGGCCGTCGGGCTTCTCCGGCGGCCAGCGCCAACGGATCTCGATCGCCCGCGCGCTGGGTGCCGAGCCACGCCTTCTCATCTGCGACGAGCCGACCTCCGCGCTCGACGTCTCGGTGCAGGCGCAGATCCTGGCGCTTCTGGAGGAATTGCGGGCCGGCGGCCTCAGCCTCCTGTTCATCTCGCACAACCTCGCCGTCGTCCGTCAGGTCTCGGACCGGATCGCCGTCATGTACGCCGGCCGGATCGTCGAGAC
Source organism: Rhodospirillales bacterium (assembly GCA_947457845.1). Lineage (GTDB taxonomy): Bacteria > Pseudomonadota > Alphaproteobacteria > Azospirillales > Azospirillaceae > CANGXM01. The sequence continues at coordinate 4,234 of CANGXM010000103.1, read as the reverse complement.
AGGTCCTGCGGCGGACCTCATCCGGGTGCCGGCCCATCCCTATACGGCGGCGCTGGTGGCCGCGGCCCCCGTCCTGGTCGAACGCGGTTCGCTGGTTGCCCGGACGCGCGCGCTGCGCAGCGGGGACGGGGGGAGTGCGTCGCCCGACGGCTGCGCCTTCGCCGGACGGTGTCCGTACGTCCGGCCGGATTGCGCGCGGATGCCGCCGCTGGCTGAGGTCGCCCCCGGCCGTCTCGCCCGCTGCCACGTTCCGTTCGCGGCCACGCCGGCCGCCGAGAGCCCGGCCGTCCCATGATCCGCTTCGTCCTCCGGCGCATCGCCGCCGCCTTCTTCACCACGGTCGCCGCCGTCGTCGCGACGTTCGTGATGCTCCGGATCGCCCCGGGCGACCCGATCGCGGTGCTCCTCGGCGACATGGCGAGCGACGAGGAGATCGCCGCCGCCCGCCAGTCCTACGGCCTCGATCTTCCGATCTGGCAGCAGATGCTGATCTATCTGCAGAAGGCGGCGCTCTTGGACTTCGGGCAGTCGATCTCGCAGGGCGTCCCGGTGGCCGAGCTGGTCCTCTCGCGCTTTCCATCGACGCTGATGCTCGCCGGCGTGACGATGGTCCTGGTGCTGGCCGTCGCCATTCCGGTCGGCATCCTCGGGGCCGTGCGACGGGGCAAGGCGCTGGACCACACGACGGCGACGGCCTCGTTCGTGGCCCTCTCCCTGCCCGAGTTCTGGGTCGGCATCATGCTGATCCTGGTGTTCGCCCGCTATCTCCGCTGGCTGCCGAGCGGCGGCGCCGAGAGCGTGGCCGCCCTCGTCCTGCCCGTCCTGACGCTGGCCCTGCCGCTGGTCGCGGTGAACCTGCGGCTCATGACGACCGAGACCGGGAACGTGCTGCGCGCGCCCTACATCACGATGACCCGGGCACGCGGAATCCCGTTCCCGCGGATCCTGCGCCGGCACGTACTGCGCAACGCGCTCATCCCCGTCCTTACAGTCGGCGGCATCCAGTTCGGGCACCTGTTGGGCGGGGCCGCCATCGTCGAGACGGTCTTCAACTGGCCGGGCGTCGGCCAGCTGCTGATTCGGTCGATCGGGCTCCGGGACTATCCGGTGGTCCAGGGGTGCCTCATCCTAATGACGACGGCGGTCATCGTCATCAACATGCTGGTCGATTTCGCCTACCGGGCGATCGATCCGCGCTTCCGGGCGGGCTGAGCCATGGCGCGCATCGTCTGGCGTGACGTCGCGGGTCCAGCGATCCTCCTGTGCGCCGGCCTCGTCGCGGTCGTCGGGCCCATGCTGATCGACTTCGACGCGGTCGCGGTCTTCACGCGGCAGCGTCTGCTCCCGCCGTTCGCGACGCTGCCCAGCGGTGCCACGGCGATCCTCGGGACCGACCAGCTCGGGCGCGACGTGTTCGCCCAGATCATCGCGGGTGCGCGCACTTCGCTCGGCGTGGGCGTGTCGGCCGCGGTGCTCGCCGGCCTCGTCGGAACGGCTGTCGGCGTCGCCGCGGGCTGGTTCGGCGGTGCCGTCGACGAGGCGATCATGCGCTTCGTGGACGTCCAGCTGTCGTTCCCGTCCATCCTGATCGCAGTCTTCCTGGCAGCCTTTATCCCGCCGAGCGTCCTGACGGTGATCGCGGTCCTGGCGGCCACCCGCTGGGCGGCGGTTGCCCGGCTGGCACGGGCCGTGACGGTCAAGTCGGTGCAGCAGGGCTACGTCGAGGCCGCGCTCGTCTCGGGCCTGCCCACGTGGCGCGTCGTGTCCGGCAGCGTGCTGCCGAACCTGTACGGCCCCCTTCTGGTCCTGCTGACGGCCGACCTCAGCCTCATCATCCTGGCGGAGGCGTCGTTGAGCTTCATCGGACTGGGCACGCCGCCGGACGTTCCCAGCTGGGGGCGGATGATCGCCAACGGACGGAACTTCCTGGACAGCGCATGGTGGATCTCGACGCTTCCCGGGCTGGCGATCGCGTCCGTCGTGATCGGCATCGGCTTGACAGGGGAGATGCTGCGTCGGCGCCTCGTCCGGGACGGCTGGACGATGATCTGAGCGGACCTCTGCGCAAACCCATGCGTGAAGGTCGGACGAGAGTGAGATCTGAACCGCCCCGGGTTTGCCGGAGGCTCCGACCCTTGCGAGCACGAAGCCACGGGGACGTCGAAGCGCTATTCGCCAATTGCGTCATAGCGGGCTGGACCCTCGGATCGAGCAAACGTTCTGACGAACGACGACGTCCGGACCGTGGGTCACAGACCTCCTTTACCCATGGCCTGCCAGCGAGCAGCAGAGATCGGGCACCTGGGCCGCGAGGCCCATCAGCACAGTGTGTCGCTGTCATCGATCGGATCGTAGCCGGCGACGCGGACGAGCCGATGCTCTTCGCCCGGCGCGACGTCCGCGGCGTCGTCGAACAGCACGTCCGCAACGCCGACGAGCGGCTTCACGCTCGCCTGGGCGTGGACGATCGCGTCGAAGGGATCCGGCGGCAGATGTCCGTCGGCGACGAGCCGCCCGACGGTGTCGGCCGCCCGCTCGGCGGGCACGGAGGTGTACAGGACGACGCGATCAGCAGCCCGACGACAGGCGGAGACGAACAATCCGGCTCCGGGACGCGGGAACTGGCTCACGGCGTTCGAGATGAGCACGCCCTCCAGGTCGATCGCGATCGTGAACGGGTTCGGCACGCTCTCCTCCAGCACCGCAGGATGGGAGGCGGACGCATAGCGTACCGCCGGCGGCCGAGGGAACGGGCGATCGGCGGAAACGACCAGCTGAGAAGGAACAGAAGGGAGGATGTTCGGGGGGTGACGCGCAGCGGTCTGTGCCTGCGCGCCACCCCACCCGACAACAGTGGAAGGCGACAGGCAGTCCCTCTGACAGCCCAGGAGCCTTCATGCCCTCCAGCCACCTCTCCAACGACCCGATGTTCAGCCGGAACATCGACGGTCTCACGGCACTCGACGGTGCGCAGATCGTCGTCTCGCGCGACCTGACGGATCTCAGCCTCGTCGACCGCCTCGCAGATACGATCGATGCGATCGTGTTCGAGAACGCCGCCCGCCGGACCCGGATCCAGGCCGGCCTCACCGCGGCCGGTCGCCGGCGTGTCGAGACCGAGTACGCCGAGGCCATGGCCCGGCACCGCTCGGCACTCGACGCGATCGTCGACGCGATGCTCGACGCCGGGACCGAGCTCTCGGTCGCCGTCGAGATCTGCCCGATCCCCGACGCCTTCGCCGCGGGTCCTGTCAGGATGGGGTCGATCTACGTGTACCCCGCCGTCACGCCCGTCAGTCACTGAGCCCCGAGCGACGGTCGCGCCGCTTCTCGCGGGCGGCGCGGCCGTCCTTCCCTCACATCCACGACATCGAGATCATTATGCCTCAGAAGCACAAGCTCTCCCGCACGGATCGCGCGATCATCCTCGCACGCGCCGCGGCCGGCGTGTCAACCGGCGTCGAACTTCCAGCCACCATCGGCGTCCAATAACCTGCCACATGTCTGGTTGTTAGGGACCGTTGTCCAGGGAGTCCATGGGAGGGACCCGCGCGCGCCGCGGCGTGCCCTCCCCGGGGCTGACGCGGCGGCGCGCGTGGGAGGGGCCTGTGGGCCCCCCTGGTCAACGGTCGGGAGGGGGGCGCGGGGGGGAGGGTCAGGAGCGGTTCCTGAACCGCCAGCTCTCGTTGCCGGTTTCCAGGATGTCGCAGTGATGGGTGAGCCGGTCGAGCAATGCTGCCGTCATCTTGGCGTCGCCGCCGAACACCGTCGGCCACTCGCCGAAGCTCAGGTTCGTGGTGATGAGCACGGAGGTGCGGGCGTACAGCTTGCTGAACAGATGGAACAGCAGCTGGCCCCCGCTCTGGGAGAACGGCAGATAGCCGAGTTCGTCCAGCACCACGAGATCGACGCGGGTGAGTTGGTCGGCGAGCTTGCCGCCGTCGCCGCCACGGGCCTCGGCCTCCAGCCGGTTGACCAGATCGATGACGTTGAAGAACCGGGCCCGTGCGCCGCGGCGCACGCAGTTTGCGGTGATGGCGATGGCCAAATGGGTCTTCCCGGATCCGGTGCCGCCGACGAATACGGCGTTGCGCCGGGTGGCCAGGAAGGCACCGTCGTGCAGATCGCGCACGAGGCCCTCGTTGACCGGGCTGGCGGCGAAGTCGAACTCGGCCAGGGTCCGGGCCAGCGGCAGCCTCGCCGCGCCGAGCTGGTAGCGGATCGAGCGCGCCTG
>CANGXM010000102.1 GCA_947457845.1 Rhodospirillales bacterium | reverse complement strand
TACGGGTGGCGGCTGCGGCGCCGGGTCGGGCCGCTGCGGGGGTGGAGCCGCGCGCTTGGGCCCGCCGCCGCCACCCCGCGGGCGGTCGTCGATGCGAAAGGGCGGGAGATTGTTGGTCTTGTCGCGCCGCAAGACGACCCGGGCCTTGAACGCGCCGTCGGGCCCTGGCGTGTCCTCGACAAGGCGGACCCCGAGCGTGTCCGCCTGCTGCAGGATCTTGAACGCTTCCTGTTCCACCTCCGCGCGCTCACCGGAAAGCGCACCGATGAACTGCCACGTCTTGGCCCGAAAGGCGTAGATTTCGTAGCCGGTGGCCATTCCTGCCTACGCAACCCCGCGGAAGATCGAGGACGTCCGCCCCGACGGCACGGTCCGGCGGAGCCAGGCACCGAGGCAGCCTGCCACGAACGATAAGAACACAATGCGCTTTGACGTCAATGGCCCGCGAGAAGAACGCCCGATCCCGCGGCCACGGCGATGGTCAGGGTGAGGAGCACGAGAAACAGCGAGGCCCGCCACCCCATGTCGACCATCTGCTTGACACCGGTCTTCACTCCGATCGCCGCGATCGCAACGACGAGACAGGCCCGGGATGCGACGCCTGCCACGTCGCCGGACCCGGGCGGCAACACGGAAACGCTGTTCAGGACCGCGAGCACGATGAACAGGACGAGAAACCACGGCAGGGAGAGGCAACGGCGGATGCGCCGGCCCAGCGGTTCGCCGCCGACGGATGCGTCGGCCCGCGTCGCAACGTGGATCGAGAGCAGGATGGACACCGGCACCAGCATGGCGACGCGCGCGAGCTTGGTGACCACCGCCGCATCGCCCGCGGGCACGCTGATCAGATAGCCGGCGGCGACAACCTGGGCGACGTCGTGGATGGACGCGCCGACGAACACCCCGGCGGCGAGGTCCGACCCGAGCATCCGGTCGGCGAGGATCGGGTAGAGCACCATCGCGACCGTGCTGAGCAGCGTCACCCCCAGCGCGACGAACGCGGTGTCCCGGTCGGATCCCGGTCGCCGCGGCAGGATGCTCGCGGCCGTCAGCGCCGCCGAGACGCCACAGACGCCGGTCGCCGTCGCCGACAGGAGGGCAAAGTCGCGGGTGAAGCCGAACAGCCGGGCCGTCGCCAGCGCGACCGCGAAGGTCGCCGCCATCGCCGCCACCACGAGCACGATGGTCGCGACGCCGAGTTCCGCGACCTGGGTCGCCGCGATGCGGGCGCCCAGGAGCGCCACGCCGAGACGGAGCACGAAGCGCGAGGCGAGGTCGAGGCCCGGCCGGATCCGGTCGTCGTCGCGCAGGAACGAACAGGCGAGGCCGATCAGGAGCGCGAAGAGGACAGCCGGGCCGCCGTAGTGGTCCGACACGAAGGCGGACGTCGCCGCGATCAGCACGGCGATGAGCAGACCCCGCCACCCGTCGCGCACCAGAACGAAGGGGCGGAGGAACGGAGACGCCGGCGGACCAGCCTTCGTCTGCTTCGGCGGCGTGGCAGCGGCGGTCATGGTGCGGAACGATCCGTCTGGGAAGGGGCGGACGCGGGCGCCGCCGGAACGCCCGCGAAGATGCGCCGGCCGCGGGCCGCTTGTCGATGCCCGGACCGGCGATCCGGTCGTGCTTGCGTCACGGGGCGCATGGGGCTAGACCGAAAGAACGGTGCAAATTTCAAAAATGGCGCCAGGGTCCTGGGACCCGCGGAAACGGCGCGAACCGGGGCGGGACGTCGGGAGATGATGGGGATAAGGCTGCGCAGCGTCACCGACCTGGTGGCGGCGCTCATGTTCGCGGGCTTCGGACTTCTCGGCCTCTGGTTGATCCAGGATCTCCGCATCGGCACCGCCATGCGGATGGGGCCGGGATACATGCCGCGCCTGCTCTGCTGGATCCTGCTGGCCTTCGCCACGATCGTCGCGATCCGGGCGTTCGTCGTGGAAGGACCTGCGCTGGAACGCTGGTACGTCCGCCCCCTCGGCTTCATCCTCCTGTCGGTCTGGCTCTTCGCGCAGACCATCGACCGCCTGGGTCTCGTCGCCGCCGTCCTGATCACCACCGTGGTGTGCGCGGCCGGGTCGACGGAGAGCCGGAAGGTCGAGGTGGCGTCCCTCGCCATGGCGCTCGCCGTCTTCGCCGCGGTCGTCTTCGTGCGGCTCCTCGGGCTGCCGATGGATCTCTGGCCCGAATTCCTGGTGCGCTGATGGACGTCTTCGACAACCTCATGCTCGGTTTCGGCGTCGCTCTGACGCCCGGAAACCTGATGTATTGTCTCATCGGCGCGCTGATCGGCACCCTGATCGGCGTGCTCCCGGGCATCGGTCCGGTCGCGACGGTGGCGATGCTGTTGCCGATCACCTTCTACCTGCCCCCTGTCTCCGCGCTGATCATGCTCGCCGGCATCTACTATGGCGCGCAGTACGGCGGATCGACGACGGCGATCCTGGTGAACCTGCCCGGCGAAAGCTCGTCGGTCGTCACCTGCCTCGACGGGTACCAGATGGCCCGCCAGGGCCGCGCGGGCGCGGCGCTCGCCGTCGCGGCGCTGGGCTCGGTCTTCGCCGGCACCGTCGCGACCCTGCTGCTGGCGATGTTCGCCCCACCGATGGCCGAGGTCGCGCTGCTGTTCGGACCGGCCGAATACTTCGCGCTCATGGTCCTCGGCCTGGTCGCCGCGGTCGTCCTGGCGCAGGGCTCGCTGGTCAAGGCGCTGTCGATGATCTTCCTGGGCCTCCTGCTCGGCTCGGTCGGCACCGACGTGAACACGGGCGCCCAGCGGCTGACGTTCGGGATCCCGGAACTGGCCGACGGCATCGGCTTCGTGCCGCTCGCCATGGGTCTCTTCGCAGTCGCCGAGATCATCAAGAACCTGGAGTCGCCCGAGAAGCGGGCGGTGCTGACCGCGAAGATCACCGGCCTCTGGCCGACGCGGGACGACTTCCGCCGGGCCTGGCCGGCGGTCCTGCGGGGGACCAGCCTCGGATCCCTGCTCGGCATCCTGCCGGGCGGCGGCGCGCTGCTCGCCTCGTTCGCCGCCTACACGGTCGAGAAGCGGATCGCGAAGGATCCCTCGCGCTTCGGGAAGGGCGCGGTCGAGGGCGTGGCCGCGCCCGAGAGCGCGAACAACGCGGGCGCCCAGACGTCGTTCATCCCCCTCCTCACGCTCGGCATCCCGTCGAACGCCGTCATGGCGCTGATGGCGGGCGCCATGACCATCCACGGCATCCAGCCCGGACCGCAGGTGATGACGAGCCGCCCCGACATGTTCTGGGGCATGATCTCGTCCATGTTCATCGGCAACGTGATGCTGGTGATCATCAACCTGCCGCTGATCCGGATCTGGGTGACGTTGCTGAAGGTCCCGTACCGGATCCTTTACCCGGCGATCCTCGTCTTCTGCTGCATCGGCGTCTACAGCCTGAACAACTCGATGTTCGAGGTGCTGATGCTCGTCGGCTTCGGCTTCCTCGGCTACACCTTCCTGAAGTTCGGGTGCGAGCCCGCGCCCCTTCTGCTGGCGTTCATTCTGGGCCCGCTCATGGAGGAGAACCTCCGGCGCGCGATGCTGCTGTCGCGCGGCGATCCGATGGTGTTCGTCAGCCGGCCGATCAGCGCCACGCTGCTCGCCGTGGCCGTGCTCCTCCTGGTCATCGTCCTGCTGCCCATGGTCCGCAGGAGACGCGAAGAGGCGTTCAAGGAATGATCCGGCGGCCCGGGGGCCGGCGCGGAACGCCGCGCTTGCCCCCGGGTGCGCCGCCGCTACGATGCGGGTCCCGCGTCACGGCCCCGGATCGATCCCCATGGCGAAGCGTCCCCGTCCCTACTGGCACGACATGACGTCCGACGATTTCGTTGGGCTCGATCCCGAACGGACCGTCGCCGTCCTGCCGGTCGCCGCGGTGGAGCAACACGGCCCCCATCTCCCGGTCCAGGTCGACAGCGCGATCAACGCGGGCATCGTCTCGCGCATGGTGGAACTGCTCCCCGACGACCTCCCGGTCACGGTGCTGCCCCAGCAGTCGGTCGGCAAGTCGAACGAGCACCTGCGGTTTCCGGGCACGCTGACGCTCTCGGCCGAGACGCTCATGCGGGTGCTGACCGAGATCGGCGAGTGCGTGCACCGCGCAGGCCTGCGCAAGCTGGTGCTGTTCAACAGCCACGGCGGCAACGTCCAGATCCTGGAGATCGTGGCCCGCGAACTCCGCGTGCGCCACGACATGATGGTGACGGCGCTGGCCTGGCCCGCGCTCGGCAAGCCGGAGGGGCTGTACCCGGAGGAGGAAGGGCTCTACGGGATCCACGCCGGCGCCAACGAGACGGCGCTGATGCTCCATCTGCGACCCGACCTCGTGAAGATGGACAAGGCGCAGGACTTCCGGACGCTGATGCAGGACGTCAAGGAGGCCCAGTACCGGGACCTCACCATCCTCGGCCGGATCTCCGTCGGCTGGATGGCGCAGGACGTGAACCCGCACGGTGCCGCCGGGAACGCGACCCTGGCCCGCGCGGAGGACGGCAAGGCGTTGCTGGAGCACGCGGCGCATCGGTTCGTCGATCTGCTGCGGGAGGTTTCCCGCTATCCCCTCTCGAACCTCCGGAGCCGGACGCCGTGATCGTCGAGATCCGCACCTACACCTTCAAGACCGGCCGCATGGCCGAGTGGACCGAACTCTACGAAACGACGGCGCTCGCATGCCAGGCCGAGCACCTCGGCCGGTGCGCCGGCCATTATGTGACCGACGTCGGGCCGCTCAACCAGCTCGTCCACATCTGGCTCTACGACAGCTACGAGGACCGGGCGAAGCGGCGGGCGGCGATGTACGCCGACCCGCGGTTCAAGGCCTATGCGGCGAAGCTGCGGGACGGCGACATGCTGCTGTCCCAGGACAGCAAGGTGATGGTCGCGACCCCCTTCTTCACGCCGGCGGCGGGCACGCTCGGCCGGGGCTGACCGCCCACGCTTGTCACGGGCGCCGCGCCGGCCGGGCAAGTCCGTGTTAACCATCCGGCGCCGATCCTCCCCCCGCGTTCGAGGGAGGCATCGCGATGGCGTCGAGGCTGGTGGGAATCGTGGCGGTGGCGGCGGCGCTCGTCTTCGGCGGCGGCACGCCGGTCGGGGCCCAGATGTGGATGGAGCCGGCGGGGGCCGAACGGGCCGTCGCGGGTCCCGCCGTCGCGAGGGGCGTGGTGGTCTGGAGCCACGGGCGCTCGGTCTGGTCCGAGGACAGCGAGGCGCCCTCCCCCCTCTATCTGACGACCTTCCGCGAGGCCGGGTTCGACGTGCTGCGGTTCAACCGCATGCGCCGGTCCGACACGCTCGAGGCGAGCGCGGCGCAACTCGCCCGCGAGGCGCAGGACCTGCGCCAGCGCGGCTATCGACGCGTCGTCCTCGCCGGACAGTCGTTCGGGGGCTTTCTGTCGCTGATGGCGGCCGGGCGGACGGACGCGATCGACGCGGTGATCGCCACGGCGCCGGCCGCCTACGGAAGCTTCACGGAGAGCCCGGACACCTGGCGTCTGAACGCCGAGGCGTTCTATCCCCTCCTCCAGCAGGTCCGGTCGGCGCGGGTGTTCCTCGCCTTCTTCCACGGCGACGGGTTCGATCCCGGCGGCCGGGGGGAGCGGTCGCAGGAGATCCTGCGCACGCGCGGGCTCCCGCATCTCGTCGTCGACCAGCCGGTCGACCTCGTCGGCCACGCGGCCTCGGCGAACGGGCTGTTCGTGCGCCGGTTCGGCGACTGCCTCCTCCGCTTCGCCGATGCGCCGCCCTCGGCCGGCGATCCCGCCTGCGAGAGCGGGTGGGGGCGGCGGACGCGTGCCGTCCAGGCGTCGTCGGTCGCCCGCGGCGGCCTCGCGGCCCATGTCGGGCGCTGGGTGGGCTTCTACGCCAACGGTCGCGACGTCGACCTGACGGTCGATCCCGGCGAGGGCGGGCGCGTGACGATGACCTACCGTCTCGGCGCGGGCGTCGAACCGGGCCACCCGCCCGAGACCGTGCGTCGGGACGGCCGCCTCGACGGCGACGCCCTCGTCTTCGACGAGCCGGGGCGGAACCTGCTCAGGCTGATACCCCGACCCGACGGCCGGCTCTCGCTCCAGTGGACCGCGCGCGAGGGCGGCGCCCGCCTCGACGCGACGCTCGTACGGACCGCTCCCGGCGATCGCTTCGCCGACGCCAGCCGCAACGAGCGGTGACGCCGGCGGCGGCACGCCGGGCACGAAACCCGACCCTGTCTGTTGTCCTCGTCATCGGCGCGACGCCCTCGCGCCCGGACCATGGACCGCAGACAGCGATGACCGGGATCCTCTTGAGTGCAATGTCGGTCGCCGCCCTCTTCGCGGCGGCGGGCCCCCTCGCCGCCCAGACCCCCCCCCCCCAGACCGGCCGCCCGGGCGACGTGAGCACGACGACCCCGGCGGCCCCCGGCACAGGCGCCAGCGACGGCACGACCACCGGCTCCTCCGGCGGAGGATCGGGCGGGAGCGCCCCGCGTTCCCCCGCCTTCATGCCCCGCCTTCGTGCTAGGTTCGGACGATGTTCGGCCCGATCCACGCCTCCACCTTCAAGACGCTCGACGCGGTCCGCCGGGCGCAGGGCGAGACGCTGCAGCGGCTCGGCCTCGGCACCGTGGAGACGCCGTCGCGCGTCGCAGGCGGGGCGCCCGGATTCGTGTTGCGCGACTTCGGGGCGGAGGGAGGCGGTGCCCCCGACCTCCTTCTCGTGCCCGCCCCGATCAAGAGCCCGGCGCTCTGGGACCTGATGCCGGGCGCCAGCGTCGTCCGGTCGGCCCGGGCGGCCGGCTTCCGCGTCTGGCGGATCGACTGGACGGCGGACGGGGCGCCGCCCGCGGACCGCGGGCTCGACGCCTTCGCCGGCCGCATGCTGGCCGCGGCCGTCGATCTGATCGCTGCCGAGACGGGGCGTCGCCGCCCGGTCCTCGCCGGACACTCGTTGGGGGGCACCTTCGTCGGACTGTTCGCCGCCCGGCATCCCGGCGTGCCCGCGGCGGTGATCCTCGCCGAAGGCCCGCTGGCGTTCGCACCGGGGTCCGGCGCCCTCGCCGACGCCGCGCGTGCCGCCCCGGCGGACGCCTTCGAGACCCTGGACACGATCATGCCGGGCAGTCTCCTCGGTGCGATCGCCGCACGGATCCTCCCCGACGAGTTCCAGTGGTGGCGCATGAGCGACCGCCTTCTGGCCGCTACGGACCCGACACGGCTGCGCATCCATCTCGCCGTCGACCGCTGGGCCCACGACGAGTTTCCCATGCCGCGCCGGCTGTTCCTCGACGTCCTCGGCCGGCTCTACCGCTCGGACGCCTTCATGACGGGGACGCTGGAACTCGACGGTGTCCGGATCCGGCCGCAGGACATCGTCGCGCCGGTTCTCGCCGTCATGGACCCGGGCGGTCGGGTGGTGCCCGAGACGGCGATCCGCCCGGCGCTGGACGCCAGCGCAAGCGGTTCGGTGCGGACGATCGCCTGGCGGCCGGAGGTCGGCACCGCCCTCCGCCACGTCGCGGCGCTGGTCGGGCCGGACGCCCATCGCCGGCTGTGGCCCGACGTGTTCGTCTGGGCCCGCGACCACGCGACCGGCGGCTGACACCGCCGCGGACGCGGCGTGCGGCGCCGGTCAGTCGCGATCGTCGTCGAGGAGGAACTCCTCGAGCGCGGCCCGGGCCTCCTCGGCGAGGCGGCGCACGAGATCCCGGTCAGGCTCCTGGCACAGCGCCTCCCGCAGCGCGGACGCGGCCGACTGGCCGGCGCCGGCGAGGAGCTTCAGCCGGAGCCGTTCGATCATGGCGATGCGGGCGTCGTCGGTCATGGCGGGGCCGTGCGGCGGATGACACCGCGGACCATGCCACGGCCCGGACCGGAAGAGAATGGCCGCCCGGCCGGCGTCCCGGCCGGCGTCAGCCGCGCCCGCGGCGCGCGCGCGTGGCGAGGATGAAGGCGACCTGGGCCGGAACCTCGCGGTCGCGCCGGACGCTGGCCACGTGCAGCGCCCGGACCGCCATCCCCGCGGCCTCGACGGCCGCGACCGTCGCCGGCACGTCGTGCGCGTACCGTCCGTCTGCGCGGAGAACCCAGGGCTGGTCCCCGTCGTGGACGTCGACGCTCAGGACGACCGATCCGTCGGACCGCAACGCGCGGACCGAGGCGTCGAGCCAGCGGTCGACGGGTCCGGTCTGCGCGAGCACGTCGACGAGGACGAGGAGGTCCAGCGCGTCGGGCTGGCCCTGCAGGTGGGTCAGGGCCTCGGCGGCGTCGAGCCGGTCGTAGCAGGCGCGGGCGGCCGCGTACTCGACCATCCGGGGCGAGATGTCCACGCCGGCGAGGGTTCGGGCCCACGGACGCAGCAGGAGGCCGGCGGCCCCGGTGCCGCACCCGGCGTCGAGCACGTCGAGCGAGGACGGCGCGGGGCCGAGGGTGCCGGCGACCATCGACGCCAGGAGGTTCGCGGCGTGCCAGCCGCCGAGCGGCAGCGCTTCGCCTCGCACCGTCGCGAGCCGGTCGTACTGCGCACGGACGCTGGCGGCGCTGGCGGCTTCGGGAAAGGGCGGGATCTTGGCCTGCGCCGCCGAAAGGTGGCGGGCGACCGGATCGTCCGGCATCGCCCGCACCCAGCCGCGGACGGCGATGGTGGCGTCGTTGGGCTCGTCGAGCGCGAAGAGCGCGTCCACGAGATGCGTCCACCCCTCGGCCAGATGCGGGCGCTCCATCACCGCCGCGCGGAACGCGGCGACGCTGTCCGCCGTCCGGCCGAGGCCGCGCAGGCAGATCCCCATCTGGACGAGCGCTTCGGCAGCCATCGACGGTCGGACCTCACGGACGGCCTGGAACGCGAGGAGACCGTCGGCGAAGCGGGCGGCGCGCCGGAACGCGAGGCCGAGATCGAAGAGCCGTGACCATGCGGAGCCGTCGATCTCGACCGCGCGCGACAGCTGGAGCGCGGCCTCGTCGAGCCGACCCGCCGACAGGAGGAGCATGCCGTAGCCGAGATTGGCCCCGGGCACCTCCGGGTCGAGTCGGAGGGCGGCGAGGTAGTCCCCCTCCGCCGCGAGGGTCTCGCCCATTTCCCGTTTGGTGTCGGCGAGAAGGCGGTGGGCCGTGGCGGACTGCGGCAGCAGGATGACCACCTGCTCCACCAGCGGCCGCGCCAGCCAGGGCTCGCGCCGCGCCAGGTGGCGGACGGCGAGGTCGAGCGTGTCGGAGACGATGCCCGCCGTCCCGCCGCCCGCGTCCGTGCCTTCCGCGCCCGCTTCCGGATGAATGAACTGCATGGCCGTGCGTTCCGATCCCGTGGTGCTGGTCCGTCGCTCAGAGGAAGTTCACGAGGGTGAGGTCCTGCAGCTTGGCCGTGACCCGATAGGAGGCCTGGAGCTGCGTCTGCATCAGCTGCAGCTTGCTGATCGCGTCCGCCACGTCGACGTCCTCGGCCTTGCCGAGCACCTGCTTGAGGTGTAGCGACGTCTGGTCGAGACGGATGCGGGTGTCGTCGATCGACTTCGCCGTGTTGCCGAGGATGCCGATCTGGTCGTCGAGGCGCGCCTTGCCCGACTGGATGGCCGATTTCGCCGACACCACCAGCTGGTCGAACCCCTGCTGCTGGGCCGTCGTCCCGGTCTTCGGGTATTCGCCGATGGTGGCGATCATCGCGAGGCCGCGGATGATCTCGCGGAACTGATGGGCGTCGGCCCGCAGGTCCTGGTTCTGCGACGTGGTCGCGACGTTCGCGGTGTAACCCGGCACGCCGTAGATCTGCTTGTCCATCCGGTCGTCGATCCGGAGGTTCACCGCGATGTCGTTCGCCGGCGAAGCGACGACGGCGGTGGCGTACAGCGAGGCGGTGGGGTTGGTCAGCTCGGTCGGAGCGACGGCACCGGTGGTGGTGTCACGCCGGAGCGAGATGTTCGTGTAGTCGGTGATGAGCGCGGCCGTGTTGGTGTAGTCGGCGGGGAACGTCGCCGCGCCGAAGGACGTGAGCAGCGCCGTGACGCCGGCGGCCGGGATCGGCCGGGTCTGGCTCTCGGCGCCGGCGAACACGTAACGGCCGTCGACCTCGGTGTTGAGGAGGTCCGTCACCTCCTGGAGGGCCTTCAGGGCATTTTCCTTGATCGGCGCCATCGACGGCCGCCCGGTTCCCTGAAGGGACGCCAGCGTGGCCGTCATGTCCTTGGCGATGTCGGAGACGCGGGTCAGCACCGTCTCCATGATGTCGGTGCGGCCCTTCGAGAGGTTCATGTTCCGCGTGTAGACCTCGAACCGGTCGAGGGTCGGGCGGAGGTCGAGCGAGACCCGCCCGTCGCTCGGGCCGAAGTCGCCGAAGCGGCTGCCCTTCTTGCCCGTGGCGATCTGGTCGTTGAGGTCCTGCAGCCGCTGCTGGGTCCCGAGGTTCGCCTGCTGGAGCCGCGAGAACAGGCCGAGGGTGGAGATGCCGGTCATGGGTCAGGTCCTCGATCGGATCAGCGGATGATGCCCAACAGGTCGTCGAACATCCGGTTCGTCGCGGTGATGACGCGGGCGTTCGCGCCGTAGGTCTGCTGGAGCTGGATCAGGAGGGAGACTTCCTGGTCCAGGTTCACGCCGGACTGGTCGCTGATCTTGTTCGCCAGGCTGTCGCGATAGGTCGTCTCGCCCTTGAGCAGCGTCGTCAGGTTCGCGCGCTCGTTGGACTGGTAGGCGACGATCTCCCGGGTGAACTGCGCGAGCGACGCGCTGGGCGGGAGCATCGTGGAGACATCGCTGTTCGGTCCAAGGTTCGTGGTGGCGAACGTGACCGTATTGGTGTCGAACACGTTGCTCAGAAGCGTCGTGACCAGCGTGTTGTCGCCGACCGGCCGGGGCGGGACCGTCGCGGTGGGGATCGTCGCCGGCGTGGCGTTCGCCCATCCCTGCTGGACCAGCGTCGGGTTGTTCTTGATCGGGTCGGGAACGGTGATCGACTTGGAATAGCCGATCCGTCCCGTGGTGGTCAGCGTCGCGTCGGGCATCGCGCCGGCGGCCGTGTTGCCGAACAGGCGGAGCCCCTGCGCGTTGAACGTCGTCGTCATCCGGTACGCGAACTCGTCGAGCTGCGCCTGGAATTGCGGGATGGTGTCGTCCCGAAGCTCGATGTATCCGCCGATACGGCCGCCGATGATCTCGGTCGTGATGTCGTCGCCTCCGAGCCGGATCCCGTTGATGCCGCCGCCCGGATAAAAGGTGTTGTTGTCCGTCTTCGTCGGCGTGAAGGAGAAGGAGAAGGCGGTCCGGTCGACCAGCGTCCGCCCGTTCGACGTCAGGACCGCGGCCGTCCCGTCCTGCCGGCTGATGACGGTGACGTCCATCTCCTCGGACAGGCTCTTGATCGCCTGGTCGCGCTGGTCCTCAAGATCGGGCACCTTGCGTCCGGCCTTGACCGCCGTCGAAATGCTGTCGTTCAGGTTCGCGATGGTCTGGAGAAGGTTGTTCACCTTGGTGATCGACGCCGCGATGTCGGTCTCGGTCCGATCCCGCTCGTCCTCGTAGACGGCGGCGAGACGGCGGACCGTCTCCGTCATCGTCGTGGCGCGGCTCACGACCGCCTGCTGGAGGGCCGGGGATTCCGGCGACGATGACAATTCGGAGAATGCCTCCCGCAGGCGGCCGAACACGCTCGACAGCGAGAGTTCGTCCTCCGGGTCGACGTTCACCGCCTCGATGCGACCGAGCGCCGCCTCGCGCACCGTGAAGTTCGCGACCTTGCCCTCCTGGAGCGCCAGGTCGCGCCGCATCGCCTCGTCCACGATCCGGACCGCATCGAGCGCGTTCACGCCACCGATGCGGGGATCGCGGGCCTCCTGCTTGTGGATCTTGCGGGTGTAGCCTTCCGTCTGCCCGTTCGAGACGTTCCGGGAGACGACCTCGATGTTCTTCTGGGTGACCGCCAGACCGCTGACAGCGTTGCGCAGCGTGACTTCGAGGGACATGACGCGGTTGCTCCGTACGACGGCGCCGAAATCGGCCTTCACCCGTCTTTCAAGGACCGTACCAATCCGCGGGAACGGGTTTCCGGCGAGTCGCGTGAGGGCCTGGACGATCGGCGGCAAGATGTGCCCGGCCAAGACTTCCCGGTGCGCCGGTTGTTGCCGACCGGAAAGCCGTCACCAACCGCAAGTTGGGTTGACAGATCCGGCCCATTCACACAAAATACTGCCGTAGGAGGTGTGCCATGGATGGTGTCGGGCTGCAGCTGATCGGTACATCCGCTTATCCGCTGACGAGCGCATCGATCGATCGATCGGTGGCGGACGTCGCATACCCGCGTGGTGTGCAGGGAGGCAACCTCAATCCGATCGACCGCGTGCAGTCGATCTCGCTCGACGGCGACACCGCGGACATCGAGAGCGATACCGGTGTCGATACCGGCTACGCGTACGGACCATTCTACACGAACCGACTGATCTACATGGACATCCAGGCCGAACTGATGGTCGTCCAGTTCCGCGATGCCCTGGACCGTGAGGTGCGGCTCCAGTTTCCGCCGGAGCTGACCCTCAAGGCCTATCGGGGAACCAGCCGTCCCGAGCGCGAGGAGCCTTTGCCGCCGCTGGCGAACGGCGACGAGGCAGCAGTTCCGGGCATCCGGAAGCCGGCGAACGACGGCCTTCCGCAGGCTCTGTCGGTCGACCCGGTCCGGAAGCCGGCACCCGCCGACACGCCGGCCGGCGTCGCCCCCCTCTCCGAACGCGAGAAGGCCCCGTCCACACCGGGACAGACGATCGAACTGGTCGCCTGAGACGAGAAAGGCCGATCGGATCGGCCGTCGGGCCGTCTTTCCGATCGCTGCTCCTTGACACGCCGAGCCCGCCCCCCGAGAGGGAGGCGGGTTTTTTTCGACGCTCCGCAGAAATCCAGGTGCCGGCGCCGTTCGACCGGCGCCGGTCCCTGCCATCACCGCTTCAGATTCACGACTTCTTCCAGCATCTGGTCGCTCGTGCTGATGCTTCGCGCATTGGCCGAGAAGATCCGCTGGGTGACGATCATCTTCGAGAATTCGTCCGCCACGTCGACGTTCGATCCCTCGAGCGCGCTGCCCGTCAGGTTGCCCGTGCCGCCCCGGCCCGCGGCGTTGAGCGTGGGATTGCCGCTCTCGTT
>CANGXM010000101.1 GCA_947457845.1 Rhodospirillales bacterium | reverse complement strand
GACGCGGGCCGCGCCCGGTGTCGCGCCCGGGGTCTCCATCGCCCTGCCGCCGCCGGCGCAGCGGATCGCGCTCGCCCGCGACGCCGCCTTCTCCTTCGTCTATCCCCACGTGCTCGACGGCTGGCGGCGGGCGGGGGCGGAGATCGCGACCTTTTCCCCGCTCGCCGACGAGCCGCCGTCCGGCGACTGCGGCGCCTGCTGGCTGCCCGGCGGCTATCCCGAACTCCACGCCGGGCGGATCGCGGCCAACCGCCGGTTCCTCGACGGTTTGCGGGCCTTCGCGACGACGCGACCGGTGCATGGCGAGTGCGGCGGGCACATGGTGCTGGGCCGGACGCTGGAGGACGCCGACGGGACGGTCCACGCCATGGCCGGCCTGCTGGACCACGCGACCAGCTACGCGAAACGGCGCCTGCACCTGGGATATCGCCGCGCGACGCTGGAGGCCGACGGGCCGCTGGGGCCGGCGGGGACGGTGCTGCGCGGGCACGAGTTCCACTATGCCGCCGTCGTCGATCAAGGCGACGACCGGCCTTTCGCCGCCGTGACCGACGCCGGCGGGGCCGCGATCGGCGACCGGGGCGGGCGGCGCGGCCTCGTCTCGGGAAGCTTCTTCCACGCGATCGCCACCGAGATCACAGAGCGCCGTTGACGACCCCTCCCGTGTTTTGATCGAATGGTCAAAAGCCCTTCCGCATCCGCGAAACGACGGGAGGGCGGCGGACAGTTCGGCGAAGCAGGTCCGCCCCCGAGGGGCGGGAAGGAGACGACGATGACCGACGCGCCCGACGTGCGTCCGGGGCGCCTCGCGCCCGGCGCCTACGATCAAGCCTTCGCCGACCTGCACGACCCGTTCGACGGGCACGAGGCGCGGGTCGCGGCGGAACGCTGCCTCTTCTGCCACGACGCGCCCTGCGTCACGGCCTGTCCCACGTCGATCGACATCCCGCTGTTCATCCGGCAGATCGCGACCGGGAACCCGCTGGGCTCGGCCAGGACGATCCTCGACAGCAATATCGTCGGCGGCATGTCCGCCCGGGTGTGCCCGACCGAGACGCTGTGCGAGGAGGCCTGCGTGCGCATGCACGAGGGCAAGCCGGTGGAGATCGGCCGCCTCCAGCGCTACGCGACCGACGCGCTGATGGCGAGCGGCCGGCAGCCCTACAGGGCCGGCGCGCCGACGGGCAAGCGGGTGGCCGTGGTGGGTGCCGGGCCAGCGGGCCTGTCGTGCGCGCACAAGCTGGCGACGCTGGGCCACGCGGTCACGCTGTTCGACGCCAAGGACAAGGGCGGGGGTCTGAACGAATACGGGATCGCCGCCTACAAGACCGTCGACGGCTTCGCCCAGGCCGAGGTCGACTTCATCCTGGGCGTCGGCAACATCGCGCTGAAGACCGGCGTGCGGCTGGGCCGCGACGTGACGCTGGCGGCGTTGCGGGCGGACTTCGACGCGGTCTTCCTCGGCCTCGGGCTCGACGCGACCAACGCGCTGGGCGTGGACGGGGAGGCGGTGTCGGGCGTGGAGGACGCGGTCGGTTTCATCGCGCGGCTTCGCCAGGCGGCCGACCTGTCGTCGCTGCCGGTCGGGCGGCGCGTCGTGGTGATCGGCGGCGGCATGACCGCGGTCGACGCCGCGGTGCAGGCGAAGAGGCTGGGCGCCGAGGAGGTGACGATCTGCTATCGCCGCGGGGCGGAGCAGATGGGCGCCAGCCTCTACGAGCGCGAACTGGCCCAGACCAGCGGCGTGCTGATTCGCCACCGGGTCCGCCCCCACCGACTGATCGTGGAGGGCGGTGCGGTGCGGGCGGTGGAACTGATGCGCACCGCCGACGCCGGCGGCAAGCTCGTCGACACCGGCGAGACGGTCGTCGTCCCCTGCGACCAGCTGTTCAAGGCGATCGGGCAGGTGTTCGTGCCGACCGACCTCGACGGGGCCGGGGGCCTGCTGGAGCTGTCGGGCGGCCGCATCGCCGTTGACGAGGACCGCAAGACCAGCCTGCCCGACGTCTGGGCGGGCGGGGATTGTGCCGCCGGCGGGCGGGACCTGACGGTCGTGGCGGTCGAGGACGGAAAGCGTGCCGCCGTCGCCATCGACCGGGCGCTGCGCCCGGCCGTGGCCGCCGCGGCCGAGTGAGGAGGAGGGAGCCATGGCCGACCTGTCCGTCACCTTCGCCGGGATCAAGGCGCCGAACCCGTTCTGGCTCGCCTCGGCCCCGCCCACCGACAAGGCCTACAACGTCGAGCGCGCCTTCCGCGCCGGCTGGGGCGGGGTGGTCTGGAAGACGCTGGGCGAGGATCCGCCCATCGTGAACGTCTCCGGCCCGCGCTATGGCGCCATCCACGGGCCGGACCGGCGGATCATCGGCTTCAACAACATCGAGCTGATCACCGACCGGCCGCTGGACGTGAACCTCCGCGAGATCAAGGAGGTGAAGCGCCGCTGGCCCGACCGGGCGATGGTCGTCTCGCTGATGGTTCCCTGCACCGAGGACAGCTGGAAGAGCATCCTGCGGCGGGTGGAGGAGACCGAGGCCGATGGCGTGGAGCTGAACTTCGGCTGCCCGCACGGCATGTCCGAGCGCGGCATGGGCTCGGCCGTCGGGCAGGTGCCCGAGTACGTCGAGATGGTCACCCGCTGGTGCAAGCAGCACAGCCGGATGCCGGTGATCGTGAAACTGACGCCCAACGTCTCGAACATCCTGCGCCCGGCGGAAGCCGCCAGGAAGGGCGGGGCGGACGCGGTGTCGCTGATCAACACCGTGAACTCCATCATGGGCGTCGACCTCGACGCCATGGCGCCCGCGCCCCACACCGGCGGCAAGGGCACCCACGGCGGCATGTGCGGCCCGGCGGTGAAGCCGATCGCCCTCAACATGGTGGCCGAGATCGCGCGCAGCGCCGAGACCCGCGGCATCGCCATCTCGGGCATCGGCGGCATCGAGACGTGGCGCGACGCGGCCGAGTACATCGCGCTCGGCGCCGGGACGGTGCAGGTCTGCACCGCGGCCATGGTCTACGGCTTCCGCATCGTGCAGGAGATGATCGCGGGCCTCGAGCAGTTCATGGACGAGAAGGGCTATGCCCGGATCGAGGACTTCTCGGGCCGCGCGGTGCCGAACGTCACCGACTGGCAGTATCTGAACCTCGACTACGTGGTGAAGGCCCGCATCGACCAGGACAGTTGCATCCAGTGTGGCCGCTGCCACATCGCCTGCGAGGACACCTCGCACCAGGCGATCACGGCCATGAAGGACGGCGTGCGCCACTTCGAGGTGATCGACGAGGAGTGCGTGGGCTGCAACCTGTGCGTCACCGTCTGCCCGGTCGAGGACTGCATCACGATGGAGACGCTGGTCGACACGGTGGACAAGCGGACGGGCCGGATGGTCGACGGCAGCTATCGCAACTGGACCCAGCACCCCAACAACCCGATGGCGTCGGCGAAGCTCGAACCGGCGGAGTGAGGGGGATGGTGGCCCGGCCGCGGTTCCGCCCCAGGCTTCGACGGGTTCAGCATGAGGCTCGCGGATCGCGTGGCGCGCCGCGTCGTCCGACCGGAACCCGGCCGGGCCGCCTCACCCCGAGCCTGTCGATGGGTGTGGCGATCGCCTCACCGCGGCAGCGCGCCCTCCAGCAGCATCCGCGTCACGGCGGCCACGGTCTCCGCGTGGAACTCGGGGTCCGACAGGTCGCCGCCCGACACCGCGCGCACCTGGACGGCGAAGTCGGCGTAATGCTGCGTCGTCGCCCAGATCGCGAAGATCAGGTGGTGCGGGTCGACCGGGGCGAGGCGACCGTCGGCGATCCAGCGGCGGATCACCGCCGTCTTGCTTGCGACGAGGTCGGCGAGGTCGCCTTCCAGCACCGCCATCAGGCGCGGCGCGCCCTGCAGGATCTCGGTCGCGAAGAGGCGCGATGCCAGAGGGGCGTCGCGGGAGAGGGCGAGCTTGCGCGCCACGTACTCCGCCAGCGCCTCGCGCGGGTCGCGTGCCGCGTCCAGCGCGCGCAGCGGGTCGAGCCACGCCTCCAGCGTGCGCCCGAGGACCGCGACGTAGAGCGCCTCCTTGGAGCGGAAGTAGTAGAGGAGGTTCGGCTTCGAGAGGCCGGCCGCGGAGGCCACGTCGGCGAGGCTGGTCCCGTGGAAGCCGCGTTCGGCGAAGGCACCGAGTGCCGCGTCGAGGATGCGGCTCTCGTTCGCCTCGCCGGCACGCGTCTTGCGGACCGGACGGGGTTGTGTTCGGGGCGACTGGGTCAAGGCGTGCTGGATCCATTCATGCAAACGGTTGCGATCTTGGACCGGACGGTCAAAACTTGTCCACGGTCCCGCGCATCTGCACACTCGTTGGGCAGTCCGGTGGCGGGGAGGGGGCCATGACCGTGATCTCGGTGTCGCCGGAGGCGCCGTCCGTCGCGACGGCCCCGGACCGCCCGGTCGTCGAGGCGCGCGGCCTGTCGCTCACCTTCACCACCGCCGACGGACCGGTCTACGCGCTCTCCGACGTTGACCTGACGGTTGGGGACGGAGAGTTCGTTTCCCTCATCGGGCCGTCCGGCTGCGGCAAGACCACGCTCTTGCGCGTGATCGCGGACCTGGAACGGCCGACCGGCGGCACGATCACGGTCAACGGCGTCGCGCCCGAGGCGGCGCGGCTCCGGCGCGACTACGGCTATGTGTTCCAGGCGCCGGCGCTCTATCCCTGGCGGACGATCGAGGGCAACGTCACCCTGCCGCTGGAGATCATGGGCCTGAGCCGGGCCGAGCGGCGGGCGCGGGCGCGGGCGCAGTTGGACCTCGTCAACCTGTCGGGCTTCGAGCGCAAGTTCCCCTGGCAGCTGTCGGGCGGGATGCAGCAGCGGGCGTCGATCGCCCGCGCGCTGTCGTTCGACCCCAGACTGCTGCTGATGGACGAGCCGTTCGGCGCACTGGACGAGATCGTGCGCGACCATCTGAACGAACAGCTCCTCAAGCTCTGGGCCAAGACGAAGAAGACGGTCGTCTTCGTCACCCACTCGATCCCCGAAGCGGTGTTCCTGTCGACCCGCGTGGTCGTCATGTCGCCCCGGCCCGGGCGGATCATCGACGTGATCGACTGCGACTTCGGCCCGGACCGGTCGCTGGAGATCCGGGAGACGCCCGAGTTCCTGAAGGTGGCCCACCGCGTGCGCGAGGGGCTGCGGGCGGGGCACAGCTATGACGACTGAGGCGCTCGGGGCGACCCCCTCTCCCCCGGCGCCTCCCACCGGGGAAGGGGGGCTGGCGCACACGCTCTGGAACGGCACCGCCCTCCCGGTCGCCCTCGTCGTCCTCGTGATCCTCGCGCTGTGGCACGTCGGCACGGTGCTGATGAACTGGCAGGTGGTCCACGACACGCGCGTGCGGATGGACCAGCCGGCCGGCTTCGCCGACGTGCTGTCGGCCACCTTCGCGATGGAGCGGCCGATCCTGCCGGCACCCCACCAGATCGTCCACGAGCTTTGGCGGACCACGATGGAGGTGCCGACCACGTCGCGGCGCAGCCTCGTCTTTCACGCGCAGGTGACCCTCTCCTCGGCCATGCTCGGCTTCGCGATCGGCACGCTGGTCGGCATCGTGCTGGCGATCGGCATCGTGCACGTGCGGGTTCTCGAGGCGAGCCTGATGCCCTGGATCGTGGCGTCGCAGACGGTGCCGATCCTGGCCGTGGCTCCCATCGTGATCGTGGCGCTGGGCTCGATGGGCCTCACGGGCGTGCTGCCCAAGGCGATCATCGCCGCCTACCTCTGCTTCTTCCCGGTCGCCATCGGCATGGTGAAGGGGCTGACCTCGCCCGACGTGCTCCAGCGCGAACTCATGCGCACCTGGTCGGCGTCGCCCGCCCAGACCTTCTGGAAGCTGCGGCTTCCGGCCTCGGTCCCGTTCCTCTTCGCCAGCCTCAAGGTGGCCGTGTCGATCGGCCTCGTGGGCGCCATCGTGGGCGAGCTTCCGACCGGGGCGCAGGCGGGCCTCGGCGCGCGGCTGCTCGCCGGCTCCTACTTCGGGCAGACGGTGCAGATGTGGGCGGCGCTGTTCGCCGCCGCGATCCTCGCGGCCGTGCTGGTCTTCGCCATGGGGGCGGTCGAGCGGATCGTGCTCCGGATCATGGGCGCGCGGCCGGAGGGTGCGCGGCGATGACGCGCACCCTCCTCCTCGTGGCCGCGGTCGTCCTCGGCTCGCTCCTCGCGGTCTCGGTCGTTCACCGGCCGGGCGTCGCGGGGGCGGCGGGAGCGGGCTTCTGGGCCGGGATCGTGCTGCTGTGGGCGCTCGCCACGCTGGCGGTCCACCGCCTGAGCCACCTGCCGGTGCCGGGCGGGCTGCCGACCCGCGGCCGGGACCTCGCGGTGCCGCTCCTGTTCGGCGCCTTCATGCTGGTGCTGTGGGAGGTGCTGATCGTCGGGTTCGGCGTGCCTCTGGTCCTCATGCCGCCCCCCTCGGCCATCGCCGCACGCTTCGTCGCCTCGATCCCGACGCTGGCGGCCGATTTCTGGCAGACCTTCGTCAAGTCGGTGCTGACCGGCTGGGCCATGGGGGCGGTCGCGGGTTTCGCGGTCGCCATCGTGTGCGACCGGGTGCCGTTCCTGCGCCGGGGCCTCCTGCCGCTGGGAAGCTTCGTCGCCGCACTTCCCATCATCGGCATCGCGCCGATCATGGTGATGTGGTTCGGTTTCGACTGGCATTCCAAGGCCGCGGTCGTCGTCGCGATGACCTTCTTCCCGATGCTGGTGAACACGGTCGCCGGCCTCGCCGCGGCCGGGCAACTGGAGCGCGACCTGATGCGCTCCTACGCGGCCGGCTACTGGCAGACGCTGTTCAAGCTGCGCCTGCCGGCGGCGCTGCCCTTCGTCTTCAACGCGCTGAAGATCAATTCGACCCTGGCGCTGATCGGCGCCATCGTGGCCGAATTCTTCGGGACGCCCATCGTCGGCATGGGCTTCCGGATCTCGATCGAGGCCGCCCGCCTCGCGCTCGACATGGTGTGGGCCACCATCGTCGTCGCCGCGGTGGCGGGGTCGGCCTTCTACGGTCTCGTGGCGCTGGTCGAGCGCGCCGCGACATTCTGGCATCCGTCGTACCGGAGATGAAGAGCCGGGCGACCAACAGCGGAGGTGGATCATGACGGTGAAGGCGCTTCTGGGTGGCGTCCTCGCGCTCGGGCTTATGGCCGGGGCCGCGCAGGCGCAGGAGCGGGTGACGCTCCAGCTGAAGTGGGTCGCGCAGGCCCAGTTCGCGGGCTACTACGTCGCCAAGGACCGCGGCTTCTACAGGGAAGCCGGCCTCGACGTGACGATCAATCCGGGCGGTCCGGACATCGCACCCCCGCAGCTGATCGCGGCCAACCGGGCGGACGTGATCGTGGAGTGGATGCCGGCCGCACTCGCCAGCCGCGAGAAGGGCGTGCCGCTCGTCAACATCGCCCAGCCCTTCAAGAAGTCGGGCCTGATGCTGACCTGCCGGGCCGAGACGGGCATCCGCGCGCCGACGGACTTCAGGGACAAGACGCTTGGCGTCTGGTTCTTCGGCAACGAGTATCCCTTCATGGCCTGGATGTCGAAGCTCGGCTACAGGACCGACGGCTCGGCCGGCGGCGTGAGGGTGGTCAAGCAGGCGTTCAACGTCGACCCGCTGATCCAGAAGCAGGCCGACTGCATCTCCACCATGGCCTACAACGAGTACTGGCAGGTCATCGACGCGGGCTTCCGCCCCGACCAGCTGACCGTCTTCAAGTACGAGGACCAGGGCGTCGCGACGCTGGAGGACGGGCTCTACGTGCTGGAGAACCGCCTGTCCGATCCCGCCTTCGTGACCCGGATGGCCAAGTTCGTCCGCGCCTCCATGCGCGGCTGGGACTGGGCGCGCCAGAACCCGGATGCGGCGGCGATGATCGTCCTCGACAACGACACCTCCGGTGCCCAGAAGGAAGGCCACCAGAAGCGGATGATGAGCGAGATCGCCAAGCTGCTCGATCCGTCCGCGGGCGGAAAGCTCGATCCGGCCGACTACGAGCGGACGGTGACGACGCTGCTGGCGGCCGGCGGCGAGGCCCCGGTCATCACCCGCCGCCCGACGGGGGCGTGGAGCCACGCGGTGGTCGACGCGCCGCGGTGAGGTCCTGACGGGCCCCGTCCTTCGACAGGCTCAGGACGAGCCCCTTCGATCGATCGCCGCCCCCTCACGCTGAGCCTGTCGCAGCGTGAGGGGGCATCGAAGCCGGAGAAACAACCATGGCGCTCCTGATCCGCGGCGGCACCGTCGTCAATTCCGACACCACCTCCCGCGCCGACGTGCTGGTCGACGGCGAGACCGTCGTGGCGGTCGGCACCAACCTGTCGGCGCCCGCGGGGGCCGAGGTCGTCGACGCGGGCGGCGCCTATGTCATGCCGGGCGGCATCGACCCGCACACCCACATGGAACTGCTGTTCATGGGGCAGGTGTCGGCCGACGACTTCGAGTGGGGGACCAAGGCCGGCCTCGCGGGCGGGACGACGATGATCGTCGACTTCTGCATCCCCGGCCCGGGCCAGTCGATGCTGGACGCGGTCAAGGACTGGAACGCCAAGGCGGCCAAGGCGGCCGGCGACTACTCCTATCACCTCGCCGTCACCGCGTGGTCGGACACCACGGCCGAGGAGATGGGCACCATCGTCAACGAGGTGGGCGTCAACACCTTCAAGCACTTCATGGCGTACAAGGGCGCCCTGATGGTGGACGACGACACGCTGTTCAAGAGCTTCAGCCGCTGTGCGCAGCTGGGCGCCACGGCGCTGGTCCACGCCGAGAACGGCGACGTCGTCCTGCAACTCCAAAACTTCTACATGGGCCAGGGCAAGACGGGCCCCGAGTTCCACGGCCATTCCCGCCCGCCCGAGGTGGAGGGGGAGGCGACGAACCGCGCGATCATGATCGCCGACATGGCGGGCTGCCCGCTCTACGTCGTCCACACCTCCTGCATCCCGGCGCACGAGGCGATCGCGCGGGCCCGCGCACAGGGCAAGCGCGTGTTCGGCGAGCCGCTGATCCAGCACCTCGTGCTGGACGAGACCGATTATCTGAACAAGGACTGGGACCATGCGGCCCGTCGCGTGATGTCGCCGCCCTTCCGCCCGAAGTCGCATCAGGATTCGCTCTGGAACGGCCTGATCTCGGGCTCGCTCCAGGTGGTGGCGACCGACCACTGTTCCTTCACCACCCAGCAGAAGCGTCTCGGCCTGAACGATTTCCGCCTGATCCCGAACGGGACCGGCGGGGTCGAGGACCGGATGGCGGTGCTGTGGACCAAGGGCGTGAACACCGGGCGGCTGACCCCGTCGGAGTTCGTGGCCGTCACCTCGTCCAACATCGCGAAGATCCTGAACTGCTATCCCAGGAAGGGCGTGATCGCGCCGGGGGCGGACGCCGACATCGTGATCTGGGACCCCGCGGCGACCCGGACCATCGGTGCTGCGGCCCAGGTCTCGCGCATCGACTACAACGTCTTCGAGGGAACCGCCCTCAAGGGCCTTCCGGCGAAGGTGTTCCTGCGCGGGCGCCTCGCCGCGGCGGACGGCAAGCCGATCGCCGACAAGGGCTGGGGCCGGTTCGTCAAGCGCCCGCCGCTGCCGCCCTTCGCCAAGGCGCTGGCGACGTGGAAGGAGCTGATGGCGCCGAAGGCCGTCGCGCGCGAGGCGGTGACGCCGTAACGGTCTGCCCGCCTTCGCCCTTCGACGGGCTCACCATGAGGGCCGGATCACGGGAACGCACACATGCAGAACCTGAGCATCGACCCGCAGCGCCTGTGGGACAGCCTGATGGAGACGGCCAAGGTCGGCGGGACGCCCAAGGGCGGCATCTGCCGGCTGACGCTGACCGATCTCGACCGCCGGATCCGCGACTGGTTCGTCGCCACGGTCGAGGGCCTCGGCTGCACGGTCACCGTCGACGAGGTCGGCAACATGTTCGCGCTGCGCCCCGGGCGACGTGCCGACCTCCCCCCCATCGCGATCGGCAGCCACCTCGACACCCAGCCGACGGGCGGCAAGTTCGACGGCATTCTTGGCGTGCTGGGCGGGCTCGAGGTCCTCCGCACGATGAAGGACATGGGCTACGAGACGAACGCCCCCCTCATGCTGGTGAACTGGACGAACGAGGAGGGCTCGCGCTTCGCGCCGGCCATGCTGGGCTCGGGCGTCTATGCGGGCGTGTTCGACCGGGCGTACGCCGACGCGCGCGACGACCGGCAGGGCGTCACCTTCGGCGCGGCGCTCGACGCGATCGGCTATCGCGGCACGGCGAAGGCGGGTTCGGTGACGTTCGGCGCGATGTTCGAACTGCACATCGAGCAGGGCCCGATCCTGGAGGCCGAGTCGCAGACCATCGGCGTCGTCACCGGCGTGCAGGGCATGCGCTGGTACGAGGCGACGGTGACCGGGCGCGACGCGCACACGGGCTCCACGCCCATGACCCTGCGCCGGAACGCGCTGGTCGGCGCCGCGCGGCTCGTCGAGGCGGTCGACCGCATCGCGCACGACCACGCGCCCGCGGCCGTCGGCACCGTCGGACTGATGGAGGTGAGGCCCAACAGCCGCAACGTCATCCCCGGCGAGGTCTTCCTCACGGTCGATTTCCGCCACCCGGACGACGCCGTACTCGACCGGATGGAGGTGGCACTCGCCGAGGCGATGCGGACGATCCCCGCGGCGTTGGGGCTGGGGGTCGAGTGGAAGAAGGTGTGGGACAGCCCGGCCGTGCGCTTCGACCCGGACTGCATCGCCGCGGTCCGCTCGGGGGCCGCGAAGGCGGGCTTCCCGATGCGCGACATGGTGTCGGGGGCGGGGCACGACGCGGCCTACGTCGCCCGCGTCGCGCCCACCACCATGATCTTCGTGCCCTGCGCCGGCGGCCTCAGCCACAACGAGGCGGAGAGCACGAGCTTCGACGAATGCGCGGCCGGCGCCCAGGTGCTGCTCAACGCGATCCTGGACTACGACGCGCGCATCGCCGGTTAGGGGGGGAGGCTGGACGGGGGATGGTGGCGCGGGGCGGGCGCGCCCTGACAACCGTCGTCGCACCGATCCCGCCGGTACACGCGCTGATTGACTCACGCGTTCTCCACGGACGTATATCGGGATCTCACCCTCGCATTGGGCCGACCGTGTCGCCGTCCACCCGAATCGCGTTCGTCGACGGCCGTCTGGTCCCCGAATCCGAGGCGGCGGTGCCGTTGCGGCGAATCGGCGGGGGGATCGGCGGATCCACGCACGGCCGCACCCGGACGTTCCGCGGCCGCCCCTTCCGAATCGAGGCCCACGTCGACGCGCTGTTCGCCGCCCTCGACCGGCAGGGTGTCGATCCCCGCCTCGCGCCGCACGAGGTGCTCGCCGCCTGCGGGGACGTGCTGGCGCACAACGCCGACGCGCTCGCCCGCCACGGCGACCTCTGGATCACGATCCGCGTGCTGCGCTCGACCGAACCGGTCCCCGGCGAGCCCCCTCCGCCGCCGGTGACGATCGTCGATTGCGCACCGCTTCCCCTCGGCTACTGGTCCGACCTCCACCGGGCGGGGGAGCCTCAGCCGGCCGCGCCGTCGAGGGTGAGGAGCGGCCGGTAGAGGTCGGGGCGGCGGTCCCGGAACAGGCCCCACGACGCCCGCTGCGCCGCCATCCGGTCGAGATCGACGGTGGCCGTGACGACGCCCTCCGCGTCGCGCGGAAGGGCGTCGAGGATCTCCCCCGTCGGCCCGGCGATGAAGGACGAGCCGTAGAAGGTGAGGGCGCAGGTCGCCTCCTCCTCCCGCCCCGTGCGGTTGGAGGCCACCAGCGGGAGCATGTTGGCCCCCGCGTGGCCCTGCATCACGCGGGTCCAGTGGTCCTTGCTGTCGATGGTCGCGTCCTGCGGCTCGCTGCCGATGGCGGTCGGGTAGAGGAGCACCTCCGCCCCCATCAGGGCGAGGGCGCGCGCCGTCTCCGGGAACCACTGGTCCCAGCAGATCGCGGCGCCCATGACGCCGTGGCGCGTCCGGAACGCCCGAAACCCGGTGTCGCCGGGGCTGAAGTAGAACTTCTCCTGATAGCCGGGCCCGTCGGGGATGTGCGACTTCCGGTAGACGCCGAGCAGGCGGCCGTCCGCGTCGATCATCGCGAGCGCGTTGAAGTAGGCGTTGTTGGCCCGCTCGAAGAAGCTGACCGGCAGCACGACGCCGAGTTCGGCCGCGAGCGCGGACATGCGCGCCAGCACCGGGTGGTCGGCGACGGGGGCGGCGAGGGCGAACAGGTCCTGCCGCTGCTCCTTGCAGAAGTACGGCGTTTCGAACAGTTCCTGCGGGAGGATCACCTGCGCGCCGCGCCCGGCCGCCTCTCGGACGAGGTCGACCACGCGGTCGACGTTCCGGGCGCGGTCCCAGGTGCAGGCCATCTGCGTGGCGGCGAGGGTCAGCATGCGCATCGGAGGTCTCCGGACGCGAAGGGGCGGGGGCGCCGGTCATGGCCGGACGCGCGGCGGGATATGGGAGGGAGGGCACCGCCTCGCCAGTCCGATCGCCGGGACTGCACGTTTCGCGGGTGGTCGTGAAAATGAATACTAAAAAAGATTGTCGACCTCTAATTCCTCCGCTATTGCATTAACAGGTTGCAACTAGCGCAACCGGAAAGAGCATTCCGGAAGCGCAGGCGCCGAGCGGATCGGAGCGGAGTGACGGTCATGAGTGTGCAGACGACGGAACTGGAGCGCAGCGAGGCCGCGGTCGTCGACGAGGCGGTCGAACCCCTTCTCGGTC
This sequence comes from Rhodospirillales bacterium, assembly GCA_947457845.1. Classification (GTDB taxonomy): domain Bacteria; phylum Pseudomonadota; class Alphaproteobacteria; order Azospirillales; family Azospirillaceae; genus CANGXM01. The sequence goes on along the minus strand of CANGXM010000101.1, from coordinate 450 downwards.
ATCTGATCCGCGAGGCGAACCGTGCCTACATGCGCGCCCTCCAGCTCCGGATCACCAACCATGGCGTGAGCATGGGACAGTGGTTCTTCCTCTGCGCGCTGTGGGAGGAGGACGGGCTGACCCAGAGGGAGCTCAGCCAGCGGGTCGGGATGATGGAGCCGACCACCGTGACCGCACTGAACGGCATGGAGCGCCGCGGGTTCGTCGAGCGGGTCCGCAACACCCACGACCGCCGCAAGGTGAACATCTACCTCACGCCGAAGGGCCGGGCGCTCCGCAACGTGCTCGAACCCTATGCGGTCGAACTGCACAACGGGGCGCTCGCGGGGATCACCAAGTCCGACGTGGCCACGTCGCTCGCCTCCCTGCGCCGCATCATCGCGAACCTCAATCGGCCCTGAACCGGTCCCGCCTGAACCGGTCCCGCCTGAACCGGTCCCGCCCGAACCG
>CANGXM010000100.1 GCA_947457845.1 Rhodospirillales bacterium | reverse complement strand
TCGCCGCGGCCCTCGACGCGGTGCCCCTGCCGGTCTGGATGCGCGCGGCCGACGCGCGGATCGCCTGGGTCAACACGGCCTTCGCCGAGGCGGTGGAGTCCACGCCGGCCGAGGTCGTCGCGCGGCAGACCGAGTTCGACCCGCGCCAGGGGGCCAACCTGGGCCGCGACGCCCTCGAGACCGGCCGCGCCGTGGCCGCGCGCCAGCATCTCGTCGTCCAGGGCGAGCGGCACCTTTTCGACATCACCGAACGGCCGCTCGACGCCGAGGGCACGGACTTCGCGGGCGTCGGCTTCGCGGTCGACGTGACCGACATCGAGGATCTGCAGGTCGAACTCGGGCGCCACATCGCCGGCCACGCGGTGGTGCTGGAGCAACTGGGCTCGGCCATCGTGATCTTCGGTCCCGAGGGGCGCCTGCGCTTCCACAACCAGGCCTACCAGCGCATGTCCGGGCTGGACGAGGCGTGGCTCGGGACCGATCACTCCTTCGGCGACGTTCTGGAGGAACTGCGGATCCGCCGCCGCGTGCCCGAGACGGCCGACTTCCCGCGCTGGAAGAAGGAGATGCTGGGCCTCTTCACCTCGCTGATCGAACCGCGCGAGGACCTGCTCTACCTTCCCGACGGGACGGCGCTGCGCCAGCTCGCGGTGCCGCATCCCTTCGGCGGCCTGATGTTCATCTCCGAGGACGTGACCGACCGTCTCCAGCTCGAGAGCAACTACAACACGCTGGTGGCGGTGCAGCGCGAGACGCTCGACAGCCTCGCCGAGGGCATCGCCGTCTTCGGCAGCGACGGCCGCATGCGTCTCTCCAACCCTGCCTATCGCCGGGTCTGGAACCTCCGCGAGGCCGACGTGGCCGGCGGGCAGCACCTGTCGGACGTGCTCGCCCGGCTCAAGGGCTTCTTCGAGGACGAACGCACCTGGTCCGCCTTCGCTGGCCGCATCCGCGCCAGCGCGCTCGATCGGGAGCAGTCGCAGGGCCGCATCGAGCGGCAGGGCGGGTCCGTCGTCCAGTACGCCACGATCCCGCTGCCGGACGGCGCGGTCATCACGAGCTTCCTCGACGTGACCGACAGTGCCCGCGTGGAAATCGCGCTGCGCCAGTCGAACGCGGCGCTGGAGGCGGCCGACCGGCTGAAGTCGGAGTTCATCGCCAACGTCTCCTACCAGCTGCGCACGCCGCTGAACGCCATCATGGGCTTCGCGGAGATCCTGCGGCGGGCCTATTTCGGCCCGCTCAACGATCGGCAGGTCCAGTACGTCGACGGTATGCTGGAGAGCGGCGAGCGCCTCCTCCTCCTCATCAACGACATCCTCGACCTCGCGACGATCGAGGCCGGGTTCATGTCGCTCGAACGTGGGCCGATGGTACCGTCGGACGTGCTGACCAAGGTCGCGGAGCTGACCGGGGAGTGGGCGAAGAAGCAGAAGATCACGCTGGCGGTCGAGTGCGAGCCCGACCTTCCCGTCATGGAAGCCGACGAGAAGCGGATCAAGCAGGCGGTCTTCAACCTCGTCTCGAACGCGATCCGCTTCACCCAGGCCGGCGGGCGCATCACGCTCTCCGCCCGGCGGGAAGGCGAGACGGTGGTGCTCTCGGTCTCCGACACCGGCATCGGCATCCCGACCCAAGACCACGCCCGGGTGTTCGAGCGGTTCGAGCGCGGCCACCCGGATCAGAGCGAGCCGGGCGCCGGGCTCGGGCTGCCGCTGGTCCGCAGCTTCGTCGAGCTCCACGGTGGGCGCCTGCGCCTCGACAGCGCACCCGGCCTCGGCACCCGGGTCGACTGCATCATCCCTATCAAGGCACCGGCAGCGCCCGACGTCGCCCAGGCCGCCGCGGACGGCGGTCGCGGCTAGTTCACGGGCCGCCGCGCGAAGGCGACGGCGATTCCGAGCGCCACCATCGCCGCGCCCGACGCCTCGCGAAGCCGCCGCACGAGGGCGGGGCGGGCGGCCGCACCGGCCCGGATGCCGCTCGCCGCGAAGGCGACAACGATGTCGGCCGAGGTGTTCAGCACGACCGAGAGGAAGCCCAGCACCACGAACTGGAGCGCGACGTTCCCCTGGGCCGGATCCACGCACTGCGGCACGAAGGCGAGGAAGAAGGCGGCGGTCTTGGGGTTCATGACCTCCACCAGGACACCCTCCCGGAAGGCCCGGCGGGCGCCGATGGGCGGGGCGCCCGGCGCGCCGTCCAGGGCGGCCACGGCGTCGTGGCGCGCCGCCCGCACGGAGCGGATGCCGAGCCAGACCAGATAGGCGGCGCCGACCAGCTTGACCGCCGTGAAGAGTTCCGCGCTCGCGAGCACGACGGCCGAAACGCCGACGGCACCGGCCAGCACGTGCACCATGCCGCCGAGCCCGGTCCCGAAGCTCGAGGCGACACCCTCCGCCCTGCCGCCGGCGAGGGTGCGCGCGGCGACGTAGAAGATGCCCGGTCCCGGCGTGATCGCGAGGACCAGGGCGGCGGCGAGGTAGAGGGCGAGTTGGGTCGTGTCCGGCATGGGCGAGGGTCTACATCGCCCGCGGGCCGTTGCCCATCCCCGTGGGGTCCGCCATGCGCCGCGGCCCTGCCGTGCGGGGTGTACGGCGGCGGCGGACTGCCTCTACAGTGCCGACCCTGACGCCGGCCGCCACGCTCGCGGAACTCATGGGCGCGGGCCGGGCCGCGCTGGGGTGGGCACAGAACAACCCCTTGGATGCGGCGGCGCTTGCGGTGTCGCCGGTTCCGGTGGTGGGGGACATCGTTGGCCTTGCGAACGACGTGCGGCAATACGTTACCGACCCGGAAAGTCGGACGTGGGGCAACGCCATTCTGACGCTCATCGGGCTGCTCCCGTTCGTGCCCTCGGCGGCCGGGGCAGTCGGCAGGGCGGTTCGTTCGGGTGAGAATGCGTCCGAAGCTACGGGAGAGATGGCGTCTAGGTCGTCGGGGATGTATAATCGCAGACCTAGAGGCTTTGAAGAAAGACCGTTCTCCGATGAATACAAAGACACTGGCCGAGGCGCAGGGGCGCCGGGTGAACCATTCACAGACATCGAAGGTCGCCTCCTCACTGCACCCTTCGTGGCTGGACGAAGAGTACCTGGAGGCCGCAACGATGGCCTTTCGCGAGAACAGGTCCAATCTGTCCTACGAGAGCTACTTGGCCCAGAAGGCTTCCAAGGGGTCGCAAGAGGCGGCCGGGAGCTAGGCCCCGGCAATGTCGGGAAGTACGTCGAGACGTTCGACGCGGACGGCAACAAGGTTCGTCGCATTTACGTTGCTGACGATTTGAAGGGCAGGGAGTTCCAGAACGTCGTCGCCCACGAAGGCGGGCACGGCATCGACGCGATAGGCCAGAAGGTCGCTCACAAACCGTTCAACGATGAGGCCCAACGCGGTCCTCCGCCGACGATGACGACATCCACCACCGACAAGGCCGCGGCCGACCCGTCGACCCATGTCCAGGGAATCGCCTGGATGCTCGTCGGCACCGTGGTCTTCTCCGTGATGCCGATTACCGTCCGCGAGGCGACGCGGCACATGCACCCCTTCGAGGCGGCGTTCTTCCGCAACCTCGTGGCGCTGCTGATCATGACGCCGTGGCTCGTGTCGACCGGCTTCACCGCGTTGCGCACCTCGCGCTGGCGGCTCTACACGACGCGCGCACTCACCGGTGCGGTGTCGATGTTCAGCTGGTTCTACGGCATGGCGCACATGCCGCTGGGTGCCGCCCAGGCGCTGTCCTTCACCCAGCCGCTCTTCGCCACGCTGCTCGCCGCCGTCATCTTGCGCGAGGACGTCCGGCTCCGGCGGTGGAGCGCCACGGTGCTCGGCTTCGTCGGCGTGCTGATCATCATCCAGCCGGGATCGCGGCCGGTCGGCATCCCGGAGATGGCCGTCCTGCTCTCCGCCCTGTTCGGCGCGATGTCGGCGGTGCAGGTCAAGTCGCTCTCGAAGACCGAGAGCACGAGCGCGATGGTCTTCTTCCTCGCCCTCTACATGACGCCGTTCTCCCTCGTCCCGGCGCTGTTCGTCTGGACGTGGCCGCCGCTGGAGGCGTGGTTCTGGATCGCGGCGATGGGGACGGTCGGCACGATCGGGCACCTGTGCGTCGTCCGGGCCTATCACCTCGCCGAGGCGTCGGCGCTGATGCCCTACGACTACATCCGCCTTCCCATGGCCGCGATCTTCGGCTGGGCGATCTACAACGAGGCGTTGACCACGACGTTCTGGGTCGGTGCCGCGATCATCGCCGGCAGCGCCATCTATATCGCCCATCGCGAGCGCGTGATCCGGCGCCGCGAACTCGACCGCTCCGCGCGCGGCCTCGCCGCCGACACGGTCAAGACCCGCAACTGATCCTCAGGCCACCGTCCGCAGCAGCGCGACGAGGAGGGCGAGGACGACGAGCGCCGTCAGCAGCCGTCGCAGCGCGGGATACCACGCCGGCGCCCATCCCGCCGCCACCGCCCGAAGGTCCGCCGCATAGAGCAGCCCGAAGGCGGCGACGAACAGGGCGAGGGCCCCCGGCGTCGGCAGCAGCAGCGCGACCCAGGCCACCAGCGGCGGGACGACGGACCCGCCGAAGCGCGCCCAGGGTGCGGCAGGATCGGGATCCGCCATGGCGAGCCCCCAGTGGACGGCCCCCATGAAGGCGAGAATGACGGCCGCATAGCCCAGCAGCGCCGGCATCAGGGCGGGACCGAGATCGGGCCGCAGGACCGGCAGCAGCGCCCCCGCCCAGAACGGGAGCAGCCCGCCCAGGCCGAGCAGGAGCGCCGGCCGGGGAACGGCCGCGAGACCCGCCGCGGGGCGCGTCACGCCGCGTCGTCCGAGGGCAGGCGGTCGGGATCGGCGAGCGCCGCCCGCGCGCGGTCGTAGTGATCGGGCCGGAGATGGACGGCGACCGTCCGGATCGCCAGCGCGATCACCGCGGCGTCGTCCGTGAACCCCAGGAGCGCCACCACGTCCGGCAACGCGTCGATCGGCATCACGAAATAGGCCAGCGCCCCCAGGAGGATCGCCTTGGCCCGGGTCGGGGTCGCCGGATCGATCGCCGCGTACCAGGCCGCGACCGCGTCGGTGGCGAAGGGGACGCGGCCCAGGTTCGCACGCACCTTCGACCAGAATCCGCGGCGGACGGTGCGCGCATTGGCCTCCACCCGTTCGGGGGCGGCGGCGATGATCCGGGCGGGAAGGCCGGTGGTTTCGCTCATGTCCAAGATATGGTCGACGCCCGGGCGGCTGTCCATCGGCCGTCGGTGTGGCATGCTCCGCCGAGCGACGTCAGGGGAGGGCGCGGGATGCGCATCGAGGGTCGGGTGGCCGTGGTGACCGGCGGCGGGTCGGGAATCGGGGCGGGGGTGGCCCGGCGGTTCGCCGCCGCCGGCGCGCGGGTCGCCGTGTTCGACGTGAACGCCGCCAACGCCGAGGCCGTGGCGGCGGAGACGGGCGGGATCGCGGTGCCGGTCGACGTGGCCGACGCGGACGCGGGCGCGACGGCCTTCGCCCGGGTGCGCGAGGCCCTCGGCGCCCCGCGGGTTCTGGTCAACTGCGCCGGGATCGGCACGCCGACCCGGGTCCTGACCCGCGAGGGGCCGGCCGACCTCGACCAGTACCGCCGGGTGATCGAGGTGAACCTCGTCGGCAGCTTCAACATGCTGCGGCTGGCCGCGTGGGAGATGTCGACGCTCGACCCGGACGAGGACGGGGAGCGGGGCGTGGTGATCAACACCGCCTCCGTCGCCGCCTACGAGGGGCAGATCGGGCAGATGGCCTATGCGTCGTCGAAGGGCGGCATCGTCGGGATGACGCTCCCGGCCGCGCGCGAGCTTGCGCGCTTCGGCATCCGGGTGGTCACGATCGCCCCCGGCCTGATCGAGACGCCGCTGCTCAAGGGCCTGCCCGAGGAGGTGCAGAAGAGCCTCGGCGCGTCGGTCCCGTTCCCGTCGCGCCTCGGCCGGCCGGACGAGTACGCACGCCTCGCGCTGCACATCGTCGACAACCCGATGCTGAACGGCGAGACCATCCGCCTCGACGGCGCGCTGCGGATGGCGCCGAAGTAGGGCCGTCAGCCCGCCGGGCGCAGGTGCAGCGTGCAGCAGCCCTCGCGTCCGGCGCGCCAGGTCTCCGACGCGAAGCCCACGCCCGTCGTCTCGAACAGACCGTTGTCGAACCGCCCGGCGATCCGGCAGAGCGTGGCGAGCGTGGGGTCGTCCACGCCCGCGTCCCGCCACGCGTCCTTGAGCGGGCAGCGCCGGACGGAGATCGAGACCGACCCGTCGTCGCGACGCGCGACGTCGGTCGGGTACATCACCCCGCCGTTGGGGCTCGCGGCGAGGAAGGCATCGGCGACGGCGCGGGCGTCCTCGGGGCCGAAGCGCCCGTAGTGGGCCTCCGCGACCTCCCGTCCGCGGGCGTAGATGGCCCGGCCGAGCGTCTCTTCCGCCCGTTCCGGCCCCAGTTCGGCCGACAGCTCGCGCCACAGGTTGAGGTACAGGAGGGCGCGGTTGCGGAACGCGTCCTCCAGTTCGGCCGCGAGGCGTTCGGGCGAGGCGGTCATGCGCCGGCCACCGTGGCGTCGAGATAGGCCAGCGTCCGCTTCAGCGCCAGCTCGGCCGACGGCGCATGGAAACTGCCCCGCGCCGAACAGTTGAAGCCGTGGCCGGCCGGATAGACGTGGACGGGGATCCCCGGCTGCGCCGCCCGGATCGCCTCGACGTCCGACATCGGGATCGCGTGGTCGGTCTCCCCGAAGTGGAGCATCACCGGCGCTCTCGGCGTCTCCGCCGCGGCCTTGGCGATCCCGCCGCCGTAATAGCCGACCGCCGCGTCCGCCCCCAGCCGCGTCGCCGCCAGCCAGGCGAGCGTCCCGCCCCAGCAGTAGCCCACCACGGCCGCGGTCCCGGTCAGGCGCCGCGCCTCGTCGATCGCCGCCGCGACGTCGGCCAGCGCCGCGTCCTGCGGCTGGCCGAAGGCGATCTCGCGCCCCTTGGCGATGCCGTCGGGATCGTAGCCGAGTTCGATCCCCCTGCCGGTCCGGTCGAAGAGCGCCGGGGCGATCGCGAGCCAGCCGGCCGCCGCGAAACCGTCGGTCACGGCGCGGATGTGTTCGTTCAGGCCGAAGATCTCCTGCACGACGACGAGGCCGCCCTTGGGCGTGCCGACGGGGTCGGCGCGCCATGCCGACAGGCGGTGGCCGTCGCGCGCGACGAGTTCGATCATGGTTCCCATCGGGGGCTCCGCGGTGGCGAGGGTCGGTGGCATCGTGTCGGTCGGGGCGATGTCTGGCAAGGGCGCGCGGGCGCTGCTATCGGTTCCGCGGACGACGCCACACCGGGACGCCACCCATGACCCTCGCCTTCGACGATTTCCTCAAGGTCGACATCCGCGTCGGCACCGTGACGGCGGTCGAACCCTTTCCCCAGGCCCGCAAGCCGGCCTTCAAGCTGACGATCGACTTCGGTCCCGAGATCGGGTCGAGGCGCAGCTCGGCGCAGATCACCGTGCACTACACGCCGGAGACGCTGGTGGGACGCCAGGTGGCGGCGGTGGTCAACTTCCCGCCGCGCCAGATCGGGCCGTTCATGTCGGAGGTGCTCGTCCTGGGGTTCCCGGACGAGAACGGGGCGGTCGTGCTGATCGGGCCGGAGCGGGCCGTTCCGAACGGCGGGCGGTTGCACTGAGGGGGAGGGCCGGGAGCCCTCGCCCGTCGACCGCCATGGCGGTCGACGGGCCACGGTTTCCTCAGCCCGCCGTCACCTTGGCGACGACGTCGTTCAGCGTCTTCACGCTGTCGACCGAGTTCATGAACATCTTCGTCTCGTCCTCGGTCATCTCGATCTCGATGATCTTCTCCACGCCGCCCGCGCCGATGATCACGGGCACGCCGACGTAGAGGTCCTTCAGCCCGTACTGGCCCGTCAGCTGGGCCGCGCAGGGCAGCACGCGCTTCTTGTCCTTCAGGTAGCTCTCGGCCATCTGGATGGCGCTGGCGGCCGGGGCGTAGAAGGCCGAGCCGGTCTTCAGCAGGCCGACGATCTCCGCACCACCGTCGCGGGTGCGCTGGACGATCTTGTCCAGCCGCTCCTGGGTGGTCCAGCCCATCTTCACGAGGTCCGGCAGCGGGATGCCGGCGACCGTGGAATAGCGCACCAGCGGGACCATCGTGTCGCCGTGGCCGCCCAGCACGAAGGCCGTCACGTCCTCGACCGAGACCTTGAACTCCTCCGCGAGGAACCAGCGGAAGCGCGCGCTGTCCAGCACGCCGGCCATGCCGACGACCTTGTTGGCGGGTAGGCCGGTGACCTTCTGCATCAGCCCGACCATGGCGTCGAGCGGATTGGTGATGACGATCACGAAGGCGTCCGGGGCATTCGCCTTGATGCCCTCGCCGACCGCCTTGATGACCTTGGCGTTGATGCCCACGAGGTCGTCGCGGCTCATGCCCGGCTTGCGCGGCACGCCCGCGGTGACGATCACGACGTCGGCGCCGGCGATGTCGGCATAGTTCGACGTGCCGGAGTAGCCCGCGTCGAAGCCCTCGACCGGCGACGCCTCGGCGATGTCGAGGGCCTTGCCCTTGGCGACGCCCTCGAAGTCCGGGATGTCGAGCAGGATGATGTCGCCGAGTTCCTTGAGACCGGCCAGCAGCGCCAGCGTGCCGCCGATCTGTCCTGCGCCGACGAGCGCGATCTTCTTGCGAGCCATGGACCCTTGTTCCCTTCGGTCGTGGCGTGATTGGGCGATGGGGTTCCTAATGGTTTTCCCGCGATGCGGCAAGCCGGGCCCGGCTCGCGCCGCCCGGATCAGGCGGCGTTGCGGCTGCGGAACCGGCCGCCGAGGCGGTACTTGTCCATGTAGGTGGGCAGGATGGCCTCGACCGTCGTCGGCGTGATGCCGAGCGCCGCGAGCCCCTCGCTGCCGTCCGCGACCACGTTGTCGCGTTTGAGGAGTTCCACCTGGTCCGCCGTGATCGGCGGGGCGGGCAGCGGGAGCGCCTGGAAGATCTTCCCCAGCCTCTCGGCGATGCCCCATGGAATGGGGACGAGCGCCCGGCGGCGGCCGGTCTCGGCCATCATCATCTCCAGCATCTCGCGGAAGCTGTAGGTGCGCGGACCGCCCAGCTCGTACGTCTTGCCGCGGGTCGAGGGATCGGCGATGGCGGCCATGACCGCCGAGGCCACGTCGCCGACGTAGACCGGCTGGAACCGCGTCGCGCCGCCGCCGATCAGCGGGAGCGCGGGCGCGAGGAGCGACATGCCGGCGAAGCGGTTGAAGAAGCCGTCCTCGGGGCCGAAGACGATGGAGGGGCGCAGGATCGTGGCGTCGGGGAACGCCGCCCGCACCGCCTCCTCCCCCGCCGCCTTGCTGCGCGCATAGGCCGAGGGCGAGTCCGCGTCGGCGCCGATGGCCGAGACCTGAACGAACCGGCCGACGTGCGCGTCGGCCGCCGCCCGGGCGATGCGCCCCGGCGCCTCGCCCTGCACCCGGTCGAAGTCGCCGTGGAGGATGCCGATCAGGTTCACGACGACGTCGGCGCCGCCGACCGCGGCCGCCAGGCTGAGGTCCTCGCCGAGGTTCGTGACGATCGGCACGATCTGGCCGACGTTCCCGGCGGATTTGAGGAACAGGGCCTTCGAAGGGTGCCGCGAGGCGACGCGCACGATGGCACCGGTCCGGGCGAGCCGCCGCACGACGTAGCGTCCGATGAAGCCGGTGCCGCCGAACACCGTCGCCGTCGTGTAGCCGTTCGCCATGACCGTTCAACCCTTCGCCCGATCCGGATTCCCACGCGCTTATAACGGAACCGGCCGGGACGGCATAGGGCCGCCGCGCCGCAGCGGGATGCACGATCCCCGTTGACAGCCGGGGGGCATATGGCTATCTCAGCGCCTCCACCGTGCCCAGGTGGCGGAATTGGTAGACGCGCAGGTTTCAGGTACCTGTGGTAGAGATACCGTGGAAGTTCGAGTCTTCTCCTGGGCACCACGCGCTCGCCGGATCTCCCGACGGCGGCGCTCCCGGGGCCCGGCGTGGGTCCCGACGACCCGACGAGCGCCGTAGCCCTTGCCGATCGAGCTTTACGAAGGCGACCTTCCCGACGGCCTCGACCTCGGGTCCGTCGTCGCCATCGACACCGAGACCATGGGTCTCAATCCTGTCCGCGATCGTCTGTGCGTCGTCCAGCTCTCCGCCGGCGACGGGAACTGCCACGTCGTCCAGTTCCGCAAGGGCGTCTATTCCGCCCCGAACCTGGCGCGCATGCTGGGTGACCCGGCCACGCTGAAGCTCTTCCATTTCGCCCGGTTCGACGTCGCTGTCCTGCGCGCCTATCTGGGCGTGCTTCCGACGCCGATCTACTGCACCAAGATCGCCTCGCGCCTCGTGCGGACCTTCACCGACCGGCACGGGCTGAAGGACCTCTGCAAGGACCTGATCGGCGTCGATATGTCCAAGCAGCAGCAGTCCTCCGACTGGGGGGCCGACGAACTGACGGCCGACCAGCTGCGCTACGCCGCCTCGGACGTGCTCCACCTCCATCAGCTGAAGGCGCGTCTCGACGAGATGCTGGCGCGCGAGGGGCGCACGGCGCTCGCCCGGGCTTGCTTCGACTTCCTGCCGGCGCGCGCGTCGCTGGACCTCGGGGGCTGGGACGACCTCGATATCTTCGCGCACTGAGGGGCTGGCCGGCGCGCGCGCGCATTTGCGCCCGCGGCCCCCTTGCCCCACATTGTGCTCATGACGACGTCGACCGCCACCGTGCCGCGCCCAGCGCCCCTTCCCGACGACCTGGGCGTGGCCCGCCGCGTCCTGGGCCAGGAGGCGGCCGCCCTCTCGGCGCTGGCCCAAGGACTGGGCGGGGAGTTCCCGCGCGCCGTCGACGTGCTGGCGACCGCGACGGGCCGCGTCGTCGTGACCGGCATGGGCAAGAGCGGGCACGTCGCGCGCAAGATCGCCGCGACGCTGGCGTCGACCGGCACGCCCGCGCTCTTCGTGCATCCGGCCGAGGCGAGCCACGGCGACCTCGGCATGATCACCCGCGGCGACGCGGTGATCGCGCTCTCCAACTCGGGCGACACGCCCGAACTTGCGGCGATCCTCACCTATTGCCGCCGGTTCCGCATCCCGCTCGTCGCGATGACCAGCCGGTCGGCGTCGGCGCTGGCCGAACAGGCGGACCTCGTCCTCCTCCTTCCCGACGTGGGGGAGGCGTGCCCCCTCGGCCTCGCCCCCACCACGTCCACGACGATGATGCTGGCGCTGGGCGACGCTCTGGCCGTTTCGCTGCTCGAGCGGCGCGGCTTCTCGGCCGGCGACTTCCGCGTCTTCCATCCCGGCGGCAAGCTGGGTGCCCGCCTGCTGAAGGTCGCCGACCTGATGCACCGGGGCGACGAGCTGCCGGTGGTGCCCCTGGGTGCCCGCATGGCCGACGCCATCCTCGTGATGAGCGCCAAGGGCTTCGGCGTGGTCGGCATCGTCGACGCCGCCGGCGGCCTCGCGGGGATCGTCACCGACGGCGACCTGCGCCGGCACATGGGGGCGGACCTGCTCCAGCGCGGTGTCGACGAGGTGATGACGGCCGACCCGCGGACGATCCGCCCGGGCGCGCTGGCGGTCGAGGCGCTGGCGCTGATGAACGGTCACCGGCCGCACATCAGCGTCCTCTTTGTGCGCGATGACGACGACCGTCGCCCGCAGGGCCTGATCCGCGTCCACGACTGCCTCAGCGCGGGGATCGCCTGAGGCGCCCCGTGCGTCGCGGGGCGGGAACGACGGCATGGACGCACCCATCGACACGCGCCGCGGACACCATCGCGCCGACTGGATCGCCGCCGCGGCCACCGGGCCGGTGCGGCGCGTCGGGCGTCTCTACAGCCGATTCGTCCTCCTCGCCAAGCTCACCGCGGCCGCGGCCGCCGTGGCCGTCGCCGTCGTCATCGCCAGCTGGCCGACCCTGCGCGAGGAGCCGCCGGTCCCGCGGATCGACCAGAGTTCGGTCACCCTCCAGAAGGCGACCAACACGGGCGTCGACCGGAACGGGCGGCCCTATTCCATCGTCGCCGACCGGGCGTGGCGCCCGGGCCGGGAGGGCCAGCTCGTCGACATGCTGGAGCCGGTGGCCGAGATGACGACCGCCAACGGGACGTGGATCACGATGCGCGCCGATCGCGGGCGGTTCAACGAGGCGACGGGCAAGCTGATCCTGCTCGGCAACGTGCGCGTCAACCAGGACCGGGGGTTCGAATTCAACTCCGACGAGGTCCATTATCTCGTGAACGAGGGCGAAGGCTGGGGCGACCGGCCGGTCGTCGCCCAGGGGCCCTTCGGCGTGATCGCGGCGGACGGGTTCCGCCTGTTCGAGGGCGGCAAGACGGTCGTCTTCACCGGCCCGGCCCGGGCCCGGATCGCGTCCGGCGGCAACGTGGGGATGGGAGTGCGATGATGCGTCGGGGCGCCCTTCTTCTTGCCGCCGCGCTGGTGCTGGCGGCTCCCTCCGGCACCGGGGCGCAGCAGCCGCCCGCCGCGGGCGGGCGTCTCCCGGTCGAGGTCGAGGCCGACCAGTCGATCGAACTCCACGAGCAGCAGCGCGCCTACGTCGCCCGCGGCAAGGCCCAGGCGACGCGCGGCACCTCGCGCATCGCCGCCGACGTCCTGGTCGCCTACTACCGCGACCTGCCGACCGGCGGCACCGAGGTCTACCGCATGCTGGCGGAGGGCAACGTCTCCGTCGTCTCCCCGACGCAGCAGGTCTTCGGCGAGCGCGCGGTCTACGACGTCGACCTGCAGGTCGCGGTCATGACCGGCGGGAACCTGAAGCTGATCACCAAGACCGACGTGGTGACGGCCCGCGACAGCCTGGAATACTGGGAGCGGGAGCGGCTGGCCGTCGCCCGGGGCGACGCGCTGTCGGTGCGGGGCGCCAACCGGGTCTCGGGCGATTCGCTGGTGGCGCTCTTGCGCGACGCGGCCGGCGGCGGTACCGAGGTCGAGCGGATCGACGCCGAGGGCAATGTCGTCATCGTCACCCAGACCGACGTGGTCCACGGGCGCGAGGCGGTCTACGACGTGAACCGCAACGTCGCGACCGTGCTGGGCGACGTGCGGGCCACGCGCGGCGGCAACCAGGTGAACGGAGAGGCGGCGGAAGTGGACTTCGCGACGGGCATCAGCCGCATGTTGCGCACGGCGCAGGGCCTGCCCCAGGCGTCCGCGGCGCCGCAGCGCGTGCGCGGCCTGTTCGTTCCCGGCCAGCAGCCGGGGCAGGGCGCGGCCCCCGCCCCCTCGCAGCC
>CANGXM010000099.1 GCA_947457845.1 Rhodospirillales bacterium | reverse complement strand
GGCGCGCGGGCGGCTGGCCGCCGCCGTCCGGGACCTGCGGGCGTGAAGCCGTTCGACCCCGACCGCCTGTTGGCCGCGCAGGGGGGGCGCTGCTTCCACTGCGGCCAGCCGGCGGGCCGCGGCGCCACGGTCGACCACCTGATCCCCAGCGCCTACGGCGGGATCGACGACGTCGCGAACTGCGTGATCGCGCATCGTCGCTGCAACCAGCTGAAGGGCGACCGGCTGCCCACGGTCGACGAAATCGAGCGGCTGGTGGCCGAGCGGAAACGCACGCGGCTCCCGGTCTGGCCGCCCCTGCTGGCGCTGCTGGACGCGGAGCCGGGGCAGGAGTGGATCGCGGTGGCGGTCGCGATCCGCGACCAGGGCGGCCGCCCGGCCTGAGGCACGGGCACCCCGGCATCCGCATGGTCGGGTTGCCAACCGGGCCCGTCCGTGCCTTTCTTCGCACCCCGCATCCCCCCGCGAACGACGGAGCTTCGCACCGTGCGCTACGTCCACACCATGGTCCGCGTGAGCGACCTCGACGCCTCGCTGGACTTCTACGTCAACAAGCTCGGCCTCGTCGAAACGCGGCGGATGGAGAACGAGAAGGGCCGCTACACCCTCGTCTTCCTCGCCGCCCCCAAGGACATGGCGGCGGCGCAGGAGAAGCGGGCGCCGGAACTGGAGCTGACCTACAACTGGGATCCGGAGGCGTACGGGATCGGCCGCGCGTTCGGGCACCTCGCCTACCGCACCGACGACATCTACGCGCTCTGTCGCAAGCTGATGGACGCCGGCGTCACCATCAACCGCCCGCCGCGGGACGGGCGCATGGCGTTCGTCCGCTCGCCGGACGACATCTCGATCGAGCTCCTGCAGGAAGGCGACGCGCTCCCGCCGGCGGAGCCGTGGTCCTCCATGCCCAACACCGGCAGCTGGTGAGGCGGCGATGAAGGCACGGGTGACCTGGGCCGGCGACATGATGTTCGTCGGCGAGGGCGGCAGCGGGCACGCCATCGTCATGGACGGCGCGCCCGAGGCCGGTGGCCGCAACATGGGCCTGCGGCCCATGGAGATGCTGCTGGTCGGCATGGGCGGCTGCACGGCCTTCGACGTCGTGCTGATCCTCAAGCGCGGGCGCGAGCCGGTGACCGACTGCGTCGTCGAACTGGATGCCGAGCGGGCGGAGACCGATCCCAAGGTCTTCACCCGCATCCACGTGAAGTATCTGGTGACCGGCAAGGCGCTCGACCCGCGCAAGGTCGAGCGGGCGGTGCAGCTCTCGGCGGAGAAGTACTGCTCGGCCTCGATCATGATGGGCCAGATGGCCACCATCACCCACGAGGTCGTGGTGCAGGAGGCTTAGGCGCCTCCTGCCTGTTTTCTGGGCGGATCTGTCGGCCGAGACGGCGCGCCATCCGGGACACGACCGGACCGAAAGGGAGATCGGGATGGACGCGCAGGTGATCGCCGTCGCCGTGGGCGCGACGCACGCCTTCACGAAACCTCTTCAGGCGTCGATCCGCCTGATCGCGGGCGAGGGCGTGGAGGGGGATGCCCACCGGGGCGTGACGGTGAAGCACCGGTCGCGCGTCGCCGTCGACCCGACGCAGCCCAACCTGCGGCAGGTCCACCTGATCCACGCCGAACTGTTCGAGGAACTCGCCCCCAAGGGGTTCACGGTCGGACCGGGCCACCTCGGCGAGAACGTCACCACCCGGGGCGTCGACCTGCTGGGACTGCCCGAGGGCACGCACCTCGCCGTCGGCGGGGCGGTGATCGCGGTCACGGGGCTGCGCAACCCCTGCGCCCAGATCGACGGCCTCGCCCCGGGGCTGATGGCGGCCCTGCTTGACCGGGCGCCGGACGGCGGGATCATCCGCAAGTCCGGCGTGATGGGGATCGTGCTGGAAGGCGGCGTGATCCGGCCCGGCGACCCGATCGCGGTCACCCTGCCGCCCCCGCCGCACCGGCGGCTTGAGCGGGTGTGAGGGAGCAAGGCGCCCTCACGCCGTCTCCTTGAACAGCTCCCGCCCGATCAGCATCCGGCGGATCTCGCTCGTGCCCGCGCCGATCTCGTAGAGCTTCGCGTCGCGCAGGTAGCGGCCGGTCGGGTAGTCGTTGATGTAGCCGTTGCCGCCCAGGACCTGGATCGCCTGGAGCGCCATCCACGTCGCCTTCTCGGCGGCGTAGAGGATGCAGCCGGCGGCGTCCTTGCGGGTCACCTCGCCCCGGTCGCAGGCCTTGCCCACCGCGTAGGTGTAGGCGCGGACCGCGGAGAGTGCCACGTACATGTCGGCCAGCTTGCCCTGCATGAGCTGGAACTCGCCGATCGGCTGGCCGAACTGCTCGCGCTGGTGGACGTAGGGGATGACCACGTCCATGCAGGCCTGCATGATGCCGATGGGCCCCGCCGCCAGCACCGCGCGCTCGTAGTCGAGCCCGCTCATCAGCACGTTCACGCCCCGGCCGACCGCGCTCAGTACGTTCTCCGCCGGCACCTCGCAGTCCTCGAACACCAGCTCCCCCGTCGGCGAGCCGCGCATGCCGAGCTTGTCCAGCTTCTGCGCGACCCGGAAACCCGCGAACCCCTTCTCGACGAGGAAGGCGGTGATGCCGCGGGGGCCGGCCGCCGGGTCGGTCTTGGCGTAGACGACGAGCGTGTCGGCGTTCGGCCCGTTGGTGATCCACATCTTGGTGCCGTTCAGGACCCAGCGGTCGCCCCGCCGCTCCGCGCGCAGGCGCATCGAGACGACGTCGGACCCGGCGCCCGGCTCCGACATGGCGAGGGCGCCCACGTGCTCGCCCGTGATCAGCTTCGGCAGGTAGCGGCGCTTCTGGTCCTCGGTCCCGTTCAGCTTGATCTGGTTGACGCAGAGGTTCGAATGCGCGCCGTAGCTGAGGCCGATGGAGCCGGACGCACGGGAGATCTCCTCCATCGCGACCATGTGCTCCAGATAGCCCATGCCGGCGCCGCCGTAGGCCTCGTCCACCGTCACCCCGAGGACCCCGAGCCGGCCGAGCCTGGGCCACAGGTCCTGCGGGAACCAGTCGTCGCGGTCGATGCGGTCGGCGAGCGGGGCGATCTCCGCCGCGCAGAAGCCGCGCACGCTGTCGCGCATCATGTCGGCGGTCTCGCCGAGGTCGAAGTTCAGGCCGGGGAAGGCGTTCGCGAGCATGGTCGTCCTGCGTCCGGAACCGTGGCGTCCCTGAGCATAGGGGCACTCAGACGCTGTGCGAAGGGCGCGGACGCCCATCCGCACGGTTGGTTCCCCACCTGCCGATGGCACGCCGCTGGGACGAGAGGACCCGATTTCACGCGGATCCGCCGTGTCATCCTCCAGTGGGGAACGGATCGAAGGATCGACGACATGGGAACGGTGATCAGCCTTGCGGCCTGGCGGATGGCCGCCGTCGAGGAGACCCCGGAGGCGGCATCCGCGCCGCTCCGCGCGACCGGGACGGACGTGATTTCCTCGCGGGAGAGCCTCAGCGAGACGCTCGCGCGGATGCGCTTCTCGCTCCAGCTCGCGGCCGAGGCACTGCGGACCGTCGCGACCGAGGCGCGGGCCACCGCCGACGCCTACCGCCTGCAGGCGGCCGAGATCCAGCGCCAGGTCGACGGCATGAGGGCCGCCGTCGGGGACCTGAAGGACGGGACCGCGGCGTTGTCCGAGACCCTCGCCGAAGAGCGATGAAGGCGGCGGACGGGCACGGTGCCAGGGTCGGCGGCGACGACGGCCTCGGGCGCCGGATCGACCGGCCCTGATCGCACGAACGCAAAGGGCCGCGACGAGGTCGCGGTCCGCTCCGACACCTTGCCGGCGCGGCCGGTCACGGAGACGTCGACGCTCTCCTGCCTGATCGCGATGTCCTCGGCGAGGATCAGCGGGGGACGGCCGCTCCGCACCACCGTCTCCAGCACCGGGACGAGCGCCTGGAGCCCCGACGGCGTCGCTTCGTGGACGAGGATGCAGGGATCCTCGTGTTCGGCCCGCATCTTGTCGGCGTTCGTCACGACGTACGGGTTGACGTCGCCGCGGTCGAACTGCGCGACCTCGACCATGATGACGCCCTTCGTCGCCGACGCGTCGCATCGCCTCGGCGATGATCGCACCGATCTCGGCCGCGCCGTTGGCGGAGAGGGGGCCGAACGGGGCGATCTCCTCGTTCGTCGTCACCGTCTTCGCGTTCGCCTTCAGTTCGGGCGGCCTGACCGCGCAGGACATGTCCGATCGCGCGGGGGGCGACATCCGTTCGGTGCGGACGCCGCCTCCCCGATCGGGCGACGGGGGCCGGATGTCACCGCCGGATGGCCTCTTCTTCTAAAGGTTCTGTTGTTAAACTATTGTTTCGACCGGAACGTCTCGTGACGACGGTGGCCAGGAAGACGATGAACATCCAGATCCTCGACCCGTCGCAACCCGCCGTCCTCGATCCGCCCGTCATCGGCTGGCTCTTCGCCCGATGGCGGGCGGACCGCGGTCCGGGCGGACTGCCGCCGGCCGGCTGGGTGCCGATCGACGGGCCGCCGCGCCTGTCCGACATGATGGCCCGGATCGCTTTCGACCCGGTCGCGCGCCGGTTCCGCTATCTCGC
Source organism: Rhodospirillales bacterium (assembly GCA_947457845.1). Taxonomy (GTDB): domain Bacteria; phylum Pseudomonadota; class Alphaproteobacteria; order Azospirillales; family Azospirillaceae; genus CANGXM01. Next base: position 8,725 of record CANGXM010000099.1, on the reverse strand, counting down.
CGTCGGGCGCGACCTCGTCGCCCACAGGGAGTCGTTGCGGGTCGTCGATCCGACCGGCCTGCACATGGACGAGATCGATTTCCACTCCGATCCGACCGACATGATGTCGGTCCTCACCCTCGCCGCCTATTCCGGAAAGCCCATCTGCGCCGAGGCGACCTATTCCGCCCGCTACGGGCGGCAGGGAAGCTATCGCTGGCTGCTGCTGCCCCTCGGCGAGGGGACGGTCTCGGAGGTGATGACGGCGATCGTCTATTCGGACGCGGCATCGGGGGAAACGGGATGACCGACGATCCCGCCCGTCCGGCCTCGCCCGACGGCGAGGCGGCCCCGTCCGGACCGCCCCCCCTCGGCCCCGTGCCTTCGGCGTTCGCCTTCGAACACAAGATCTTCAAGATCGAGGGCGTCTGGTTCGCCAAGACGCCGGACCGGGCCGAGGTCGCGATGTTCCTGCCGATGTCGGGCTTCGTGGCCTGCCTTCCGCTGAAGGCCGTCCGCAAGGGTTTCGACATCGTACCTGGCAGCGAGGACGACCGGATGCTCGGCTACGTCAGCCGGGCCGCGGATCACCTCGGCCGCATCGTGCCCGGCGATCCGATCCCGACCGAGGTGATCTCCGGCGAGGCGTCCTGGACGATCTCCGACCTTGACCGGCTGAAAAGCCGGAGCCTGCTGCTCGACATCCTGCACGTCGAACTCGGGCAGCCGGCCCCCGGTGCGCGGAGCGACGAGGCGATCCGGGATGCCCTGCAGGGCATCGCGCACCTGGTGGTGGAGAAGATCGGGGACGGCGTCCCCGCCGGCGAGGCGATCCGCCGGTTCGAGATGATCGCGGCCGAGTACGCCTACGTCGAAGCACTCCGCCATCGCTTCCACCTGATCGAGGACATCCGGGTCGCGGTGCTGGACCCCAAGCAGCAGCGGCGCGCGCCACGCATGCGCGACGCCGCGGACCGGATCGTGATGCTTCTGAAGGAACCGACGCGCATCATCGTCGACAGCCTCGGCTTCCTGAAGAGCCGGCTTCGACCGATGATCGGCTCGGTCAGGGACCCGGTGCCGGCGGTCGACGCGATCCGCCGCACGCGGGACGAGCTGCACATCATGCTCACCGACTGGGAGCCGATGTTCTCCCTGTGGGCGCCGGGGCCCGAGGATGGCCACGCCGGCAACAAGCAGGCCGACGGCACCTATCGGTTCCTCGCCGAGCGCTATCTCGGGCGCCGCGTCTGGCGCCGGGCGGGCGAGCACATGCCCTGACGCCGCCGGGGCGCCGGTCGCCGCGCGCCCTCAGCCCTCGCGCCCCCGGATCACGCGACCCGGGCGGGTGCCCGTCGGCGCGCCGTCCTTCCAGACCGCCCGGCCGTTGCAGACGACCAGCCGGATGCCGGCGGCGGGCGTCGCCGGATCGTCGAACGTCGCCCGGTCGATGACCGTCGCCGGATCGAACAGCACGAGGTCGGCGTACCGGCCGGGCGCCAGGGTCCCCCGGTCGCGCAGGCCGAACCGGCCCGCCGTCAGCCCCGTCATGCGGTGGACGGCCTCGGTCAGCGGGAACAGCCCCTCGTCGCGGGCGTAGCGGCCCAGCACGCGCGGGAACGTGCCCCAGAGGCGCGGGTGCGGATGCACGTCGTGGGGCAGGCCGTCGGAGCCGATCATCGTGTCCGGATGGGCGAGGATGCGGCGGACGTCGTCCTCGTCCATCGAGAAGTAGATCGCGCCCGCCGGCTGGAGGGCGTCGATCGCGGCGTCGACCGGGAGGCCGAGGCGCGCGGCCGCCTCCGGCAGTTCAAGCCCGGCGAGATCCGGATGCGACTTCGACCAGGCGATCCGGACGGTGCGCGAGAGGGGGACCATCTCCCGCCTCAGCATCGTGGAGGAGGCGGCGTAGGGATAGGCGTCGAGGCCGACCATCTGGGTGGTCGCCGCGCGGCGCAGGGCGGCCAGCGTCTCGGTGCTGCGGCCGGCGTTGCGCGCGCCCACGACCTTGTGGTGAGAGACGACGACCGGCGCCCCGGTCTCGCGTCCGATCCGGAACGTCTCCTCCAGCGAGGCGAGGACGCCGTCCGCCTCGTCGCGCATGTGGGTGACGTAGATCCCGCCGAGGTCGGCCAGCGGGGCCGCGACGCCGATCACCTCCTCGGTCGTCGCCGCCTGGGAGGGCGGATAGAAGAGGCCGGTCGACAGGCCGATCGCCCCGTCGTTCAGGCTCTCCTCGACGAGCCGCGCCATCGCCGCGATCTCGTCGGCCGTGGCGGCACGGTCGAGACGGTCCATCGTCCGGATGCGAAGCGCCATGTGGCCGACGAGCGCCGCGCAGTTCAGCGCCGGCTTCGCTGCGTCGACCGCGTCCAGATAGGCCCGCATGCGCGGAAAGCGGTAGGAGCCGCCGCTGTCGATCAGGCTGAGCGGCGCAGGCGGGTCGCGGGTGACGAGCGGGGCGAGGCTAACCCCGCAGTTCCCGACGATCACCGTCGTGACGCCCTGGCTGATCTTGGGGATCATGTCGGGTGCCACGAGGAGCGCGTTGTCGTCGTGGGTGTGGGCGTCGATGAAGCCGGGAGCGAGGACGAGGCCCTCGGCGTCGATCTCGCGCGCGGCCGCGCCGGCGACCCGGCCGACCTCCAGGATGCGGTCGCCGTAGACCGACAGGTCGCCGGGCTGCGCCGGACCGCCCGTTCCGTCGACGAGGGTGGCGTTCCGGATGATCAGGTCGGCCGCGGGCATGGCGGGCTCCGTCGTGCAGGCTTCAGCCGCCGATCGGACCAGCCGCGGCCGGCCGCGTCAATGGCCGTGGTGACCGGACGGCCCGCGCGCACCCGCCCCTGCGACCCGGACCTGCACGGTCACCCGCCCCGCCTTCTCGAAGACGAGGGTGAGCGGGAACGTCTCGCCCTGGCGGAGTTGCCGGGCGAGACCCGTCAGCATCACGTGCAGCCCGCCCGGCGCGAACTCGACCGGCGTGCCGGCCGGAACCTCCACCGCGTCCACCTGGCGCATGCGGGCAATGCCGCCCTCCAACAGGTGGGTGTGGAGTTCGACCGTGCGGGCCACCGGCGCCTCCGCCCCGACGAGCCGGTCGCCCGAGGGCGCGATCATCGTCAGATAGGCGGCGCCGACCTGCGCGCCGGGCGCGGTGGCGCGCGCCCACGGTGCCGCGACCTCCACCTGCGCGAAGGCGGCGACGGGGGCGAGGGCCATAACGGCGGCGAGGAGCAGGGTCGGTCGTGTCATGGCGCACAGATGGGAGCGGTGGGGCGAGGCGGCACCTGCGCGCCGACGTCGCGTCAGGCGGCGAAGCGGGCGGGCGACAGCGCCGCCTCGGTCACGCCGAGCGCCGCAAGGCCGGGGGGCAGCGGGCGGCCCGTCGCCAGCGCGGCCGCCGTCGTCGCCATGCCGGGCGCGGTCTGGAAGCCATAGCCGCCCTGCCCCGCCAGCCAGAAGAAGCCGTCGACCTTCGGATCGAAGCCCACGACCGGCGTCTTGTCGGCGACGAAGCTGCGCAGCCCCGCCCACTTCCGCCCGATGCGGCGCACCGGCAGGTCGGCCGTCGCCTGGATCCGGTCGACCGCGATCGCGATGTCGATTTCCTCCGGCTGGGCGTCGCAGGGCTCGGACGGCGTCTCGTCCTCGGGCGAGCACAGGAGCATCCCGGCGTCCGGCTTGAAGTAGAAGTTCTCCTCCACCGTGCCGGTGATCGGCCAGTCGCGGATGTCGAGGCCGGCGGGCGGTTCCACCATGAACGCCGTCCGGCGCTTGGGCACGAGGCCGACCGGTGCGGCCCCCGCCATGCGCGCCAGAACGTCCGCCCAGGCCCCGGCGGCGTTCACCACGACCGGCGCCGCGAAGGATCCGGCCGGGGTCGCGACGGTCCAGCCGCCCAGGCCGCGGTTCAACGCCGTGACCTCCGCGTCGGTGACGACCCGCCCGCCGTTCGCCCGCACCACCTTCAGGAACCCCTGGAGAAGGCCGTGGGTATCGATGTCCATCGCGTCCGGCTCGAGGATCCCGCCCGCGACCACGTCCGGCCGCAGGATGGGGACGAGCCGGCGCGCCTCCGCCCCGTCGATCGCGCGGACCGACGGGACCAGCGCCACCCCCTCGGCCGCCCGCTTCGCGATCTCGGCAAGATGCGCGGCCCGGCCGACGAACAGGCCGCCGCGCGGCGAAAGGATGGGGTGCTCCGCGAAGCCGGCCGGCGGCGACTGGAGGAAGGCACGGCTGCCGACCGACAGGCCGCGGACGGTCGCGTTGCCGTAGGTCTCGGAGAAGAGCGCGGCCGAGCGGCCCGAGGTGTGGTAGCCGGGGTGGCCCTCACGCTCCAGCAGCACGACGCGCCGGGTCTCCGACAGGACGGCGGCCGCCGACGCGCCGGCGATGCCGCCCCCCACCACCACGACGTCGAACGCACTCATCGCCCGGCCACCAGCGGCTCCAGCGTCAAGGACGCAGCGAACAGGTCGTCGTCGCGCCCGGGGGCGGCGGTGAGCATGAAGCCGACCGGCGCCTCGCCGGGCACGTGGCACGGCAGGCTGATGCCGCAGCAGTCGAGGTTGTTGCCGATCATCGTGTTGCGCAGCATCACGGCGTTGATGGACGCGCGGCGGTCGATGTCCGCCTCCAGCTCCGCGATCGTCGGGGCGACATACGGGCTCGAAGGGAAGGCCATGGCCGTGTGGTGGCCGACGGCCCCCCACACCTCGCGCATGTACGCGGCGCGGATCTCGTGCAGCCGAAGCCACGTCCCCGCGGTCGCCCCCTCGCCGCGGCGGATGCGCATGACGACGAACGGGTCCACCGCGTCGCCGTGTTCCGCGATGATCCGGGCAAGCGTGTGCGCGGTCTCGACCGAGGCGAAACCGCCCAGCGCCACCAGTTCCTTCACCCGCTCCAGGGCCGGAAGGGGCCCCGTCACGATGCGCACGCCGGCGGCGGACAGACGCCCGATCGCGGCGTCGAAGGCCCGCGCGACGTGCCGCTCGACATCGTCGAAGACGAGGTTGGTCGGGACGAACAGGCTGAGGGTTCCCGCCGGCCGCGCCTGCGGCAGCGGCGCATCGGGGTCGACGCCGGCCAGAACCCGGTCCATGGCGAGGCAATCCGTGACCGTCGGCGCGAGCGGACCGATCGAATCGAGCACGCTGGAGAGCGGGTAGCAGCCCTCCTGCGGGACCCGGATCGCCGTCGGCTTGAAGCCGACGATGCCGCACAGCGCGGCCGGCAGGCGGATCGACCCGCCGGTGTCGGTACCCACCGCGGCGATCGCCATCCCGTCGGTGACCGAGATCGCGGCTCCCGAGGAGGAGCCGCCGGGGATGCGCCCGGTCGCCCGGTCCCAGGGGCACTTCGGCGTGCCGAAGTGGGGGTTCAGGCCGGTGCCGTGGAAGGCGAACTCCGACTGGTTGGTGCGGCCCACGATCGCCGCCCCGGCCCGGCGCAGCCGCGCCACGACGCGCGCGTCGCGCACCGCGGGCGGATTCCCGGCGAGAACCTTCGACCCGGTCGTCGTCACCTCGCCCGCGACGTCCAGCAGGTCCTTGATCGAGACGGGGAGGCCCGCCAGCGGCGACACCGGGGCGAGGCCGGCCCGATGCAGCGCGTCGGCGGCGTCGGCGGCGGCCAGCGCCCTCTCGCGGTGGACCTTCAGGAAGGTCCGCGCCCCCTCCCCCGCCGGATCGGCGATCCGGTCGAGCGCCGCGGTGACGAGGCCGCGGCTCGTCGTCGTGCCGCCGTCGAGCGCCGCGCGGGCTTCGGCCACCGTTCGGATCATGGGCGTCGCTCCCGTGGTTCTGGCGGCGCGTGCGTTGGCACCTCGTCCTTCGACGGGCTCAGGATGAGGCGCATCCCGGCGGGACGCCTCATGGTGAGCCCGTCGAACCATGAGGCCGGCGCGCGGCCCCCCCTCAGATGTGGATCGGCCGCCCGTCGACCGCGAGCGCCGCTTCCTTGATCGCCTCGGTCAGGGTCGGGTGCGCGTGGCTGGTCCGGGCGATGTCCTCGGCGGACGCCCCGAACTCCATCGCCAACGACAGCTCGGCGATCATGTTGCCCGCGTCGGGGCCGAGGATGTGGACGCCCAGCACCCGGTCGGTCGTCTTGTCGGCGAGGATCTTCACGAAGCCCTCGGTCGAATTCATCGCCCGCGCCCGGCCGTTGGCGGAAAAAGGGAACTTGCCGACCTTGTAGGCGATGCCCTCGGCCTTCAACTGCTCCTCGGTCTTGCCGACCTGCGCCACCTCGGGCCAGGTGTAGACCACGCCCGGGATCGCGTCGTAGTTCACGTGACCGGCCTGGCCCGCGAGGATCTCGGCGACTGCGACGCCCTCCTCCTCGGCCTTGTGGGCCAGCATCGGGCCCGCCACCACGTCGCCGATGGCGTAGATGCCCGGCACGTTCGTCTGGAAGTGCGCGTCGATCTTCACCCGGCGGCGCTCGTCGAGCACGACGCCGGCCGCCTCCAGCCCCAGCCCCTCGGTGTAGGGGCGGCGGCCGATGGCGACGAGGACCACGTCGGCCTCCAGCGTCTCCTGCGCCCCGCCGGCCGCGGGCTCGAGTGTCAGCCGGACGCCCTCGCCCGACGCGTCCGCGCCGACCACCTTGGTCGAGAGCTTGAAGGTCAGGCCCTGCTTGGCCATGACGCGCTGCATGTGCTTGGACACCTCGCCGTCCATGCCGGGCAGCACGCGGTCGAGGAACTCGACCACCGTCACCTGCGCGCCGAGGCGGGCCCAGACCGAGCCCATCTCCAGCCCGATGTAGCCGCCGCCGATGACGGCGAAGCGCCTGGGCACGCTCTCCAGCGCGATGGCGCCGGTGGAGGAGACGATCTTCGTCTCGTCGATCGCGACGCCGGGAAGCGGCATCACGTCGGACCCGGTCGCGATGACGATCGCCTTCGTCGTGACCTCGCTCGTCCCGCCCTCGCCCTCGACCGAAACGACGCCCGGCGCCTTGACCACGCCACGGCCCCTGAGCCAGGCGACCTTGTTCTTCTTGAACAGGAACTCGATGCCCTGGGTGTTCGACTTCACGACCCCGTCCTTGTGGGCCATGAGGCCCGGCAGGTCGAGTTCGACCGAGCCGACCTTCACGCCGAAGGCGCCGAGGTGGTGCTTCGCCTCCTCGTACTTCTCCGACGCGGTCAGCAGCGCCTTCGACGGGATGCAGCCGACGTTGAGGCAGGTGCCGCCCAGCGTCCCGCGCATCTCCACGCAGGCGGTACGGAGCCCCAATTGCGCCGCGCGGATCGCGCACACGTAGCCTCCGGGTCCGGCGCCGATGACGACGAGATCGTACTGGGTGTCGGACATGGGTGCGGTCCCCGGCGAAAGGCTTCGGATGTCGAGGGTCTTATGCCGCGCCGTCCCCCCCGAGGCAACGGGCTGCGGCAGGGCGTCACTGCCCGTAGGACTTCTCTTCCAGGATGGGCGAGCCGAGCGTGACGCCGATGGTCCGCTTCAACGCCGCTCGCTCGTCGTTCAGCCTGTAGACGGAGCGCGCGAGGTCGACGAACGTCGGCCCGAAGTCGGCCCTGTCCTCGTGGATGCGGAGTTCGTCCTCCACGTCCCAGAGCGCGGCGTTCACCGCGGCCAGACGGGCGACCGTAGCGGCCACGGCCGCGCCGTCGAGCGGGGCCGCGCGGGCGCGCAGGAGATCCAGCTCCTTCTGCGCGTTCGCCTTCTTGGCCGCGTCGCGCAGATGCCGGACCTTGAGTTCGAGGATCGTGATCTTGTCGAACAGCTCCCCGGTGGGGACGGGAATCTCGATCAGCATGGGCCCCAGGCTCCCGTCCCCGACACCGGATCAGACCGACAGCAGCAGGCGCTGCGGGTCCTCGATGGACTCCTTCACGCGCACCAGGAACGTCACGGCCTCGCGGCCGTCGATGATCCGGTGGTCGTAGGAGAGCGCCAGGTACATCATCGGCCGGATCTCGACCTTGCCGCCGATGGCGACCGGCCGGTCCTGGGTCTTGTGCATGCCGAGGATGCCCGACTGCGGCGGGTTCAGGATCGGCGTGGACAGGAGCGAGCCGTAGACCCCGCCGTTCGAGATGGTGAAGGTGCCGCCCGTCAGCTCGTCCATCGAGAGCTTGCCGTCGCGCGCCTTCTTGCCCAGCGCGGCGATGGTCTTCTCGATATCGGCGAAGCCCAGCCTGTCGGCGTCGCGCACCACCGGCACCACGAGGCCGGTGGGCGTGCCGACGGCGACGCCGACGTCGTAGTAGTTCTTGTAGACGAGGTCGGTGCCGTCGATCTCGGCGTTCACCGCCGGGATCTCCTTCAGCGCCTCGATGCAGGCCTTCAGGAAGAAGCTCATGAAGCCGAGCTTCACGCCGTGCTTCTTCTCGAAGACGTCCTTGTAGGCGTTGCGCACCGCCATGACGTTCGTCATGTCCACCTCGTTGAAGGTGGTGAGCATCGCCGCGGTGTTCTGCGCGTCCTTCAGGCGCCGTGCGATCGTCTGGCGGAGCTTGGTCATGCGGACCCGCTCCTCCTGCGCCGAGCGGGCGCGCGGGCCGGACGGCGCGGGGGCCGCGGCCGGAGCGGCCTTGGCCGGCGCCGGCTGGGTCATGTAGGCCAGCACGTCGCCCTTGGTCAGCCGCCCGTCCTTGCCGGTGCCGGCGATGGCGGCCGGATCGACCTTCGTTTCCTCCACCATCTTGCGGACGGCCGGCGAAAGCGGGGCATCGGCCGCCTTGGCGGGGGCCGGCGGGGGATTGGCG
>CANGXM010000098.1 GCA_947457845.1 Rhodospirillales bacterium | reverse complement strand
TCCTCCTGCATCATCACCGTGTCGAGGCCGGCGGGCATGGGCGCGCCGGTGAAGATCCGCACCGCCTCCCCCGCCCGGCCGTCGCGGCCCAGCGCGTGGCCGGCGGCGACCCGCCCGGCGACCGGCAGGATCGTGTCGCCGTCGGCCCGCAGGTCCGCGTGGCGGACCGCGTAGCCGTCGACCGCCGAATTGTCGAAGGGCGGCACGTCGAGGGCGGCGACCAGGTCGTCGGCGAGGATGCGGTCGACGGCGGCCGTCAGCGGCACGCGCTCCACGCCCGCGACCGGAACGAGGCGCGTCTCCAGCATGGCCACCGCCTCGTCGACCGAGAGGAGCGGACCGCCGAAGGCGAAGCAGTCGTCGCTGAGCTGGGCCATCGGTCGCTTCCCCGCGTCAGCGGAACCGGTCCACCGGCGCCGCCATGTCCGACATGACATCGGCGACCGCGGCCGGATCGTCCAGCGGCACCCACGGCAGCGACAGGCCGGGCAGGACGGCGTCGGAGGCGACGGCGCGGATCATCGGGTCGTCGGGCCAGAGCGGCGGCTTGCCGACCGACGGACGATGGACCTCCACCTTGGGCAGGGGCGAGCGCTTGAACCCCTCCACGATGACGAGGTCGACCGGCGACAGGCGGGAGAGGAGGAACGACAGGTCGGGCTCGGGCGCGCCACGGTTCTCGTGGAACAGGACCCAGCGGCCGGCGGCGCTCACCAGCACCTCGGCGGCGCCCGCCTCACGGTGGGAATGGCTGTCCTTGCCCGGCTGGTCGGGATCGAAACTGTGGTGGGCGTGCTTGAGCGTCGAGACGGTCAGGCCGCGGGCCCGCAGCACGGGGATCAGGCGGACGAGGAGGGTGGTCTTCCCGCTCCCGCTCCAGCCGGCGAGGCCGATCACGCGCATGGGGCGAGGTCTCCCACGAAGAGGAAAGGGCCCCATCCCTCGCGGAATGGGGCCCCGGTCGGAACCGGACGGTGCCGGCGAGGGTCAGTCGGCGCCGGCCTTCGCCCCGCCCGCGGGCACGCTCGCCCCACGGCCCTTGCCCGCCTGCTCCTCGAGCCAGAGCGAATGGTGCGCCTTGGCCCAGTTGTAGTCGACGAGGCCCGTGCCCATGGCGTCGTAGGCGCCCTCCATCCCCACCGAGCCGATGTAGATGTGGGCGAGGATGATGGCCACGAGAACGAGCCCGACGATGCCGTGGACGATCACCGCAAGCTGCTGGCCGTGCACGTCGGTCCAGTAGAAGGGGAACATCATCACGAAGCCGGAGACGGCGATCGCCGTCCCGCCGAGGATGACGGACCAGAAGATCAGCTTCTGGCCGGCGTTGAACTTCTTCGCCTCCACGTGCCCGTGGCCGACGATGCCGCCGCCCGCCTTCAGCCACGCGATGTCGCGCGCGGCGGGGATGTTGTCCTTCACCCAGAACAGCAGCATCAGCACGATGCCGAGCACGAAGGGGAAGCTGAGGTAGTTGTGGGCGTACTTGCCCCACTGGGAGAGGGCGGTGAACGCCTCCGGCCCGATGATCGGCAGAAGCAGCGTCTTGCCGAACACGAGGTTGAGACCCGTCAGCCCCAGCACGATGAAGGTGGAGGCGGTGAGCCAGTGGGCGAACCGCTCCACCGTCTTGAATCGCAAGACGAACCGGCCCGACGGTCCGCCCTCGATGGGGATGCGGCCGCGGACCATGTAGAACACGACGAGCAGGCCCAGGACGCCGAGGACGGAGACCGCCCCGATCGTCTTGAGCGTGTCGTCGTGGAACGCGCGGAACTCCCGGCCCTGCGGCTGGATGAGCTTGCCGGACTTCTCGTCCGGTATGCTGACCCGGCCGGAGACCTCGCCCCGCAGATAGTTGAGGAGGACGGCGTCGGAGTTGGCCGCGGTGGGCTGCTGGGCCGTGGCCGGCGGCGGCTTGGCCCCGCAGGCGAGCACGACGCCCAGGAAGAGGGCGAGGAGCGCGCGGCGGAGGGTGGCGAGGCGGATCATCGGCATGGTCTCCCCGTCAGCTCGCGATCGTTTCCTTGTAGGCCGTCGTCCAGCCCCAGGCGCCCGAGCCGTAGCCCCGCTTCACCACGCGCTCCTTGTAGATGGAGGCGATGATGTCGCCGTCGCCGGCCAGAAGCGCCTTGGTCGAGCACATCTCCGCGCAGAGCGGGAGCTTGCCCTCGGCCAGACGGTTCGAGCCGTACTTGGCATACTCGGCGGGCGTCATGTCCGCCTCCGGGCCGCCGGCGCAGAAGGTGCACTTGTCCATCTTCCCGCGGCTGCCGAAGTTGCCGAGCTGCGGGTACTGGGGCGCACCGAAGGGGCAGGCGTAGAAGCAGTAGCCGCAGCCGATGCACAGGTCCTTGGAGTGCAGGACCACGCCGTCTGCCGTGGTGTAGAAGCAGTCGACCGGGCAGACCGCCGCGCAGGGCGCGTCGGTGCAGTGCATGCACGCCATGGAGATCGACCGCTCGCCGGGCTTGCCGTCGTTGATCGTCACCACGCGCCGCCGGTTGATGCCCCAGGGCACCTCGTGCTCGTTCTTGCAGGCCGTGACGCAGGCGTTGCACTCGATGCAGCGGTCCGCGTCGCAGAGGAACTTCATCCGGGCCATTGTTCGTTACCTCCCCGCTCAGGCCGCCGCTTCGATGCGGCAGAGGGTGACCTTGGTCTCCTGCATCGCCGTCACCGGGTCATAACCGTAGGTGGTCAGCGCGTTCACGCTCTCGCCCAGCACGATCGGGTCGGTGCCGGCGGGATAGGCGGCCCGCTGGCTCTGGCCCTCCCAGTGTCCGGAGAAGTGGAACGGCATGAAGGCGACGCCCGGGCCCACGCGCTCGGTGACGAGCGCCTTCATCCGCGCGCGGCTGCTCGATGCCGGGCCGTACACCCAGACCCAGCCGCCGTCCTTAACCCCGAGCCGCGCCGCGTCCTGCGGGTTGACCTCGACGAACATGTCCTGCTGCAGCTCGGCCAGCCACTTGTTCGACCGGGTCTCCTCGCCGCCGCCCTCGTACTCCACCAGCCGGCCGGAGGTGAGGATGATGGGGAACCGCTCGTGGATCCGGTCGGCCACGTTCCTGGCCTGCAGCGTCTTGCCGGTGTTGGGCACGCGGAAGTCGCGGTTGTCGTCGCGCGTCGGGTACTGGGCCACGAGGTCCGGCCGCGGCGAGTAGATCGGCTCGCGGTGGACCGGGATCGGGTCCGGCAGGGTCCAGGCGTTCGCCCGGGCCTTGGCGTTGCCGAAGGGCGAGCAGCCGCGCTTCAGCGCGACGCGGACGATCCCGCCCGACAGGTCGGTGGTCCAGCTGACGTTGTCCGGGTTCGCCCCGCCGATGCGGCGGATGGTGGCGAGTTCGTCCGCCGTCAGGTCGGCGTCCCAGCCGAGCCGGCGCAGGATGCCGAACGTGAACTCGGGATAGCCGTCCTGGATCTCCGAGCCCTTGGAGTAGGAGCCCTCGGCCAGGAGCGAGACGCCGTTGCGCTCCACGCCGAAGCGGGCACGGAAGGTGCCGCCGCCCTCCATCACGTGCTGCGACGTGTCGTAGAGGATGTGCGTGCCCGGATGCTTGAGTTCGGGCGTGCCCCAGCAGGGCCAGGGCAGGCCGTAGAACTCGCCCTTCAGCGGCCCGCTCGCGGCGCGCAGCGTCGTCTTGTCGAAGTCGCCCTGATGCTTCATGTGCAGCTTCAGGCGCTCCGGCGACTGGCCCGAATAGCCGATCGACCAGGTGGCGCGGTTGATCTCGCGCAGGATGTCCTCGGCCAGCGGCTGGTTGTTCTCGACCTTAATGTTCTTGAACATCTCGTCGCCGAAGCCGAGCTTCTTCGCGAGGCGGTACAGCACCTCGTAGTCGTTCTTCGACTCGAAGATCGGCTTCACGACCTGCTCGCCCCACTGGATCGAGCGGTTGGACGCGGTGCGCGAGCCGTCGCACTCGAACTGGGTGCAGATCGGCAGCAGATAGGTGCCGTTCTTCCGGTTCGACACGGCCGCGAAGGTGGTCGGGTGCGGGTCAGCGACGACCATCAGCTCGAGCGCCTCGAGGCCCTTCCGCATCTCGGGCATGCGGGTCACGGTGTTGCCGCCGTGGCCGAAGCACATGAAGGCCTTGACGTTGTCCTGCTGGTCGACCGAGCCCTTGTCGAGGGTCGCGGCATCGAACCACCGGGTGGTGGGGATGCCCTTCTCCTCCATCATCTTCTTGTCGACGAACCGCGACAGCAGATAGTCGTAAGGCACGTTCCAGACGCGGGCGAAGTGGCGCCACGCGCCCTCGGCGAGGCCGTAGTAGGCCGGCAGCGTCGTCACGTCGAGGCCGAGGTCCGTCGCCCCCTGCACGTTGCAGTGGCCACGGAAGATGTTCGCCCCGCCGCCCTCGATGCCGATGTTGCCGAGCGCCAGCTGCAGGATCGACAGCGCGCGCACGTTGGCCGTGCCCACCGTCTTCTGCGTCACGCCCATGCACCAGATCAGCGTGCCGGGCTTGTTCCTCGCGAACAGCTCCGCCGTCTCGCGCATCTGGGCCGGCGACACGCCGGTGACACGCTGGACCTCCTGCGGGTTCCACTTCTTCACCTCGGCGCGGACGTCGTCCATGCCGTAGACGCGCTGGGCGATGTAGGCCTTGTCCTCCCAGCCGTTCTCGAAGATGTGCCAGAGCAGGCCCCACATGAACGGGATGTCCGTGCCCGGGCGGATGCGGACGTAGTGGGTGGCGTGCGCGGCGGTGCGGGTGTAGCGCGGGTCGACGACGATCAGCGGCGCGCGGTTCAGTTCCTTGCCGAGCAGCACGTGCTGCAGCGACACGGGATGCGCCTCGGCGGGGTTGCCGCCGACGATCATGATCGCCTTGGAATTGTGGATGTCGTTGTAGGAGTTGGTCATCGCGCCATACCCCCACGTGTTCGCGACGCCCGCGACCGTGGTGGAATGGCAGATGCGCGCCTGATGGTCGACGTTGTTGGTCCCCCAGAACGCCGCCATCTTGCGATAGAGATAGGCACCCTCGTTCGAGAACTTGGCGGAACCGAGCCAGAACACCGCGTCGGGGCCGGACTTCTGCCGGATCTCCGCCAGCTTGTTGCCGATCTCCTCGATCGCGACGTCCCAGCTGATCCGGCGCCATTCGCCGTTGACCAGCTTCATCGGGTACTTCAGGCGGCGGTCGCCGTGGACCAGCTCGCGCACCGACGCGCCCTTGGCGCAGTGGGTGCCGATGTTGATCGGGCTGTCCCAGGCCGGCTCCTGGCCGACCCACACGCCGTTCTGCACCTCGGCCTTGACCGTGCAGCCGACCGAGCAGTGGGTGCAGACGTTGGTCTTGATCTCCACCGGAACGCCCGGCCGCATCGGGCCGGCCTCGGCCTTCCGGACGGTGGAGAGATGCAGCGTGCCCAGCGCGGCGAGACCGCCCGCGGCGACGCCGGACCGCTTCAGGAACCCGCGGCGGTCGATCGTCCCGCCCGCCAGCGAGGCGAGCGCGGTCGAGAGCCGCTGGCGCGAGGCCTGACCTTCCTTGCGCTTGATCAACATCGGACCGGCCCCCCTCAATAGCGGTTGGTCTTGTAATAGGTCTTCACGTGGTCGGTCTCGCGGTAGCGGGCCTTCGTCCGCTCCGCCCCGGTCTCCCGCGCCTCGGCGGCGGTCGGCGCCGCGACCATCGGCACCACCGCCGCGGCGGCGCCGGCGCCCGTGCCGAGCACCTTCAGGAAGTCGCGGCGTTGGACCGCTTCGTTCGTCTGCGACATGACCCTCTCCCTCCCACGCACGGGCGGCGTCCCGCCCGCTCCCGTCATCCGTCGCCGAGCGCGTACGCGTCGCGCTCGACGTCCATCACCACCCGCCCGAAGCGGCCGACCGCGCGGTAGAACCGCGCCGCCTTCGCCGTCTCCAGATCGGAAAAGAACCGCGGCGCCCACGAGGCGACGTGCCGCTCGAAGAAGCGGCGCTGGCGCTCGGGGTCGCTCGGAAAGGCGCCGGTCGCGAGGCCGGCCATCATCTCGCACAGCTGCGCGATGTGGTCCTCCGGCTCGACCACGCCGTCGGCCCGCACGATGCCGAGATCCTGCATCTCGCCCCTGAGGCGGGCCAGCGGCCGCTCGTGCAGGAAGCCGGTCTGGTAGTAGGAGCCGTAGGGCAGCAGCTCGCCGCGCCCGACGCCGACGAACAGATGGTGGAACTCCCGCTCGACCCGGTCCTCGTCGGCCTCGGCCGCCGCCTCGGCGAGGGCGCCCAGCGCCTCCCCGACGGGGGTGTCGTCACCGGTCACGGTCGCGACCTGGCCCAGGAGGTGGGCGGCGGGCGGGCGGGCGAGCAGGGCGCCGAGCAGCGCGTAGCAACGCGCCCGGCCGAGATCGATCGCCTCCGCCGTCCCGTCCCGCACCGCGTCCGCCACGTCCGTCATCCGTGTCCCGCACTCGCCCCGAAAGCGGTCTTACCAATTTTAACCGTTGTTTCTGTTAACACATCGATCGGGGGCCCGCAACGGCCGACCCGGATATCAGACCACCGATACAGGCTTTCGTATGTCCTTGTTCTGCATTGAAAAATTTAACCTTATGAAAAGTCTGGTCGCTGCGTGCAACCGAGCGCAATCAGTCCGGCACGGCGCCGCCGTGGCGTCTCTTCCTGTGGACCGCGACGGGCGCTTCCCCGGCCGACGGCAGCGCCGCCGCGACGGGACCGATGTCGGGGGCGGCGGCGGGAACGACGACGACCTCGGCCGGCGGGAGGGCCGGTTCCGCCGGTGGCGAGGGCTCGCTCGCGACGGCCGTGTGCGTCGGCGAAGCGGCGGTCCCGGCCGCGGGGTCAGGCTCGGGGACGGGCTCGGGGTCGGGCTCGGTCCGCCGCATCTCGCCGATCGCGAGATCGACCAGCCGCTTCACGTCGTCCATCGGCAGGAGGCTGCCATAGCCCGGCGCGTTGAAGTCCCAGTCGTAGTCGGCCAGCGTCCGGTAGTTCAGGATGTCCGGATCGCTGGTCCAGAGCTTGCGCAGCGCCGCCGTCCGCAGCGAGGTCGGGACGCCCGGGCGCAGGAAGGGTGTGAAGTCGCTGTCGTTGCCCAGCGTGGCGAGGTCGGGGAGGGTGGAGAGGTCGACGTCGCCAGGCTGATCCGCGACGGCGACCCCCTCTCCCTGTCCCTCCCCCCGGGCGGAGGGACCGCGGCTGGACCCCTCGCCGAAATCATGCCCCTCGGGCCCTTCAGGGGGAGAGGGGGCGGGGGCGAGGGGGTCGGCCGCGGACTCGGCCGGATTTGCGAACGCCTCCCGCCGCGCCTCCACCTTCCGGCGCGACCAGCGGGCGAGGAACCCGCCCTCACTCATCCCTCATCCTCGTCGCCCGCCGGACGGCGCAGGTGCCGCCCCACGGCGAGCGCCTCCGGGTCGGCGCGGTCGCGCTGGCGCTTGTACCGGGTGCGCTCGACGTGGTGGCGCTCGACGAACGCCGCCATCCACGCGCGGATCTCGTCCGGGAGCGGCACCGGCTCCACGATGTCGTCGCCGGTATCGGCGTGGGCGTGGGCCTCGCCGGCGTCGACGGTGGCCAGCAGAAGGTCGAGCCCGCGTTCGCCGTCGTCCTTGCGCAGCACGACGTAGACCGAGGGTGCGGCGCTCTCGAGGTTGTGCCGGTAGGTGTCGGTCTCGCCGGGCCACAGCGTCAGCGTCGCCGGACCGGCGAAGAACCGCTCCACGTCCCCGTCGCGACCGAGCGGCGACCAGCGGTCCACGGGCGGCGCCGCGACCAGCGCGGCGGACGGGACCCAGGCGAAGGGCTGCCAGACGCTCTTCAGCGGCCGCTTGTCGACCACCACGCCGACGGTCCAGGTCTCGGCGCTCATGCCCGCGCCTCGCGCGCCAGCGGCAGGCCGATGATCAGGTTCTGGGGCTTCATGCGCAGCGTCCGGTCGGGCGCCATGGCGAGGGCGAGATAGACGGGCCGGCCGGCGACGCGGGGCAGCATGTCGGCCGGCCGCTCGAACTCCAGGCGGAACAGCGAGAGGATCCGGGCGAGGTCGGCCTGCGGCACCTCCGCCCCGTTCCACATGGCGTTGAGGATGGCGGTCGCGTCGGCGTCGAGGCCGACGTGCCAGCTCCATGTCTCGTCGCGGATCGTCTGCACCGCCTGCACGCCGACGCGGCAGCCGGTGAAGCACAGCACCCAGTCCTCCAGCAGGCGGCAGAAGGCGTCGAGGCCCGGCCGGGTGGAGGACAGGTCGAGGACCATGTCGAACCGGTCGGACCGGCGCCAGTAGCCCGGCCCGTTCTGCTCGTTCAGCACGTCCATCTCCGCACCGCGCAGCGTCGCCCCGCCCTCGGCGAGAAGTTCGCCGAGCGAGCCGAAACCGCCGGTGCGCGACAGCTCGTCCACCGTCTCCGCGTCGGCGGCGAAGATCCCGCCCTCTGCGATGTTCACCCGCTGCTTGCGGAAGAGGATCTCACCGGCGCGCACGCGGAACGGATCGGTCGTGCCGTCGAGCAGGCCGCGCAGGACCAGCATCACCAGCTGGTCGACGAAGAGCCCCGGCGTCCGCCCCGCCAGCGCCCGGCCGCCTTCCGCGAACAGCGCGGCATAGGCCGCCTCGACCGTCGGATGGGCGAGGAGGTGGTCGCGGAAGCGGAGCAGGACCTCGTAGTTCTCCCGCGCGTCCGCATCGGCCAGCGCCGCGAGGCGGGCGTCGGCCACCGCCTGGCGCGGATCGTCCAGCAGGGCGGCGTGGAGCGCGCGCTCGGCCGCACAGCTCTCCGGCACCGGCGCCACCTCGGGCCGGGCCAGATAGAGCTTGAGGAAGTCGTCGGTGACGAGGAGGCGCCCGTCGTCCCGCCGGTCGACCAGATGATGGCCGCTGCTGATCCAGAAGTCGGGGGTCATCCGAGGCGTCCCCCGGTGGCGATGCGCACGATGTCGGGCTCCTCCGCCGTCTCCACGGCCCAGATCGCGGCGTGCGGCGCCTGGCCGTCGACCGTCCGCGGCGGCTCGATCACGCGGAAGCTCTCGCGGATGCCGCCGTCGTCGTCCGCCGAGCGCTCGACCGCGAGGATCGTGTTGACCGGGTGGTCGCACAGGGACATGGCGAAGGCGACCTCGTCGCGGGCGACCGGGCGGGCCGCGTCGAGGTCGGGCGCGCCGAAGCGGAAGACGAACCGGTGCGCCAGCGCCTCGACCACCCCGTCGCGGACGTCGGGCGTGACCTCCGCGACCGTGACCAGCGTCGACCAGCCGAGGCTGTCCAGCCCCAGGAACCCGTTGCGGAACGCCTGCCGCCGCTTGCCGGTCAGCGTCCGCGGATCCGCGTCGAGGAAGGCGAAGGCGCCGGGCACGGCCCACTCGCCGGGGCTGGCCGCGACGTCGAAGGCGAAGTCGTCCGACGCGTCGAGGCGGATGGTGCGGGGGAGCTTCAGCGTCATGGGGCGTCCGTCCAGCCGGGGGCCGCCAGCGCCTCGGCGAGCGACCAGCGCTCGGGCTTCGATCCGGCGAAGACGAGGAGGTCGCCCGTGGTGTCGAGCGACCGCTTGGGGCCGGGTGCCGGCGCGAGGCGGCTCATCCACTCCTCCGACTGGCGGGCGAAGCCCTCCTCCGCCCAGTCCGACAGGCGCGCCATGAAGTGGCGGGCGAAGGCCTCGACGAGCTGCGGCACCTCCACCTCGCCGAACCCCTCCTCGTAGAGCGCGGTCCTGTCCTTGTCAGCGAGGTCGCCGTCGAGCGACATGCGCACGGTCACGCCGACCACCGCCCAGTCCGGCACCTCGCCCTCGCCCGCCGTCGCATGGGCGAATCGGACGCCGCCGACCGTGCCGCCGTCGACCAGAAGCGTGTCCGGCCAGTGGAAGCCGACCGGCTTGTGCGGCGGACCCAGCGCCGCGAGCGCGTCGGCGACCGCCGACAGGGCGACGAGGGCGACGCGGCGGGCGTCCGCCAGCGGGGTCTCGGGCTCCAGCACCACCGCGCAGTCGAGCCGGTCGGCCCGCCGCGTCCACACGAGCGTCCCCGCCCCCTCGCGCGGGGCGAGGGCGCAGGCCTCGGCGAAGGCGTCGCCGGTGCGCAGGGCGTGCAGCCGATAGAGCGGCGGCAGGACGATGGGGTCAGTCGAATGTTGCGCCGTCACGGGCCACCGTTGCCGAAAGTGTCGCAAATATCGGACGCCCCTCCTATGGTGGCAAGCCCGTCGGCGCCGCCGCGGGCGACCGAAAGACCCCAGTCAGAACAAGACCATGCCCGAAACCGCCGCGAAGATCTTCGTCTGCGACTGCGAAGGAACCATGAAGATCGACGGCGAGGCCGTCGCCCGGTCCTGCCGGGGCGGGGCCGCGCTCGCGACGAACCTCTGCCGGCGGGAGACGGACCGCTTCGTCCAGGCGCTGGGGACGGGGCCGGTGCTGGTCGGCTGCACCCAGGAGGCGCCGCTGTTCCAGGACCTGGCCGAGGAGGCGGGGTTCGGGGGGCGCCTGTCGTTCGTGAACCTTCGGGAGACCGGCGGCTGGTCGGACGAGGCGGCGGCGGCCACGCCCAAGCTAGCGGCGCTGATCGCCGAGGCGCAGGCGATCCTGCCCGAGACGCCGACGGTCGCCATGACGTCCGAGGGCGTGACCCTGATCTACGGCCGGGATGAGGTCGCGATCGAGGCGGCGCGCCAGCTGATGGACCGGCTGGACGTCACGGTGCTGCTGACCCGCCCGGGCGAGATCCTGCCGCCGCGCACGGTCGAGTTCCCGATCCTGCGCGGCACGATCCGCAAGGCCGCCGGCCATCTCGGCGCGTTCGAGGTGGAGGTGGACGACTACGCCGCCCCCGCCCCCTCCTCGCGCCGCGGCTTCGTCTGGGGTCCGGGGCGGAACGCCGCCAAGTCCCGCTGCGACCTGATCCTCGACCTGTCGGGCGGCACGCCCCTGTTCCCGGCCGACCACAAGCGCGACGGCTATGTCCGGGTCGATCCCGGCAGCCCGGCGGCGGTGCAGAAGGCGATCGGCCGGATCGCCGACCTCGTGGGGGCGTTCGACCGGCCCCGCTACGTCACCTACACCGAGGGGCTGTGCGCCCATTCCCGCTCGAAGCGGACCGGCTGCACCCGCTGCCTCGACGTCTGCCCGACAGGGGCCATCCAGCCCGCGGGCGACCATGTGGCGATCGACCCCTACATCTGCGCCGGCTGCGGCTCCTGCGCGTCGGTGTGCCCGACGGGGGCCGCCTCCTATGCGCTGCCGCCCCACGACGCGCTGATGGCGCGGCTGCGGACGCTGCTGACGGCCCATCGCGGCGCGGGCGGCACGCGGCCGGTGCTTCTCGTCCACGAGGCCGAGCACGGCGACCCGCTGATCGACCTGCTGGCCCGCTGGGGCGACGGGCTTCCGGCCCGGGTCCTGCCGTTCAAGGTGAACGAGGTGACCCAGGTCGGGATCGAGCTGCTGGCGGGTGCCGTCGCCTATGGTGCCGCCGAGGTGCGCCTGCTGACCAAGGGGCGGCGGACGGACCTGGACGGCCTTTCCCGCACGATCGACCTCGCGGAGGCGATCCTGTCCGGCCTCGGCTACGGGAGCGGGCGCGTCGGGCTCCTCGCGTGCGACGATCCCGACGACCTCGGCCGCGCGCTGCGCGCCATCCCGCCCCGCGACGGGGCGGCGGCGCCGCGCTCCTTCCTGCCCGTCGGCGACAAGCGGACCCTGATGCGGACCGCGGTGGCGGAGGTGCGGGCGGCGGCCCCGGCGCCGGTCGACCTGCTGGCGCTGCCGCCCGGGTCGCCCTTCGGCGGGCTGAAGGTCGACACCGCGGCCTGCACCCTCTGCCTCGCCTGCGTGGCCGCCTGCCCGACGGGGGCCCTGTCCGACGACCAGGAGCGCCCGCGCCTGTCCTTCACCGAGGACGCGTGCGTGCAGTGCGGCCTGTGCGCCAACACCTGCCCGGAAAAGGCGATCGCGCTCGACCCCCGCCTCGACTTCACGCCCGCGGCGAAGAGCCCGCGGATCGTGAAGGAGGAGGAGCCGTTCCACTGCGTGCGCTGCGCCAAGCCCTTCGGGACGAAGAGCTCGATCGAGCGCATCAAGGCGAAGCTGGCCGGCCGGCACTGGATGTTCGGGCCGGGCAGTCGCAACCTCGCCGTGATCGAGATGTGCGCCGACTGCCGGGCGATCGCCCAGTCCGAACAGGGCTTCGACCCCTACGCCGGCCCGCCCCGCCCGCCGACCAAGACGGCCGACGACTATCTGAACTGAGGGTCATGCGGCGTCGAGGGTCGGGATCGTCGCGAGCTCGTCCGCCATCTCGACCGACAGCCGTTCGATGTCCCAGGCCATCTGGAGGTTCAGCCACACGGCGGGGCCGTTGCCGCACAGCTTGCCGAGCCGGAGCGCCATGGCCGGGGTGACGGGCGCTTCCTCACGCAGGATCGCGTGCAGGGTCTGCCGGGAGACGTGAAGAGACGCGGCGACGTCCGTCACCGTCCGCCCGAGGGACGGCAGGACCACCTCGCGCAGCAATTCGCCGGGATGCATGGCGGGCAGGGCCCGCCGGGGTGCCGCCATCTCGGTCAATGGTAATCCTCCAGGTCGACGTCGTGGGCGTCGCCGTCACCCCAGCCGAACGTGATGCGCCAATTCGCCGTGACCCTTACGGACCATCGGGGCTCGCCGCGCAGGCCGTGGAAGTGGAAGCCGGGAATGTTCAGGTCCTCCGGACGGGTCGCCTGATCCAGCGCGAGGAGCGCGATCCGCACCCGCCCATGGTTCGGCACCGGGAGCCGTCGCGCCGATCCCGTCGTCCAGAAGGCCTCCAGCGACCGGCTTCGGAACGAGCGGATCACATTTCGTAATGTATCACTTTACAATCGAAGCATCAAGCCGCCCCTCACCGCGGCGCGGTCGCCCGTTCCAGGAACCGCATGAGGGCGGCGCGGTCCTCCGGGTCGCCGATCACCTGCACCGGCATCTTGGTCCCCGGCGTGTAGACGTCGGGGCCGACGGTGAAGAGTTCGGCGACCGTCTCCGGCGTCCAGACGATGTCCATCGACCGCAGCGCGTCGGAATAGGGATAGCCGGGGGCGCTGCCGATGCGACGGCCGAAGATGCCGTGCAGCGTCGGGCCCGCCCGGTTGCCGTCGTCGGGACCGAGCGTGTGGCAGGCCACGCAGGCGCGGTAGACGCGCGCTCCCGGGTCGTCGCCCGCCATCGCCTCGTCCCCGGCGGGGCGTGGGCCGGGGGCCGTAATCTCCTCCCCCGTCGCGACGACGAAGCGGCGCACCTGCCGGTCGCCGCCGCCGATGAACAGGCTCCGGCCGTCGGGCGCGAAGGCGAGCGACCAGCTCGGGCCCCGCACCCCGCCGATGCGGCGGACCTCGCGCCCGTCCGCCCAGTCCCACAGGCCGATCGACCCGTCGATCCCCCCGGCCGCGAGCAGCCGCCCGTCCGGGCTCGCGGCCAGCGAGAGGACCGGCACGCGGG
>CANGXM010000097.1 GCA_947457845.1 Rhodospirillales bacterium | reverse complement strand
CGCGGCGGCGACCAGGCCGGCCACCTGCTCCTGGGCGATGGCGCCGGCGGCCGCGGCGTCCGGCAGGTCGGCCGGGCGCTGGACGAGGTCGGCGAGCCCGCCGCAGTCGATGCTGGGCATGGCGCCGGCACCCGGGTCAGTTGATCTTCACGAGCGCGCCCTTGACGGTCATGATCCCGCCGGCGCTCACCTCGGCCATGCCGTCGGCCTTGAAGTTGGCCATGGCCCCCTTGATGTCGACCTGCGCCGGGCTCTCGAACTTGGCCCCCGCGGTGCCCTTCGCGCTGAGGTTCGCGGTGGCCTCCGCCTTCAGGTCGCTGCCCGCCTTGAGCGTCATGGCCGTCGCGGACTTGATCGTGATCGTGCCCTGCGAACTCTCGATCGTGATCTCCTTGGCCTTGATGGTCAGGCTGCCGGTGACCGAGACGCTCATGTCGCCCTTCACGGTCAGGGCATAGTCGCCGTCGACCGTGTGGGTGAACTTCGCGTTGTTCGTGTGGGTCTCGTCCCCCTTCACCGTCACCGCGCGGGTCCCGGTCGAGACCTTGTAGGTCTCGTTCCCGTCCTTCACCTCGTAGGTGCGGTTCTTGGTGATGGTGAGGGTGTCGTCGTTCTCGATCGTGGTCTTGCGGTCGTGCTTGACCGTCCGTGTCTCGTCGTTGAGGACGTCGATCTTCATGTCCTTCTGCGCGTGGACGTAGATCTCCTCGGCGTCCTTCTTGTCCTCGAGGCGGATCTCGTTGAACTTCCCGTCGCCCTCGGGGGTCGTCCGGCTCTTGATGGTGGATTTGGTCTTCTCGCCCGGGAGGCCGTAGGGAACGGTGCGCTCCGCGTTGTAGACGCAGCCGACGACGAGGGGCCGGTCCGGGTCGCCGTCGAGGAAGCTGACCACCACCTCCATGCCGATCCGCGGCAGGAACACGAAGCCCCAGCCGGTGCCGCCCCACCCCTGGGCGACGCGGATCCAGCACGAGCTGTTCTCGTCCGACGCACCGAGGCGGTCCCAGTGGAACTGGACCTTGATCCGCCCGTACTGGTCGGTGTGGATCTCCTCGCCCGACGGGCCGACGACGATGGCCGTCTGGGTGGAGGCGATGCGCGGCCGCGGCGTCTCGTGCGGCGGGCGCCAGACGACGGTCGACGGCAGGCCGACCACCGTCGCCTCGTAGCTCACGGGGGTCGCGACGATGTCGGCCGACAGGATGGTCCAGGTCGCGTTGACGTCCGACTGCGGGTGGCCGGACACGGTCACCGTGTGGCCGCAGGCGAGCGAGCGGTTGGGGCCCGCCATGCGCAGCCGCTTGCCCGGCGTCTCGGCGGCGGCGAGGCGGAGGCCCGCGTAGCGCTCGCCGTCGGCGCTCTTGGTGTGGGTATGGCCCCAGAGGTTGACCGCGTAGCTCGTGGTGTCGCCCTGCTTCTTGACGTAGAGGCTGGTCGACGGCGTCTCGAAGTTCCAGGCCGACAGGCCGAAGACGTCGGTGACGATGCGCCGTTCCAGCACGCACTCGTTCACCACCGCGTCCTCGAACTGGCCCACCTCCCCCTCGCGCCAGCCGATCGCGTCGATCACCGGGCAGGCGGAATGGCCGTCGCTGTCGTCGGCCAGGATCAGCTTGTGCAGGCTGTCGGTGTGCTCGAACCAATAGAAGATGCCCTCGTCCTCCATCAGCCGGCTGATGAAGGCGAGGTTCGTCTCCTGCCACTGCACCGTGTATTCCCGGGCCGTGTAGGTTCCGGTCAGCTTCACCTCGCGGTCGGTCACCCCGCCCTCGTCGAGAATGGCCGTCACGATCTCGGTCACGGTCTTGTTCTGGAAGATCCGGCAGTCTGCGGCGAGGTCGAGCAGCGCCAGCTTCGGCACGAGGCGGGCGCGGAACCGGGTCCGGCGGTCGTCCGGCCAGACCTCGGTGACCGCGATTTCAGAGATGATCCCGTGGATGTGGCGGTCGTCGTCCGGGGTGACGGAGATGCGCACGACCCCGGCGGTGTCCACCAGCGCCTGCCAGTCGAGGTCCGGGTCGGTGGAATAGAGGTCGAGGTCGTAGGCGAAGCAGCGGGAGAGATGCTCCCCGCCGGTGATGCGGATGATCTGGAGCGCCTGGTCGCCGGCGTCGCAGGAGAAGGCGAGATAGCGCCCGCCCTGGCGCTCGTCCTGCGGCACCTCTCCGGTCATGGCCGCCCGTAGGCGAACCGGAAGGCCATGCGGCCGGCGTCGTCGAGGTCGACCGTGACGGCGTCGAACGGTTCGCCGCGGGCGAGCTTCGCGAGGATCAGCGTCGAGAGTTCGGGCAGCAACGTGTTCTCCAGCACCTGATCGACCAGCCGCGCGCCGCCCCGTTCGGCGGCGAGGCAGCGGTCGATGATCGCCCGCTCGACCGCGGGCGACAGGGTGACGGAGGCCCGATGGCTCTCGCCCAGCCGGGCGGCGACCCGCGCCAGCTTGAGCCCCACCACCCGGGCCACGGTCTCCGGCCCCAGGGGAAGATAGGGCACGATCGTGCACCGCGCGAGGAACGCGGGCTTGAACCGACGGGCGAGGTCCGGGCGGATCAGCTCCGCCAGCGCGTCAGCGTCGGGGCGCGGCAGGACGCCGCCCGGCGGGCAGGCCGCCTCGATCGTCTCCGCCCCCAGGTTCGTCGTCATCACGACGAGCGAATGGCGGAAGTCCACCTCCACCCCCTCCGCGTCCTCCAGCCGTCCCTTGTCGAACAGCTGGTAGAACAGGTCGGTCACGTCGGGGTGCGCCTTCTCGATCTCGTCCAGCAGGACGACCGAATAGGGCTGGCGGCGCACCGCCTCGGTGAGGATGCCGCCCTGCCCGTAGCCGACGTAGCCCGGCGGCGCGCCCTTCAGCAGCGCGACCGTGTGCGGCTCCTGGAACTCCGACATGTTGATGACGGTGAGCCCCCGCTCCCCGCCGTAGAGCAGGTCGGCGAGCGCCAGCGCCGTCTCCGTCTTGCCGACGCCGGTCGGGCCGCAGAGCATGAACACGCCGGCCGGCTTTCCTGCCTCGGCGAGGCCGGCCCGCCAGGTGCGCAGGCGGCGGGCGATGGTCGCGACCGCCGGCTCCTGCCCCACGACGCGGCCGGCGACACGGCCCTCGACGTCCAGCACCGCGCCGACCTCGTCGCGCATCATCCGCCCGACGGGAATGCCGGTCCAGGCGGCGACGACCTCGGCCACGGTGCGCCCGTCCACCTCGACCGGGACCATGGGGGCGGCGCCCTGGATCGCCGCGAGATCGGCCCGCAGCGCCGCGAGCCGCGAGCGCGCCGCGTCGTCGACCGTCCCGGCGAGGATCGCGCGGATGTCGGCCGCACGGGCCCTCTCCAGCGTCCAGCGGGCGATCAGGTCGGTCCGTTCCGCCTCCAGCGCCGCCGCCTCCTCGTCCAGCGCGGTCAGGCGGTCGGCGTGGTCGGTCCCCTCGCCCGCCTCCCGCTCCAGCCGGGCGGTCTCGGTCGCGATGGCGTCGAGCCGGCGCGTCGCTGCCTCGATCGGCGGGGGCGTGGCGTCGCGGGCGACGGCGACGCGGGCGCAGGCGGTGTCGAGGACGGACAGCGCCTTGTCCGGCTGCTGGCGCCCGCTGACGTAGCGCGAGGACAGCGAGACGGCGGCGGCGACGGCGTCCTCGCTCACCCGCACGCCGTGATGGGCTTCCAGCTTCGCGGTCACGCCGCGCACCATCAGAACGGCGGCGCGGTCGTCCGGCTCCTCCACCTTCACGACCTGGAAGCGGCGGGCGAGTGCCGCGTCCTTCTCGAAATAGCGCTTGTACTCGCCCCAGGTGGTCGCGGCGATGGTGCGCAACTCGCCCCGGGCGAGCGCCGGCTTCAGCAGGTTGGCCGCGTCGCCCTGCCCGGCCGCCCCGCCGGCCCCGATCAGGGTGTGCGCCTCGTCCACGAACAAGATCACCGGGACCGGGGCGGCGGCGACCTCGGCGATGACCGACTTCAGCCGCTGCTCGAACTCCCCCTTCATGCCGGCGCCGGCCTGCAGCAGCCCGACGTCGAGGGCGCGGACCACGACCGTTCGCAGCGGCTCGGGCACGTCGCCGTCGGCCACGCGCTGGGCGAAGCCCTCGACCACCGCCGTCTTGCCCACCCCCGGCTCGCCGGTGAGGATCGGGTTGTTCTGGCGACGGCGCATCAGGATGTCGACGATCTGCCGGATCTCGCCGTCGCGGCCGTGGATCGGGTCGATCTTCCCCGCGCGGGCCAGCGCCGTCAGGTCGCTCGTGTACTGGTCGAGCGCGCCGCCCTTGGGGATGCCCGTCTCGTCGGTGGGCACGCCGGGTCCCGCACCGGGCCCCGCATCCTCGGCCACCGCGCCGAGGATGGCCTTCAGGTTCTCGGCCAGGTGCTCGCGCGGGACCTTGAGGAGCTGAGGACAGCCGTCGATCAGCGCCGCGCGGCAGGCGTCGCGGGTCAGCATCGCCAGGAGCAGCGCGCCCGAGCGGATGGAGGCGGCGCCGAGGTTGACCGAGGTGACGACCCACGCCTCCTCGATCGCGTCGAGGATGCGCGGGCTGAGCGGCGGGGTGCGGCCGGACCCGCGCGCGAACCCCTCCATCGACCGGCGCAGGTCGGCCTCGACTGCGTCGGTCGCGATCCCGTAGTGACGCAGGATGGCCGGCCAGTCGGCTGCGGGCGGGCGCATCAGCTCGACGATCAGGTGCTCCAGCTCCACCGAATGGTGGGTGGCCGACACGCACGCCGCCGCCGCCCGTTCCAGCGACTTCCGGCAGGCGGGCCCCAGCTTTCCGACGAGCTGGCGCAGGTCACGGCTCATGGCGCGTCTCCGGTCGGGTGGGGGCCCTTGTGGCGTGGGGCGATGCGGACGACGCCGGGCGCGGCGGCGGCGTCGGACGTGCGCAGGAAGGCGGTCCACCCGAGCCGGGCGCCGTCGCGGGCCGAGACCTTGAGGCGCGGCACCTCGGCCGCCCGGATCCGCATCTCCAGCCGGAACTCCAGCGTCTCGCCCGCGAACAGGCGCGTCAGCGCGACCGCCGGGCCGTGCCTGTCGCCGCCCGGCAGGAGCGAGAGATGGTCGGCATAGGCGAGCGGCCCGAACTCCAGCGTGAAGCAGCTCTCCACGTCCCAGACCCGCGATCCGACCGTGGCGCCCGCGCCCAGCCTTGCGTTGGCGCCCGTCCGCCCGAGCCGGGTGCGCTCGGCGGGGTCGATCTCCAGCCACCGGCCGGTCAGCGGCCGGATGCGAACGGGCAGGCGGAGATGGTCGGACAGGAGGCGTTCGAGCGCCGCGCCCGACCGCGTCCGCCCGGCCATCAGCCCGGCGTAGCGCAGGAGCGCCCGGTCGGCCACGCCCATGCGGCCCAGGAGCTTCGGCGTGCCGAGGCCCAGCATCGAATAGACGTAGCCGGCGGCAGGGCTGCGGTCGGGCGGGACGTAGCCGAAGGCGAAGCGGGACCGCGCCCGGGCCCGGTAGAAGAGCGACAGGAGCCGGTGGTCGAACAGGTTGAGGAAGGCGGTCGTCGCCTGGTCGCCGCGCCGCGCGCGCTGGCCGATCTCCTCGGTCAGCCAGTCCGGCAGGGGGCCGTGGTGGCCCAGGAGGCCCAGGAGCGGCGTCACCAGGACGGGCGGTGCGCCCGCGCGCGCCGGCGGCTCGATCCGGTCGACGTCGGTCGCCGGGAAGCGCAGGCTGGGCGGCACCTGAAAGCGCACCGCCTCGCGGTCCGGCCGCGTGTCCTCGCCGACCGGGACGCGCCCCTCGGCCGTGCCCAGATATTCGAGCAGGGCGACCGCCTGCAGCAGCTCGAACTGGTGACCGGCCCGGAACAGCCGGTCGGTCAGACCAGCGGCCGCGACCCGATCCTTGCCGGCCATGCGTACCAGACTCCGCTGCGCTGCTGGCTCGTGATGCTCAGCTGGGTGAAGGCGTTGACCGAGGCGTAGAGGCCGAAGAAGGTCTCCAGCACACTGGCGAGGACGAAGGCGCTGGCGCCGACGTACCGCCGCTCGTCGAAATCGAGGGTGAGGGCGAGGCCGCGGCACATCGCGGCGCGCACCCCGGCACCCACCCTGCGCGTCACCCGCCGGCAGGCGAGGCCGCGGATGCCCTGCACCTGCTGCTCGGCCGCGGCGTCGAGCGGCGGGGCGTAGAGGCGCAGGATCTCCCGCAGCGCGTCGAGCGACGCCTCGCCCTCGGCAACCGACAGATAGTTGAGCGACAGGTGGGAGACGAGCCGCCAGGGCGTCTGGCCGGCCATCGGCGGCGGGCGCGGGGCGGTCGGCCGGGTGATGCACTCGGCCCTGGCGCCGGACGCCGGCTGCTCCACCTGGAGCTTCGCCCCCACGGGCACCTGCTCGGGCAGGAGGCGGTTGGTGCACAGGCACCGCACGATGATCGTGCGGTCCGGCGGGTCGGCCGGCGCCATGTCGAGGTCGACGAAGCTGAGGTTCACGTCGGTGCCCGGGGCCTCGCGCCGGTCGGTGGGCACCCGTCGCGCGGCCCAGAAGCTCTGCGGCGCGTCGGCGTCGCGACCGTGGTCGATCGAGAAGTAAGGGCGGTAGACCGTCCGCCGGTCGCCGGTGAGGGTGTGGCCCACGACCTCGACGATCGAGTGCACCTCGGACACGCGGTCGAGCCGGGCGTCCGGCATCACCCGGTATTCGCCGCGCCGCCGGTCGAGGCGGATGGGCTCGGCCACCTTGGAGAAGAGGTTGATGATGGGCGTGCAGCCGAGCTGCAGGCTCTCCGGCGCCAGCGTCAGCCCCCGCGGGGGCAGGAACGGCAGCAGGAACAGGATCTCGAGCGGCCCGTCGCCCGTGGTCTCGGGGATGGTCAGGTCGATGAAGCGGAACTTCTCCGGGAACACGAAGTATTCCTGGAGGAGACGGTAGGCCGGGTGCCCCTGCCCCGGTGCGGGCAGCACCGCCTCGTCCTCCTCCAGCCCGACGAGCCGCACGCATTCGGCCTGCGGCCGGACCGTGGCCCGGGCGCCGCGCACGTAGGCGACCCGGTCGCTGCCGGTGAGGATCAGTTCCAGAAGGCGCGAGGCGCCGATCGCGTCGCCGCCCACGTGGAGGCGCAGCCGCCGCCCGGCCAGCGCCGCGAAGGTCTCGGGCCCGCCCGACAGCTCCAGCCGGAGGACCGCGACCGCCGGGTCGTTGTCGAGGAACGACCAGCGGTCGGTCGCCAGCACCGCCGGCGCCGCCATCGACAGGGGCCAGAGCTGCACGTCGTAGCAGGTGCGGAACCGGCAGCGGAGGTCGCCCTCCGCGATCGCCGAGACGGGCGTCCCGCGCGGCACGGTGATGCCCGTCGGCGCCGGCGCGTCGACCGTGAAGCGGGCGATCGCCATCGCCGGCACGGGGCTGGACAGGGTCGGGTAGAGGGTGTCGAGCAGCGCCTCGGTCAGGCGCGGGAAGTCGGCCTCGATCGACCGCTGGACGCGGCCGGTCAGATAGGCGAACGCCTCGATCAGCCGTTCGACGTGGGGATCGGCGCTTCCGTCGGGCCCCAGTTCCAGGCGCCCGGCGATCTTGGGATAGGAGCGGGCGAAATCCGTACCGGCGTTCCGCAGGTACTGGAGTTCGCGCTGGTAGTATTCGAGCAGGTCGTCACGCTGCCACGCCACGCTCGACCTCTTCCGCCCCGTCCGCCGGGGCGAGATTCAGTTCGTAGACGACGGGTTCGACCACGTCGCCGGCGGCCAGCGATCCCGTCACGCGGGCATAGAGCGCGTGGGGCCGGTCGGGCAGTGCGTGCACCTCGACCCCGGCGTTGCGCAACCGCGGCTCGAACGCCCGGATGGCGTTGCGCAGCGCCTTGGCGAAAAGGCGCCGGACCTCGGGGTCAGCCGGCGAGAGCGTGCCGAGGTCCGGGATGCCGTAGTCCAGCACCGTGAGATCGGTGCGGTCAGCAGAAACGGCGAGGGCTTCGGGGCGTCGGGTGTCGAACAGACGCCCGATCGCCCGGCCCACCGAGATGCGGAGGTCCGGGAGCGACAGACGCCGGGCGTCCGCCAGATCCACGGACCGGGCGGGATCGAGATCGAGCAGCCGTTCGAACAACGGCACGGGCGCGCCGTTGAAGACCCGTGGTCCGAAACGCCTGTCGTCCGATCCCGCCATCCGACCTTACTCGGCCTTCTGCTTGAGGATGTCCCAGACCGCGGAGATGGCGCCGCTCTCGAGCTCGCCGGCCTCGGTCTGCACCTTGTACTCGAACTCGATCTTCGAGAACGACAGGGTCAAGGACTCCGACATGTTGCTGCCGCCGGCGGACCCGCCGATGTTCATGTCCGCGATGATCACGTTGGTGAGCGTGATCGTCATGAACTCTTCATTGCCGACGTCGGCCTGACCGGTCGCCTTGATGAAGTGGATGGTGCCGCTGTCCCAGGACTTGCCGGTGAACAGCCCCGCCATGAGGGCCGTCGACGCCTTGTCGTGGTCCCGCGTGAGCGCGATGTTCTGGACCTCGACCGTGCCTCCGGTCCGGGTCGCGTTGCGCGAGTTGTCGATCGGCTGGTGCGCGCCGAACGAGAAGGACGTGCAGATGATCTTGTTGTCGAAGCCTTCGATGTTCGACTCGCCCTCGATGCCTTCGAGGTCGAGAATGATATCGGGCATTTGCGTTCTCCTGGTGTCGATGAATCAGCGGGACGCGATCACGCGCTCGGCGGCGGGAGTTCCGCCACGAGCCGGATCGACGCCGTGAGTTCCTCGAGCTGGAAGTGCGGGCGGAGGAAGACGGTCGCGCGATAGCTGCCGGGCCGGCCCGGAACCTCGTGCACGTCCACCCGGCCCTCGCGGAGCGGGAACTTCGCCTTCTGGGACTGCGAGGCCTCGTCCATGAGCAGGACGTAGCTCGACAGCCAGCGGTTCAGGTACTGCTCGACGTTCCCGCGCGAGGCGAAGCTGCCGACCTTGTCGCGCACCAGGACCTTGATGTAGTGGGCGAAACGCGAGGCCGCGAGGACGTAGGGCAGGACCGACGACAGGCGGGCGTTCGCGTTCGCCTCGTTGGTGTCGTAGGTCTTGAACCGGTTCGTCGTCTGCCCGCCGAAGAACGCCGCGTAGTCGGTGTTCTTGCAGTGGACGAGCGCGATGAAGCCCAGGTCCGACAGTTCCTTCTCGCGCCGGTCCGTGATCGCGATCTCGGTGGGGCACTTGAGCGCGATGTCGCCCTCGTCGGTGCGGAAGGTGTGGGTGGGAAGCCCCTCCACCTTGCCGCCGCCCTCGACGCCACGGATGGCGGTGCACCAGCCGTGCTCGGCGAACGACGCGGTGATCCGCTCGGCCAGCGCCCAGCCGGCGTTGCCCCAGAGGTACTTGGTGTGGTCGGTGCCGTCCACGTCCTCCTCGAAGTTCAGCCCCTCGACCGGCTTGGTCGCGGCGCCGTAGGGAAGACGCATGAGGATGTGCGGCAGTGCGAGCGCCACGTAGCGGCTGTCCTCCGAATTGCGGAAGGACCGCCACTTGACCATCTCGGTGCTCTCGAAGATCTTGGCGAGATCGCGCGGCTCGCCGAGCTTCGTGAAGCTCTCCATGTCGAACATCAGCGGATTGGCGGCCGCGATGAACGGGGCATGGGCGGCGGCGGCGACGTTCGAGATCTTCTCGAGCAGCAGCACGTCCTGCGGATGACGACCGAACTCGTAGTCGCCGACGAGCAGGCCGTACGGGGCGCCACCGAAGGTGCCGTACTCCTCCTCGTAGATCTTCTTGAACAGCGCGGACTGGTCGAACTCGACCGCCTTCTCCAGGTCCTTCAGGACCTCGTCCTTGCTGATGTTGATGACCCGCAGCTTCAGGCGCGTGCTCGTCTCCGTCTTCATGACGAAGTAGTGCATGCCGCGCCACGTCGCCTCGAGCTTCTGGAACTCGGGCGCGTGCAGAATCTCGTTCAGCTGGCCGGTGATCAGGTCGTCGATCTGCTTGACCCGAAGCTTGATCGCCTCGACCACGTCGCCGGACACCTTGCCGCCCTGGCTCAGGACCTGGTCGACGAACTCCGCGACGAGGTCGCGGGCGTGGGTCTTCTGGCTGTCGTCGAGGGCGAGACGGCCCTCGTTGACGATGCGGTCGAGCAGCGACATGCCGGTCGCGCCGGCGGTGTCGAGGGCGCTCTCGTTTTCGGTCGCCATCGGCGTTCCTCCTGTGTCGCGGTCGGGTTAGGAAGCGGCCGGCTCGGCCGGCTTGGTCAGCAGGGCGCGCAGCTCGTCCTGCTTCTCGGTGCTGCCGAGGACGTCGGCCAGCAGCTTGTCCAGCTCGTCGTTGCCGTCGAGCTTGGTCAGCAGGTCGTTCAGGCGCTGCCGGGCGTCGTAGAGATTGTTCAGCACCGGCACCTGCTTCAGCACCGCGACCGGATCGAAGTCGTCGATCTCGGTGAAGGTGGCGGCGACGTTCAGCTTGCTGCCGTCGTTCTGGAGGACGTTCGGCACCTGGAAGGCGACGCGCGGGGCGATGCCACCCATCACGTCGTTGAAGTTGTCGCGATCGATCTCGACGAACTTGCGGTCCTTCACCTTCGCGAGCGGCCGCTCGGGGTCCCGCTTGCCGGAGAGGTCGGCCATGATGCCGACGACGAACGGCAGTTCCTTCTTCTCGATCGCGCCGCCGGTCTCGACGTCATAAGTGATGTGGACGCGCGGCGGCCGAACACGACCGAGCTTCTTCTGGGTGCTTTCGCTCATCTTTTCTCCCCTGTCCCCTCGCTACGGCTTGGGCCGGGCGCCCATGCCGCGCGCACCGCTTGCGCGTCGGTCCCGTGACGCCGGATCGAGGCGCCGGCAAACACCGCGAAACGATACTCCTGATTCGTTTGGAGTAAAGCTATTTGTCGTCAGACCACGATCTTGTGCACCGCGAGACTGCGAACGCTGTATGTCATCGTCGCCCTGTCGTGCAGGCGAACTGTCCATGGCACTGCAGACTCTTCGACGAGAGGTGAAAGGTTCGAGTTCTGTCTCACGAATGTCACTAGACTTGGACCGCCGTCCGCGATGCTTCGCCCACCTATCCAATTCGGCGGTGGGGTGGCGGCGTGGGACCAGTCGAACGGCGTCGTGAGGACGGCCATGCCCCCCGGCATCAGGAGGCGTTCGATCTCGCGCAGGAGCGCTGCGGGATCGGCCACGCAGTCGAGGAGGTTCGGCGCCACCACGAGGGCGGCGGAGGCGTCGGGCAACGGCACGGCGAGAGCGTCGGCGATCCACACCGTCGCGGACCCGCGCGGGCGCGGAACCGGGAATCCGCGCAGATCATAAACCGATCCCACCCGTCGCCGGGGATAGCGCACCTCGCCGCGGGCGAGCGCTCGGCGGGCGAGGCGGGCGAGCGGTGCGGACAGGTCGATCCCCACGACGGGGCCGCCGGTGCGGTCCGCCAGCGCCCGGGTGATCCCGCCCGCGGCACAGCCCAGGTCGACGACGGTCCCGGCGAGCGGGCCGTCCGGCACCCCGGCCCGCGCGATCGCGGCCTCGACCAGCGCGCCGGTGCTGCCGCAGGGCGGATCGTCGCGGTCGTCGGGATCGAACTCGCCCCAATGGTCGCGGCCATAGCTGGAGAGATGCTGGCGGACGGCGTCGTACCAGCTGCCCCCGGAAAGATACCGCCCCACCGCGTCGGCGACGGCCGGATCGAGGTCGTCCCGCGCGAGCACGTAGACCCCGGCCTCGGCGAAATAGCGGTCGGGGTCGGGGACGAGCACCGGCACCCCGTCGATCACCGGCAGGCGGGCGCCGCAGGCGGCGTCGCCGCACGCCAGCACGCCCTGCTCGACCGTTCGCGCGTCGTCGTCGGCGGCGCGCCAGCCGGGCTCGATCGCCAGCGGCCCCGGCGCGCGGCCCCGGGCCCTGCAGACCGGGCAGAGGGGGCGGGGCAAGGCGGGGACGGCGGGGACCACGCGTTCAGCCGCCGATCAGCACGGTCGGCGCGCCGGGCGGCATCACCTTGCCCACCGGCGACGGGATCGGCGCGACGCAGGACATGTGGGCCGTCATGTCGCCGACCCGGGCGGCCGGAAGCCCGCCGATCAGGACCGTCCCCGACCCCATGGAGATCATGCCCGGACCGCCGGGCACGCAGCCGGGCAGCATGCAGGGACCCGTCTGGCTGGTCACGGTCGCGGCGGGCTGGCCGCCGATCATCACGGTCGGGACGCCGGAGATGATCGTGAGCGGCAGGCCCGGATGCGGCGTGGGCGTCGGGACCGGGGCCGGCGGATGGATCGGCGCGTGGCAGTGCGGCGCATCCTGCAGCACCATGTCGCCCATGCGGGCGGCGGGCTTGCTCACTTGGTCCGTCCCGGCGGCCGCGCGCCGGCGCCGGCGCGGTCGATGCCCAGCAGCTGGAACACGTTGCCCTGGTCGGACATCAGCTCCTGAAGGAGTTCCGGAAGGCTCATCCGGCCCCAGGCGATCGCGCGGCGCAACAGGTGCGGCACCGGGCTGTGGGGTTCGGTCCGCTCGAGGAAGCGGGCGATCTCGACCAGCATGCGGTAGGCGTCGTCGCGGCTGCGGACGACGCCGTCCGCCGGCGGCGCGTTCGCGGGCGGTGCGGCGAGACGGATGTCCGTCGCCTCCCCGCCCGCCTGGGCGTCGGCCTCCGCCATGACGTCGGACATCAGCGCCTCCTCGACGGGGGAAGGGGGGGTCATGGTCGACGGCAGGTCGACCGCGACGCCGCGCGACAGGCACTCGGCCCGCACGAAGCCTTCGAGCGACCCGAGGGTCTGGGTGAGCCTGGAGAAGCTGGGCCCGTCGCCGCCGCACGCGGAGTCCAGAACGGTCCGCAGGCCCGTCAGCGCGTCGGACGCGAGGCGGATCTCGGCGTGCAGGCGGGCGAAGAACTCGCCCCCCGTCGCTGCGATGTCCGCCGCCATCCGCTCCATGTCCGCTTCCGGCGTGTCGGTGTCGCGGCCCTTCTTCTTGGCGGTGCGGGCGGCCAGCGCCGCGCGCTGGGCCGAGATGTAGTCGTGCCAGCAGGGAATCGGGTCGCCGTCGGCGGCGATCGGCACCATCATCACGCGCTCCGCGAGGCGGGCGTCGACCCAGACAAGGGGGGCGAGGCGGGCGTCGAGGTCGTCGTCCTCTTCCGGCCGCGGCCACAGGACGTCCCAGTAGCGCTCGGACAGCGCGCGCAGCAGGTCGAGCCCCGCGGCCGTGCCGAGGAGGCCGTTGCGCGCCGCGAGCGCCTCCACCAGCCAGGCGGCGACCTGAAGGTCCTTGGTCCGCTCCGCCAGCGTCTCGAACGCGGTCTCGATGACGCCGGACCAGTCGGCGACCTTCAGCCGGGTCGTCCAGATCCCGCGCGACGCGTTGGGATCGTCCTCCCGACGCAGTTCGCGGATGCGGTCGTAGACCGGATCGTAGCGCAGGTCCGCCCCGGCGGGATCGTCGCCGGGAATGGGGTCGAGAAGGTCGGAGAGGTCGCGCACAGGGGCTCCTCAGCGTCGCTGCAGCGGCATCGGCTGGCCGTCCGACGCGTCGGCCCGCGGCGCCACGATCTCGATGTCGCGCACCCCGGCGCCGGGCAGCACGGGCACCCGCGCGGGCAGGGCCGGCACCGTCAGCCGCTCGCCGCCCGGCGCGATGCCGGCGCGGACGATCAGCTCGACGAACACCTTGGCCGGCGGGTCCGCGTCGCGGCCGCCGTCCGGGCGCCCGGTCGAAATCTCGGCGG
>CANGXM010000096.1 GCA_947457845.1 Rhodospirillales bacterium | reverse complement strand
CGAGGTCCTCCTCCAGCCGCGTCACCTCGGCCAGGATGCGGCGCGCGGCCCCCGCGACCGCCCGGCCGAGCGCGTTCGCCTCCACGCCCCGGGCGTGGCGCTCGAACAGGCGGGCGCCCACCATCGCCTCCACCTCGTGCAGCGTCTTGGTCAGCGCCGGCTGGGTCTGGCCCAGCGCGCGGGCCGCGCGTTGGAGGCTGCGGTGGGTCGCGATCGCGTCCACGGCCCGCAGCTGGCGCATCTTGAGCTTCTGGTCGAGGTATCGGCGCATGCTTCTGGCATTGTGGAGAGGGCCGGAAGGCGCGGCAACGTCGGACGTGCCGCGGGACGCAACGACGGACGTGCCGCGGGACGCGGCGACGGGAGATGCGCCGCGGGACGCGGCGAGGGGAGAGGGCGGGGATGGAGCGGGAAACGGTCGACCGGATCGTGGCGGGCGGGCACGTGCTGACGATGGAGGCCGCCCGGCCGGAGATCGCGGACGGCGCGGTCGCGATCCGCGGCGGGCGCATCGCCGGCGTCGGGACGCGGGCCGCGGTGGAGGCGGCGTTCGTGGCCGCGGAGACGATCGACGCGCGCGGCTGCGTGGTGCTGCCCGGCCTCGTCGACGCCTACGCCCACGCCGGGCACGGGATGATCCGCGGCCTGTTCCACCCCGCGGCCGGCTGGCCGGCGGGGCCGCTCTATTGGCACGCGACCACCCCGCAATGGTGGCGGGCGGAGGCGCGGCTGGCCGCGCTCGAACGGCTGAAGGGCGGGGTGACGACCGGGCTCTCGGTGATCGGCGCGACGCCGGCGCGCGCCGACGACACGATCTTCTCCGACGTCAACGCGGAGGCCTATCTGGAGGCCGGGCTCGGCTTCGTGCTGGCCGTCGGCCCGCCCGACCCGGTCTTCCCCCACCTGCCCGAACCCTTCGAGGGCTCGTTCCTCGTCGACGGGCGGTGGGAGCGGCGGGGCTTCACCCACGCCGACGCCGAGCGCGTGTCGCTGGCGGTGATCGACCGCTGGCACGGGGCGGGCGAGGGGCGCATTCGGGTGGCGTTGGCACCACCCTACCTGCTCGGCCGGCACGTGCAGCACCGGCGCACGCCCCACCGCCTGCCCGACGTCTCGGACGTGCCGGCGATGCTGGCCCACGCCCGGCGGATGCGGGAGATCGCGGACGACCGCAAGGTGATCCTCCAGACCCACATGTTCGCCGGCTCGGTCGATTTCGCGCGGGCCCACTTCGGCGACCGGGACCTCGACCGGATCCTCGGGCCGGACGTGCTCGCCTGCCATTCCAACGGGCTCGGGCCGGAGGAGGTGCGCGTGCTCGGCGCCCACCGGGTCGGCATCGGCACGGTCGCCTTCACCCACGAGAACCTGTGGTACGGCATGGCCCCGGTGCCGGCGCTGATCGCGGCCGGCTGCGCGGTGGCGGCGACCAGCGACGGCGCGGCGCCCTACACCTCGCTCGACCTCTGGCGCGAGATGGCGCGCACCGCCTGGAACCAGTGGCAGGCGGCGGGTACCCAGGGCGTGCTCCCGCCCGAGACGCTCTTGCGCATGGTGACGATCGACGCCGCGCGGGCGCTGTCGCTGGACGACCGGGTGGGATCGCTGGCGGTGGGCAAGGACGCGGACGTCGTGCTGATGGACCTCGGCACGGCGCACATCGGGCCGATCGCCGACCTCGCGTCGAGCCTCGTCTTCTTCGGCCAGGCCGCGGACGTGCGGACGGTGATCGCCAAGGGCGAGGTGCTTCTGCGCGACCGCCGCCCGGTGCGGGTGGATGCGGACGCGGTCGTCGCCGAGGCGCGGGAGGAGGCGGCCAAGGCGCTGGAACGGGTGGACCTGGGGCCGTACCGGCGCACGGTGGCGTGGGACGGGCGGGGGGATTGGGGGTGAGGGAGCGAACCCGAAACCTCTGTCTCGCTCCCGCCCTCATTCTCTCCTAGACTGTGCCCATGCTGAAGCGCCTCGTTTTCTCGAACTTCAAATCATGGGCGCATGCCGACCTGCATTGCGCGCCCATCACCGGCGTGTTCGGCACGAACTCGTCTGGGAAGACGAGCCTGATCCAGTTTCCCCTTTTGCTGAAACAGACGAAGAACGCGACCGATCGTGCGCTGGCCTTGGATCTCAATGGGGATCTGGTGAAGCTGGGAACGATTGGGGACGCGATCCACCAACATGATACGACGCGCTTTATCGACTGGGGGCTCGCCTTCGAGTTGTCGAAGGATCTCGTTCTGGCCGATCCCAGCGAGGCGACAGCACCATCCATCGCACGCGGTCACATTTTGGACATCTATGCCAAGGTCGACGTCCATCAGGGGGGACCTCGGACTCTTGCCCTGCGCTATGGGCTAGGCGAATTGCAGTTCACGTTGCGGACTAACGAGGCGCAACCAAACGGGTTCGAACTGAGAGCTCGGTCACTGATGGAGAAAGCGTCTTCATTTCAGTTTAAGCGTAGCAAGGGGCGCCCTTGGCAACTGCCCGGACCGGTAAACTCATACGCTTTCCCAGACCAAGCGCGAACGTACTTCCAAAACGCCGGTTTCCTGGCGGATCTGGAGGCCACATACGAGTCGGCGCTTGACAAGATCTTCTATCTCGGTCCCCTGCGAGAACCGCCTCGACGAGATTATCTCTGGAACCGTTCACGTCCTTCTGACGTCGGAGTGAAAGGTGAAAAGGCGGTGGACGCGATCATTGCTGCCACGGCCGATGGCGAACAACGGAATCTCGTACCGAAAGGACGTCTTCGGCCTTTTCAGGAGGTCGTCGCACATTGGCTTCGGAAACTCGGTCTGATCGAAGGATTTCGCGTCGAAGAAATTGCGAAACAGAACAGCTTCTTTGTCGCAAAAGTCACAACCCGAAAGGGCGCAGCCGAGGTTCTTTTGACTGACGTTGGCTTCGGTATCTCGCAGGTCCTTCCTGTGGTTACTCTGCTACAGTACGTCCCAAAGGGCAGTACGGTTATTCTTGAGCAGCCGGAAATTCACTTGCACCCACTGGCACAGGCAGAGTTGGCCGATGTCATCGTTCAGGCCGCGATCCACCGCAAGGTGCAGGTGATCTTCGAGAGTCATTCGGAACATCTGCTCCTTCGGCTTCAGCGGAGGGTCGCCGAGGAAAGCCTGCCCGCGGACGCGGTTCGCCTTTACTTCTGTGATGCGCCGCACGGCGTCTCGGAGCTGGAACCGCTCGAACTCGATCTCTACGGCCGGATCCGGAACTGGCCGGAAAAGTTCATGGGCGATGCCTTCGGCGAGACGGCGGAGGCCGAATTGGCGCGCCTGAAGCGGATGCGGACTTCTCCGTGAAGCGATGGATCGTCGACACCAATGTGCCGATCGTGGCGAACGGGCGTCCGGCTGCCGACGTGGTCGGCGATCCGTCGATCGACTGCCGGGAGGCTGCGGTCGCGTTCCTTCTCAATCTCGAGAGACGGCAGGGCGTATGGGTGGACGAGGAGAGCCGGGTGGTCGAAGAGTATCGACGCCACCTTAGCCCGAGCGGACAGCCGGGGGTCGGCGATCGCTTCTATCAGAAGGTGCTGAACGACTGGCGCTTCGCCGAGCGCTGCGCCTTACCCGTCTGCGACGACGGCGAGTATGTCGATTTGCCCCGATCCCTGGCCGATGCCCGGTTCGACCCATCCGACCGGAAGTTCGCGGCCCTCGCCCGTCGGTGTCGTGCGCCTGTCGCGAATGCCGTCGACAGCGACTGGATCGAACACGGAGCGCTGCTCGAGGCCGAAGGCATCCGGGTCGAACATCTCTGCGGCTGTGACCCTGCCGCGTGGTTTTCCGGTGGCGTGACGGCCCCTGTCCAACCATCCCGGCGTAGGGATCGCACTCCTCACCGCTGATAGTACTTCCCCGCCAGATGGTACTGCCCGCTGTCGCCGAAGCCGTACTGGGCGTGGCGGCGGACGTCGACCATCGACAGCACCACCCCCCCCACGCGCCCGCCCGCCTCCACGATCTGGTTCAGCGCGTTCAGCGCCTGTTCGCGCGGCGTGCGGGCCCAGCGGACGACGAAGACCGTCTGGTCCACGTAGCGCGAAAGCACCCGCGGGTCGGACACCGCCATCACCGGGCTCGTGTCGATCAGGATCAGGTCGTAGTGCTTGCCCAGCCCGTGCAGGAACTGGCGCGTGCGTTCGGCCGCGAGCAGGTGCAGCGGGTTCTGCACCGCCGACCCCGCCGGCAGGAACGCCACCGTCGAGCGCGGGTCCTTCTGCACCGCGTCGACGAACGCGGCCCGGTCGCCCAGCACGTCGGTCAGGCCCGGCTGGAGCGGCAGGTCGAGCGCGCGGTGCAGCGCCGGGCGGCGCAGGTCGGCGTCCACCAGCAGCACCCTGAGGCCCGACTGCGCCGCCGCCCGGGCGAGGCTGGCGGTCAGCGTCGTCTTGCCTTCGCCCGGCAGGGTCGAGGTGACGAGGACCAGCTTGGGCCGCCGCTCGTTCGCGGCGAGGAACAGGCTCGCGATCGTGCTCGACACCGCTTCGGCATAGTTCGACCGCGGCCGGTCGACGATCACGTCGGCCGGGCGGCGGCGCATGACGCGGTCCTTCAGGCTCCCCAGCGCCGGGATCAGGCCCAGCGCCGGCACGCCCGAGATCCGCGCCACCTGCTCGGCCGAGCGGAAGCCCTGGTCGAGGTGCTCCAGGACGAGCGCCAGCGCCACGCCCAGGAGCGCGGAGAGGAGGAAGGCGGCGCCGACCAGGAGGCGCTTGTTCGGGAACGCCGCCTGCTGCGGCACCGGGGCGGCGGAGATCACCCGGGCGTCCGGCTGCTGGAGATCCTGTTGCAGGGCCGTCTCGTTGAACCGCTGGGTCAGCTGGTTCAGGAGCGTGCGGTTCGACTGGGCCTGCGTCTCCAGCGTCCGCAGCTCCACCTCCCGCTGGCCCAGCACGCCCGCCTGCGTCTCGAACTTGCGCAGCTCCACCTCGAGCTGCTGCTCGCGGGAGCGGGCGGCGGAGGCGTCGTTGCGAAGGCCGGAGATGACCTTGCCGATCTCCGTCCTGAGGCGGCCCTGCGCCTCCTCGAGGTCGGCGCGGACCTGCAGCACCTGCGGGTGGCGAGGGCCCAGCGACTGGCCCAGCTCGGCGATCCGCCGCTGCGAGGCGATCACCTGCTCCTGCAGGCGCTGGATCAGGCCGTTTTCCAGCACCGCTCCCGGCAGCGACGCCACCCCGGCGCCCAGCGCGGGCTCCGCCGCGCGGAGGCGTGCGTCGGCCGTCGCCCGGGCGGCGCGCGCGCTGATGAGTTCGGCGTTCAGCTGGCCGATCGCCTGCTGCGCCAGCGTCGTCGTCCCGGCGCCCTGAAGGAGGCCCGCCTGCTGGCGGAACTCCTGCGCCCGGCGCTCGGCGTCCTCGGTCTGGCGGCGCAGGTCCGCCATCCGCTCGTTCAGCCACTGGTTCGCCCGCTGCGCGGCCTCGAACTTCGCCTCCAGCCGTTCCAGGATGTAGAGGTCGGCGAAGGTGTTGGCGATCGACGCCGCGCGTTCCGGATTCTTGGAGGTGAAGCCGATCTCGATCACGCGGGAGCGCCCGCGGGGTGTGGCGTCCAGGTTCTTCAGGACGGCGTTGACGATGCGCGTGCGGTTCTCGCGGTCGGCGTCGGGGTCGGTCGGGGCCGTCTCGCCGCCGCCGAGCCCGACCATGGCGAGCGCGCCGCGCAGCGCGTCCCGGACCGTCCCCATCGGGTCGAATCCCTCGTCGGCGTCCAGCGCCGCGAGGCGCGGGTTGAACTCCGCCATCGTGTCGAGGCCGAGCCGCGTCACCACCTTGTCGGCCAGCGTGCGCGAGTTGATGACCGCGATCTCGCCCTGCACCGTCTCGAGGTCCACCGGCACGTCCGGCAGGATCGACTTGATGTCGATCGCCTGCTGGCGGCGGACGTCCAGCATGACCTGTGCCGAGGCCCGGTACTCGGGCTGGAGGCGCTCGACCTGGATCACCGCGAGCGTGGTGATCAGTAGGATCACGCCGAGGATCACCCACTTGCGCCGCCGCAGCTTGCGCATCTGCTCGCGCAGGCCGAGCGAGGGCAGCAGGATGTCGGGGCGTGCGGGCCGCACCTGCGGCACGTCGCGCAGTGGGGTGACGTTCTCGTAGGCCATGGGGGCTCGCGTCCGGCGCGTCGGCTGTGGGGACGCGGCGCAGCATAGGCCCGGGGGCCGCCGGGACTGCGGGCGCTTCCGGCGGTCCGCGGCTTAATCGGGGGTAATTCCCGACGGTCGGTCAGCCGTCGGGCCAGTCCTCGCAGCGCAGGCCGGCGACACGCCCGAACGCGCCGAGGTCGCCGGAGACGAGAACGAGGCCGTGGCTGCGCGCGTGGGCCGCGATCGTCAGGGCGCCCCGATGCGCAAGCGGGACCGGCATCGGGCCGGGCTAGCCCCTCTGCGCCGCCCGTTCGCCGGGCGGTTGCGGGCAGACTGGCGGTCCTGCGCCCGTCACCGGGATCCTCGACCTTGCCGACGCCACGGGCCCTCCTCGTCACCGGACATTATTACGCCTCCCGCCGGAAGGCCGGTTTCCACTTCCTCGCCGACGCGCTGGCCGGGCTCGGGTTCGCCGTGACCGTGGCGACCGTCGGCATCAGCCCGATCTCGCGCCTGCGCGGCGACGCCCGCATGGCCTATCCGGTCCGGGCCGAGGCGAACCGGCCGGTGGAGAAGGCGCCCGGCATCGTCAGCCTCGTCTGGTGGACGCCCTGGCACCCCTTCCACCTGCGCAGCGCCTGGCTCGACCGGTTGAGCGCGCCGCTCGCCGCGCGCTGGGCGGATCTGCCGCTGGGGCCCCTGGAGGCGGCCGTGCGGGGCGCCGACCTGGTGCTGGTGGAGAGCGGGCTGCCGCTCCTCCTCGTCCGCCGCATCCGGGCGCTCAACCCCGCGGCGCGGCTCGTCTACCGCGTCTCCGACGATACCCGGAACATCGGCCAGCACGCGCACGTCGTCGCCGAGGAGGAACGCGTGGCGCCGCTGTTCGACCTGATCAGCGCGCCCAGCCGATACACGGCCGAACGCTTCGCCGCCCTGCCGTCCGTCCGTTTCCAGCCGCACGGGATCGACCTCGCCGCCTTCGACCGGCCGACGGCCGATCCCTACGCCGCGCCCCCGCTCGGGCCGCGGTGGGAGACCGAGGTCGTGTCTATCGGCCATTCCTTCTTCGACGCCGCCTTCCCGGCCCTCGCCGCGACGGCGCTTCCCGGCTGGCGGTTCCACGTCGTCGGCGCGCTGCGGCCCGAGCCGAAGCTGCCCAACGTCGTCTGGCACGGGGAGCGTCCGTTCCTCGAGACCGTTCCGTTCGTGCGCCATGCCGACGTGGGTGCGGCGCCCTACGTCCGGCGGACGGGCGGGGAGACCCTGCGGGAATCGAGCCTGAAGCTGATCCAGTACACCCACTGCCGCCTGCCCTCGGTGGGCCCGCGCTTCGTCACGCGGCCCGACCGGCCGCACCTGATCGGCTACGATCCGGGCGACGGCGCCTCGATCGCCGCTGCGCTCCGGGCCGCCCGCGCGATCGACCGCCGCACCATCCGGCCGGAGCCCGTCGCCTCGTGGGAGGATCTCGCCCACGCGATCTGTGCCGCGGTCGGATGTCCGGTTCCCGAGCCGGCCCGCGTCGGCCGGACGGGCGGGTGAGCGCCATGGCCCATCCCACCGGGCTTCGCCGCGTCGTGCCCGCCCCCCGCGGCGATCCCGCCGTCGTCCACCGCCCGCTCGTCATCAACGGTCGCTTCCTCGCCCAGCCGCTGACCGGCGTGCAGCGCTATGCGCGCGAGATCGTGGGTGCGATGGACCGGCTGATCGCCGACGGGCGTCCCTGGGGGCCGGTCACCCTCCTCCTGCCGCCCGACGCGACCGCGCTCCCGGGCCTCGTGGCCATCGCCCAGCGGACCGTGGGCCGGCACCGGGGGCACCGGTGGGAGCAGGTCGACCTTGCCCGCGCGGCCGCCGGCCAGCGGCTCCTGAGCCTCGGCAACGCGGGCCCGTTGCTCCACCCCCGGCAGGTCGTGGCGCTGCACGACGCCGGGATCTACGCGGTGCCCGAGAGCTACGCGCGCGCCTATCGCCTCTGGTACCGCTTCCAGTTCCGCTGGTTCGCGCGCCGGGCGGAGCAGGTGATCACCGTCTCCGCCTTCTCGGCCGGCGAACTCGCCCGGCTCGCCGGGGTGCCACGCGACCGCCTCGCCGTGGTTCCCAACGCGGCCGAGCATCTGGAGCGCATCGCCGCAGACCGGTCGATCCTCGCCGGGCTGGAGCCCGGGGGCTACGTGCTGGCGATCGGCAGCGCGAAGCCGCACAAGAACCTCGCCGCCGTCGGCGCGGCGCTCGCCATGATGCCGGCGCCGCGGCCGCGCCTTGTGGTCGCCGGCCACGCGAACCCGCGCGGTCTCGCCGGCGGTCGGCTGCCGGAGGGAACGCTGGCGCTGGGCGCCGTGACCGAAGGGCAGCTGAAGGCGCTCTACGAGAACGCGCTCTGCCTCGCCTTCCCCTCGACCTACGAGGGGTTCGGCATCCCGCCGCTGGAGGCCATGGCCTGCGGCTGCCCGGCGGTGGTCGCGCGGACCAGTTCGCTCCCGGAGGTGTGCGGCGGCGCCGCCCTCTACTGCGACCCCCACGACCCGGCGACGCTGGCCGCCGCCATCGGTCGGCTCGTCGCCGAGCCCGGCCTCCGCGCCCGGATGATCGCCCGCGGCCGGGCGCGGGCGGGGGAGTTCGGCTGGACGGCGGG
The DNA here is from genome assembly GCA_947457845.1 of Rhodospirillales bacterium. Classification (GTDB taxonomy): domain Bacteria; phylum Pseudomonadota; class Alphaproteobacteria; order Azospirillales; family Azospirillaceae; genus CANGXM01. The sequence continues at coordinate 4,950 of CANGXM010000096.1, read as the reverse complement.
CGCCGCGCGGCTGATGGACGTCATCGAGGCGCTGGACCGCTGATGCGCGTCGCCATCGTCCATTACTGGCTCGTCACCATGCGGGGCGGGGAGAAGGTGGTGGCGGAGCTGTGCCGGCTCTGGCCCGGGGCCGACCTCTTCACCCACGTGATCGTGCCCGAACGGATCGACCCGGAGATCCTGAAGCACCGGATCACGACGAGCTTCGTCGCGCGCCTGCCCTTCGCGAAGACCCGCTACAAGACGTATCTCCCCCTGATGCCGTTGGCGCTGGAGGAGTTCGACCTCTCCGGCTACGACCTCGTGATCTCGTCCGAGGCGGGGCCGGCGAAGGGGGTGGTGCCGGCGCCGGGCGCGCTGCACGTGTGCTACGTCCATTCGCCCATGCGCTACGTCTGGAACATGTACCACGCCTACCGCGCGCAGCTGGGCGGGGCGGGGCGCCTCCTGTGGAGCCCGGTCGCCCATTATCTGCGCGGCTGGGACCACCAGACGGCGGCGCGGGTCGACGTGTTCGTCGCCAACAGCGACAACGTCGCGGCGCGCATCCGCCGCTACTGGGGCCGCGACGCGACCGTGATCCATCCGCCGGTCGCCGTCGGCGACTTCGCGCCCACCGCGGCGCACGACGGCACCTATCTCCTGGCGGGCCAGCTCGTCGGCTACAAGCGCGCCGACCTCGCGGTGGAGGCGTTCAACCGCAGCGGCCGGCGCCTCGTGGTGATCGGCGACGGGGAACAGCTGAAGGACCTGCGCCGGACCGCGGGGCCCACGGTGGAGATCCTGGGCCCGCAGCCCTTCCCGGTCCTGCGCGACCGCCTCGCCCGCTGCCGCGCGCTGGTCTTCCCCGGCGAGGAGGACTTCGGGATCGTGCCCGTGGAGGCGATGGCGTCCGGCAAGCCGGTGATCGCCTATGGCCGCGGCGGGGCGCTGGAGACGGTGGTGGAGGGGCGGACCGGCCTCTTCTTCCACCGCCAGACGCCGGACGACCTGAACGCCGCGCTCGACCGGTTCGAGGCGGAGGCGACGGCCTTCGACCCCGCGGCCATCGCCCGGCACGCCGCGCGGTTCGATGCGTCGGTCTTCCGGGAGCGGTTCGCGGCGGTGGTCGACGGGGTGGTGAGGGGACGATCGGTTCCCGACGCGATCCGCTCCGACCCGACGGCGGAACCGATTGCGCTTGACTGAGGGATAAAATTCCTATTCTCTGATCCTCGCCACCGCCCGAGCCATGCCTCGCGGCGGTCGGCGACCTCCCGCGACGTTCCGTCCCGACCTGGCCGGTCGGCGACCCTGCCGGACAACGCCCCCTGACCGGGGCGCCCGGCCGGGCCGCTGGCCGGCCTTTTTCGTCGGCGCCCGGCGCGTCGGGCCGGCGAACCCGCCGACAACCCTCCGGGAGACCCGTCCCTCCAACGTCAGGGTCCCCCCCGATGGCAACCTCCGTCACCCAGGCCTTCGTCAAGCAGTTCGAGCGCGAAGTGCACGAGGCCTACCAGCGCCAGGGCTCCAAGCTCCGGGCCACCGTGCGCACCAAATCCAACGTCCAGGGCGCCGCCACCGTCTTCCAGAAGGTCGGCAAGGGCACCGCCGCCACCAAGTCCCGCCACGGGCAGGTGCCGGTGATGAACGTCGACCACGTGCCGGTCGAGTGCACGCTGGCCGACTTCTACGCCGGCGACTGGGTCGACAAGTTCGACGAGCTCAAGGTCGCCCACGACGAGCGGGCGGTGATCGCCAACGCCGGCGCTTATGCGCTGGGCCGCAAGACCGACGAGATGATCGTCGCCGAACTCGACACCTCCATCCGCTTCGCCGGCGGCGACGCCGACGGCATGACGCTGGCCAAGGTACTCGCCGCCTTCGAGGCGCTGGGCGCGGCCGACGTGCCCGACGACGGCCAGCGCACGGCGGTCGTGGGCTGGAAGCAGTGGTCGGACCTGCTCCAGATCCCGCAGTTCGCCTCGGCCGACTACGTGGGCGACGCCGACCTGCCGTTCCGCGGCACCCAGGCCAAGCGCTGGCTCGGCACGATGTGGATTCCCCATTCCGGCCTGACGCTGACCGCCGGGGTCCGGCGCTGCCACTGGTTCCACAAGACCGCGGTCGGCCACGCGTCCGGCGCGGAGGTGACGACTGACGTCACCTGGCACGGCGACCGCGCCGCGCACTTCGTCAATTCGATGATGAGCCAGGGCGCGAAGCTGATCGACGCCGATGGCGTCGTCACCCTGCGCTGCAAGGAGTGAGGCGGGCCCCGCCCCGCCGTCGCGCCTGCCGCCGTCGCCCGACCCCGTCCTTCCGGAGATCCCGATGCCCTTCCGCTCCGACACGCTGAGCGTGCTCGCCTACGCCAACGGCTTCACCTTGTGGAGCTACCAGACGCCGGACGCCTCGGCGACCGTCGTCGCCGCCGGCTACTTCAACGCCGCCACGGCCATGCTGCGCCCCGGCGACGTCATCATCGCCAATCTCGGGGTCGGCACCGGCGCGCCGATGATGGGCTTCATCGCGGTCGTCGCGGCGGGCGCCGGCAGCGTCACCGTCACCGGCTTCACCCGCATCGGCCCGTGACCCGGCCCGGGGCCGGCCCCCGCCGGCCCCGATCCCCTCCCGCCATCCCCGGAGCCCGCCCCATGGCCCTCGACGCCATCGCGCTGTGCGCGCGCGCCCTTCTCAAGATCGGCGCCACCCCCATCACCGCCTTCACCGACGGCACGGCCGAGGCGACGGTGGCCGACGCGCTCTATCCCACCACGCGCGACGCGCTGCTCTCCGCCAACGCCTGGAGCTTCGCGACCGCCCACGTGCGCCTCGCCCGCGTCGATGCGGTGCCGGTCGCCGACTTCGCCTTCGTCCACCAGCTCCCGTCCGACTTCCTGCGCGCGCTGTCCGCGGGGCCGGAGGGGCGCGGGCGCGGCCTGACGTGCCGCATCGCCGGCGACCGGCTGGAGAGCGATGCCGAGGGCGTCGTCCTCGCCTACGTCCGCCGGATGCCGGAAACGTCGTTCCCGCCCTTCTTCGACCAGGCGCTGATCGCCCGGCTGGCGGCGGAGTTCTGCATCCCGCTGACCGAGAACACCAGCCGTGCCGAGGCGCTCTGGCGGTTGGCCGAGGGGGAGTTCCGCCGGGCCCGCCTGATCGACGCCCAGCAGGACGACCAGCCCGGCTTCGTCGACTTCTCGCTCGTGGAGGCCCGGCGGACATGACGCGCCTGCGCACCGTCAAGACCAGCTTCACCGCCGGCGAGATCGCCCCGCGCCTCTTCGGCCGCACGGACCTTCGCGCCCACGCGAACGGCGCCCGCCGGCTGGAGAACGTCTTCATCCACCCCACCGGCGGCCTGTCGCGCCGCGCCGGCCTCGCGTTCGTCGACCGGGCGCGGGGGCCCGGGCGCCTCGTCGCCTTCGCCTTCAACACCGAGCAGACCTATCTGCTCGCCTTCTCGGCCGGCGCCATCGACGTGTACCGCGACGATGTCCGCCTCGCGACGGTGACGGCCCCCTGGACCGAGGCGCAGCTCGCCCAGATCGCCTGGACCCAGTCGGCCGACACGCTTCTCGTCTGCCACCCCGACGTGGCCCCGCGGCGCGTCACGCGGCGGGCCGACCTGACGTGGCAGATCGACGAATGGTCGTGGGTGGTGGAGAACGGCGCCGTCCGCCAGCCCTGGTACCGCTTCGCCCCGGCCGACGTCACGATCGCCGCCTCCGCGACGACCGGGTCCGTCACGCTCGTCGCCTCCGCGGCCGTGTTCCGGCCGGCCCACCAGGGCACCCGCTTCCGCGTCGCCGGAAAGCAGGTGCGCATCACCGCCGTCGCCTCGGGCACGCAGGCGACCGCGACCGTCGAACAGGCGCTCGCCGGCACCGCAGCGACGACCGCGTGGGACGAGCAGGCCTTCTCCCCCGTCCGCGGCTGGCCCGCGACGGCGGTCTTCCACCAGGACCGGCTCGTCGTCGGCGGCTCGCGCGACCTGCCGAACCGCCTCTGGCTCTCGCGCTCGGCCGACCTGTGGAACTTCGACGTCGGGACCGGGAAGGACGACGAGGCGATCGAGTTCGCGATCCTGTCGGACGACGTCAACGCGATCCGCGCGCTGTTCTCCGGCCGGCACCTGCAGGTCTTCACCTCCGGCGCCGAATGGATGGTCTCGGGCGATCCGCTGACCCCGGGGACGATCCAGATGGCGCGCCAGACCCGCGTCGGATCCCCGGTCGACCGGCGGGTGCCGCCGCGCAACGTCGACGGCGCCACCCTCTACGTCGGCCGCACCGGCGCCGACCTGCGGGAGTTCGTCTACACCGACGTGGAGCAGGCCTACCAGTCGCCCGACCTCGCGCTGCTGGCCTCGCACCTCGTCGACCGGCCGCGGGACATGGACTTCGACCCGCGCCGGCGGCTGCTGTTCGTCGCCATGGCGGACGGGAGCCTGCGGGCGCTGACCGTCTATCGGGCCGAGCAGGTGACCGCGTGGATGCGCGTGACCACCGACGGGCCGGTCCGCGCCGTCGCCGCGGTGGGGGAGCGGGTCTACCTGCTGGTCGACCGGCTGGGCGGGTCGACGATCGAGGCGTTCGACGACGGCTTCGCCCTCGACGCCGCGGTCGCGGGCGAGAGCGGCACGGCGAAGACGGTCTGGTCCGGCCTCTCCCACCTCGACGGGCGCGACGTCGCGGTCGTCGCCGACGGCGTGCCGCGCGCACCGGTGCGGGTGAACGCCGGGACCATCGTGCTGGATGCGCCGGCGCGCCGGGTGGAGGCCGGGATTCCCTTCGCCTGCGTCGTGGAGCCGCTGCCGGCCCTGCTCGGCACCGGCGGGAGCGAGGGCCTCGCCCTGCGCGTCGTCTCCGCGACCTTCCGGCTGGAGGGGACGCGCGCGCTGCGGATCGATTTCGGGACCGGGCCGCAGGACGTGCCGCTGCGCCGCCCCGCGTCGGGCGGCGCCGT
>CANGXM010000095.1 GCA_947457845.1 Rhodospirillales bacterium | reverse complement strand
GGCGACCGGGCTCGACGTTGCGATCGCGGCGCTGCCGGACGGTTTCGCGACCGACGTCCACGTCGCCGCGCCGGCGCTGGGCGGCGGCGGTCTGCGCCGGCTGATGCTCGCCCGCGCCATCTGCGGCCGGCCCCGGCTGCTCGTCCTCGACGAACCGCTCGGCCATCTCGACACCACGGGGGTTGAGATGGTCCGGCAGATCCTGCGGACGGCCAAGGCGATGGGCATCACCGTCGTGACCCTGTCCCAGAGCCCGCGCCTCCTCGACGACGCCGACAAGGTCCTGGTGCTGAGCGGGGGCGTCGCCGCCGCCTTCGGGCCGACCGACCACGTGGTCTCCGGCGCGCGCCGCGACGCGCGTCCCGAGGCCGTCGCCGCCGACACGATCCGACCGATGAAGCTGACGCCATGACGATCGACCTTCTTCTGCGCGACGACCGGGCCGCGACGACGCCCGGGCTCCTCCCTCCGGTGCGCGTGGGGCGCAACGTGGCGGCCGGCTTGCTGACCGTGGCGCTGGCCGTCGGCGGGATCGGCGGCTGGGCGACGTTCGCGCCGATCCACGGGGCGGCGAACGCCCCGGGCGTGCTCGTTCCCGCCAGCGGCCGCAAGACCGTCCGCCACCCCGAGGGCGGCCTCGTCGTCGACGTAGGGGTCCGCGACGGCGACCGCGTCTCGACCGGACAGATCCTCCTGCGCCTCGACGACGTCGCCGCCACCGCCCGCGTCGACGCGCTCAACGCCGACATCGCCGCGAAGCTGGCGACGGAGGCCCGGCTGGTGGCCGAACGCGACGGTGCCGCGGCCCCGTCCTGGCCGATCGAGCTTCTGTCGGACGCCGCCACGCCGGCCGTGCGGCGCATTCTCGCCGACCAGTCCGACCTGTTCGCGTCCCGCGCCGGCCAACTCCTCGCGGACGAACGGCTGTATGCCGAACGGGCGCAGTCGCTGGACCGCGAGGCGGAGCATCTGGCCGACCAGCAGGCGCACGGTGTCCGCGAACTCGCCGTGGTGCGGCAGGAGATCGAGGTCACCCGCCAGCTCCTCGATCGCGGCAACGCCCCCCGGTCGCGCCTGTTCGAACAGCAGAAGGAGGAGGCGCGCCTCCTCGCCCGCGACGCGGAGCTGGCGGCCAAGCGCACGCAGCTCCGCCAGCAGGCGATCGAGACGCGGGCCGAACTGCGCCGTCGCAAGGACGAGCGGCGCGAGCGCATCCTTGCCGACCTGCAGGCGTTGCGGGCCGACCTCGCCCGACAGGTCGAGGACCGGCGGGACGCCCTCAACCGCCTGCGGACGCGGGAGATCGTCGCGCCGGAGGCGGGGACCGTCGTCGGCCTCGGCGCGCGGATCGCCGGCAGCGCGCTGGGCGCGGGGGAGGCGGTGGCGGACATCGTCCCCGCGGGCGACGCGCTTCTGGCCGAGGTGCGGGTCGAGCCGCGCGACATCCGCGACGTCCACGTCGGCCTGCCGGCGCGGCTGTCCGTCGGGGCGCTGAACACGCGCGTGGTCGGTACGCTGCCGGGGACCGTCGTCCATGTCTCCGCCGACCGGGTGGAGGATCCGCAGACCCGGCGGATGGCCTATCTGGTCCGCGTCCGACCCGACGTGCCGACGGCGCTGCCGCAGGGCACGGTGCTCGTGCCGGGAATGCCGGTCGACGCGCAGATCCTGCTCTCGGCCCGGACCCCGCTCGACTACCTGATGGCGCCGATCGTCCAGGCCTACCACCGGGCGTTCTCGCAGGAGTGATCAGTCGTAGGTGACCATCCGGTCGGCGGCCGCACGATCGTAGCCGCGGCTCGCGGTCAGCAGCTGGCGGGTGTAGGCCTCCTTCGGGGCCTCGGCGCGCAGGTCGTCGACCGTCATCTCCTCCACCACCAGCCCGCGGTTCATGACCGCGAGCCGGTCGCACATGTAGCCGACGACCGCGAGGTTGTGGCTGACCAGCACGTAGGTGAGGCCGCGTTCCCGCCGCAGCCGCTTCAGCAGGTTGAGGATCTCCGCCTGCACCGAGACGTCGAGCGCGGAGGTCGGCTCGTCCAGCAGCAGCACCTTCGGCTCGAGGATCAGCGCCCGGGCGATCGCCACACGCTGACGCTGTCCGCCGGAGAGCTGGTGGGGATAGCGGAAGCGGAACTGCGGGCCGAGCCCGACGTCGGTCAGGACCGAAGCGATACGCCGTTCCCCGTCGCCGATACGGTGGATCTCCAGCGGCTCCGACAGGACCCGGTCGACCGTGTGCCGTGGGTGGAGCGAGCCGTAGGGGTCCTGGAAGACCATCTGCACCGAACGCCGGTACGCCTTCGACAGGTGCTGCGTCACCGCGCTGCCGGCGACGACAGCGGTCCCGGTCCAGTCCGGGTTCAGGCCGGCGAGAACGCGCAGCACGGTCGACTTGCCCGACCCGCTCTCGCCCACGAGGCCGAAGCTCTCTCCCTCCGCCACGTCGAAGGAGACGCCGCGGACCGCACGCACAGCGTCCGGACCGTGGCCGAAGGTGACCGTGAGGTCGCGGACGCCGATCATGGGGGACGCCATCGGCTACTCCGCCGCCCAGGCCGGGTCGCGCCGCAGCGTCGGCAACTCCGCCCGGTCGTCGTCGATGCGCGGCAGGCTCTCCAGCAGGCCGCGGGTGTAGGGGTGCGTCGCCGCGTGGAGTTCGGACGCCCGGCACGCCTCCACCACCCGCCCCGCGTACATGACGAGGATGCGGTCGCAGAAGCTCGCAACGAGGTTCAGGTCGTGGCTGATGAAGATCAGCCCCATGCCGCGGGTCGTCACCAGATCGTCGAGGATGGCCAGCACCTGCATCTGCACCGTGACGTCGAGGGCCGAGGTCGGCTCGTCGGCGATCAGCAGGTCGGGCTCGGGGATCAGCATCATCGCGATCATGATGCGCTGGCCCATGCCGCCGGAGACCTCGTGCGGATAGAGGCCGTAGACCCGCTCGGGATCGCGGATGCGGACCGCACCCAGCATCTCGATCGCCCGCCGCCGCGCCGCGGCACGGCCCACCTTCGCGTGCAGCCGGTAGGCCTCGGCGATCTGGTCGCCGACCGTCATGACGGGGTTGAGCGAGTATTTCGGGTCCTGCAGGACGAGGGAGATGCGCCGGCCGCGGATCTCGCGCATCTGCCGGTCGGATGCCCGCATCAGGTCTACGCCGTCGAATTCGAGCCGCGTCGCCGTCACCTCGGCCGAGCGGGGGAGGAGCCTGAGGATCGATCGACCGGTGATCGACTTGCCCGATCCGCTCTCGCCGACGATGCCGAGCTTCTCGCGGCCGAGGGAGAACGAGACCCCGCGAACCGCGCGCACCGGGCCGGTGGGCGTGTGGAAGGTGACGCGGAGATCCTCGACCGTCAGGAGGGATGGGGGCGATCCGGTCATTGCGCCCTCGGGTCGAGCACGTCGCGCAGACCGTCGCCCAGAAGGTTGAAGCCGAGGCTCACCACGAAGATGGCTGCGCCGGGGAGCACGGCGACCCACCATTGGTCGAGGAGGAAGCGGCGGCCGGTGGAGACCATGGCGCCCCATTCGGCCGACGGCGGCTGCGCCCCGAGGCCGAGGAAGCCGAGGCCGGCCGCGGTCAGGATGATCCCGGCCATGTCGAGCGTCACCCGCACGATCACGCTCGACACGCACATCGGCATCACGTGGCCGACGAGGATGCGCCCCGTCCCAGCGCCCTGGAGACGGGCGGCGGCGATGTAGTCGGATTTGCGCACGGTGAGCGTCTCGGCCCGTGCGATGCGCGCGTAGGGCGGCCAGGAGGTGATCGAGATGGCGATGACCGCGTTCTCGATGCCGGGCCCGAGCGCCGCGACGAAGGCGAGCGCCAGGATCAGCCGCGGGAAGGCGAGGAAGATGTCGGTGATCCGCATCAAGACCGTGTCGACCCAGCCGCCGAGATAGCCGGCGGCCGTGCCGACCAGGAGGCCGATCGGCGCCGCCGTGATCGCCACCAGCGCCACGATGTAGAGCGTGACCCGGGCGCCGTAGACGAGACGGGACCAGGTGTCCCGCCCGAAGTCGTCGGTGCCCAGCAGGTGCCCCCTCTCCCCCGGCGCCAGCAGGCGCGCGCCGAGATTCTGGGCATAGGGGTCGTGGGTCGCGATCAGCGGGGCGAAGGTCGCGACCAGCACCAGCATCACGACGATGCCGAGCCCGACGAGGGCGAGGCGGTTGCGGCGGAACTGGAGCCATCCGCGGTAGGCCTGCCCGAGCCGCGCCTCGCGGCGCGAGCGGGGCGTGTCGGAGAGGAGGCGGGCGCGCCAGCCGCGCTGCGTGTCGGCGGAGGTCATCGGGCCCTCGGGTCGAGCAGGCGATAGAGGACGTCGGAGAGCAGGTTGACGCCGACGAAGACGAGGCCGACCACGATCGTCGCACCCAGCACCGCGTTCATGTCGGCCGAGAGCAGCGCGCTCGTCAGATAGCGCCCAAGGCCGGGCCAGGCGAACACCGTCTCGGTCAGGACCGAGCCCTCGAGCAGGTTCGCGTAGGACAGCGCGATCACCGTCGTGAGCGGCACCGCGATGTTGCGCAGCGCGTGGACCCAGATCACCCGGCCCTCGCCCATGCCCTTCACGCGCGCGGTCGTGACGTATTCCTGGGCCAGCTGCTCCAGCATGAAGGAGCGCGTCATGCGGCTGATGTAGGCGAGCGAGTAGTAGGCGAGGATCGAGGCCGGCAGCACCACGTGGCTGACCGCGTTCCAGAACACCTCCCACTCACCGGCGATCGCGGCGTCGATCAGGATGACGCCGGTGACGGGTTTCACGATGTCCTCGAAGAAGACGCCGAGCCGGCCCGGCCCCCCGACCCAGCCGAGGATGCCGTAGAAGACGAGGAGCCCGATCAGCCCGAACCAGAAGGTCGGGACCGAATAGCCGACGAGCCCGAGCACGCGGGCCAGCTGGTCGGGCCAGCGGTCGCGATGGACGGCTGCGGCCACCCCGAGCGGAACCCCGAAGAGCACGCCGATGATCGTCGCGATCGTCGCCAGCTCCAGCGTCGCCGGGAAGAACCGGACGATGTCCTCGAGAACCGGCCGGTTCGTGAGCGACGACATGCCGAGGTCGCCGTTCAGCACCTTCCAGACGTAGACGACGAACTGCTCCCACAAGGGCCGGTCGAGGCCGAGCGCGCGGCGCGCGGCCTCGTAGACCTCGGCCGGGGCGCGGTCGCCGACCACGGCCAGGACCGGATCGATGGGGATCACGCGGCCGATGAAGAAGGTGACGGCCAGAAGGCCCACGAAGGTGATGGCGAGCTGCACGAGCAACGCGCCCACCTGCCACAGGCCACGGCCGACGCGGGTGCGCCGGAACGCCCGCAGCCCGTCGCCCGCTCGGATGCCGATCTCCGTCAATCCGTTCTCCCGGGATCAAAAGACGAGCCACACCGGACCGGGCGGGAGGGGGACGGTCGCCCCGTCCGGACGCCCCCGGTCCGGTTCGCCCCCAGTCCGGCCGAACCCGGCCGCCGTCGCCCGCGAGCGACGGCGGCCCGGCGCCGTCAGGACTTGGTCGCCTGCCAGTAGACGGCGGGCATCACCGGCGCGCCGGAGATGTAGCCGTCCACGTTCCGGCGGACCGCCGACTGGACGATCTGCTGGTTGATGATCGCGAAGGGGGCGGTCTTCTGGAACTCGCGCTGGATGTCGATGTACATCTGCACGCGCTTCTCGCCGTCGCGCTCCAGCAGCGCCGCGGCCGTCTTCGCCGACAGCGCCGGGATGCCCCACGCCGTCCGCCACGCCAGCTTGCCGACGTTGGTGGTCGCCGTGTCGTCGTTGTTCGGGTTGGACGCGAAGGTGTCCGCGTTGGTGTGCGGATCCGAATAGTCCGGGCCCCAGGACTGGAGCACCAGTTCGTGCTGGCGGGCGCGGTACTTGGTCAGCACCTGCCGGCTCTCCGCCGGAATGATGTTGACCTTGATGCCGGCCTGGGCCGCGGTCGCCTGGAACGCCTCGGCCATGTTCTGGAAGGGGAAGTTGTTGCGGACGTCGAGGTTGATCTCGAAGCCGTTCGGATGCCCGGCGGCGGCCAGCAGCTCCTTCGCCTTGGCCACGTTCAGCGTGTAGGGCTTTTCCTTCAGCTCGCCAGGGAAGGTGAGCGGCAGGAACGCCTGATGGGGGATGAACTGGTCCTTGAGGAAGGTCGCGTGCATCCCGTCGTAGTCGATCAGCCACTTGACCGCCTCGGCGACCTGGGGCTTCGACAGGATCGGGTGCTTCTGGTTCAGGGCGATGTAGGCGATGTAGCCCTTCAGCGAATCCTGGATCTTGATGTTCGCGTTGGACCGCAGGGCCGTGATGTCCTGGGGCTGCAGGTTCGAGGCCACGTCGATGTCGCCGCGCTCGACCAGCAGGCGCTGGGTGCCGGGCTCGGGCACGTGGCGCATGATGACGCGCTGCATCTGTGGCTTGCCGCGCCACCAGTTGTCGTTCCGCTCGATCGTCCAGCTCTCCGACGGCTGGTAGCGGACCAGCCGGAACGCCCCCGACCCGGCCGAGTTCTGCTTCAGCCAGCCGTTGCCCATGTCGGTGCCGGCGTTCTGCATCACCAGCTTGCTGTCGACCACCGACGCGATCATCGCGGTCAGGCAATTCAGCACGAAGGACGGCGCGTAGGGCTTGTCGACCGTCAAGGTGAACTCGAGCGGACCCGTCTGCTTGACGTTCGCGTCGACGTTGCCCTCGTTCAGCCCGAAGTTCGCGAGGATGAAGACCGGGGTCTTCTTCAGCTTCACCGCGCGTTGCAGCGAATAGACCGCGTCGGCGGCCGACAGCGCGTTCCCGGAGTGGAACTTGATCCCGTCGCGGACCTTGAACGTGTAGACGAGGCCGTCCGCGGACAGGGTGTAGCTCTCGACGACGCCCGGCTTGAACCCGGCCGCCGGGTTCTGCGGATCGAGCACGAAGAGCTGGTCGTAGACGTTGTGGATGAGGTTCGAGCCCGAGAACTCGAAGCTCTCGTGCGGATCGATCGAGACGATGTCGTCGATCTTGTCCGCGACGACGAACGTGGTGCGGGGCGTCTGCGCGGACGCCGGACCCGTCAGCGCGACGGCGGCGACGCCGGCGGCGAGCAGGGCGGTCGAAAGAAGTCTCATCGGAGCCGTGTCTCCCATGCCGGGGTTCCGACCTTCTTCGCGCACGGTCCGTGGGGGGCCGCACGGGGCCCGGTGGCGGGGCGCCTCGTGGATCGGAACGACCGGTGACAATGAATGGCCACACAGGGTGTCAGTTCATAGGTCCGGGTCCCGCGAGTCAAGAAAGCTCCTATGCCGCGCAGGGGTATTTCAATCCTTCCGGCCGACCACTTTCACCCGCTCGAAATCGCTCGCCACGCGCGCCGCTGGAAACACCATCCGCGCCTCGGCCTGCACCTCGGGCCCCCGGTGGCGGTGGCTGATGTGGGTCAGCCAGAGCGCCTCGACCCGCGCCTCCACGGCGAGCTGGGCCGCCTGCGCCGCGGTCAGGTGGCCCGACAGGGCCGCCCGCTGGGCGTCGCCCGACAGGAACGTCGCCTCGCAGACCAGAAGGTCGGCGCCCGCCGCCTCCGCCACCAGCTCGGCGAACGGGCCGGTATCGCCCACGACGCAGACGCGCGGACCGGGCTTCGAGGGGGCCGCGACCTCCTCGGGCTCGACCCGGCGCCCGCCCGGCAGGTCGACGCCCACGCCGCCCGCCAGCAGCGCCCGCATCGGGCCCGGCGGGACGCGCAGGGCGTCGAGGCGCGCAGGATCGAGGCGCATCTTCGGCCCCTTGTCCTCGAAGCGGAAGCCGAGGCAGTCGGCGACCGTGTGCTGGAGCGGGAAGGCGACGACGCGCAGTTCCGCATCCTCCCAGACGACGCCCGGCCCGATCTCCTGCAGGCGGATCTCGATCCCCGGGTCGCCGTAGGGATGCAGCGCCCCGTCCAGCAGCGCGCGGACGACCGCGAGGGTCGCCGGCCCCCCGCAGATCGTCAGGTGCGGGGTGGCTTCCCACTGTGCCAGCGTGGCGGCGAGACCGGGCAGGCCGAGCACGTGGTCGGCGTGCCCGTGGGTGAGGAGGATCGTGTCGAGCCGCCGGAACCCGACGCCCGAAGCGAGGATCTGCCGTTGCGTGCCCTCGCCGCAGTCGACCAGGAAGCGGCGCGGTCCGTGATCGACCAGCAGGGCGGGAAGGCCGCGGTCGGCCGCGGGCACGGCGGCGGCGGTGCCGAGGAACGTCAGCTCGAACATGGGATCTCCCGGTGCGGGGCGGGACAGGCCGCCCGCCCGGATAGCCCGACATAAGGTCCGGTGGCAACCTCGCCGGACGGTCTATAGGCAGCCGAGCGCATCCTTCAGTGCGTCGAACGCCGCGTCGCCGCCGGCCGCGTCGATCACCCTAAGCGTGTCGAGGTCGGTCGGATTGCGCGATCCGCGCTCGGCGGACTGCTCGTCGAGTTCGATGTTGCGCATGCCGCCGACGAGCCGATCGTGCGCGGCGGCCGCCGTGCGGGCCAGATCGACGATGCGCCTTGCGTCGTCCGGCGAAAGGGCGTCGAGCATGGGGTCGTCCCGGGTTGCGTGACCGGCGGCGGAAAGCGACCGGTCAGGCGGCAACGCGGCGGAGGGCGGCGGCGTTCCGCGCCGCCGCGGGCCCGGGACGGGCGATCAGGCGGCGAAGGGCAGGGCGGCCTCGTGGGCCGCGTTGCGCATCGCCTTCTGGAGCTTCTCGAACGCGCGGGCCTCGATCTGCCGCACCCGCTCGCGCGAGACGGCGTACTCCTTGCCCAGCTCCTCGAGCGTGGTCGGATTCTCCTTCAGCCGCCGCTCGATCAGGATCCGCCGCTCCCGGTCGGTGAGCACGGCGAGGCCCTTGTCGAGCAGCTTGCGCCGCAGCGTCAGCTCCTGCCGGTCGGCCAGCACGGTTTCCTGGCTGGGCCGCTCGTCGACGAGGAAGTCCTGCATCTGGGCGTCGCCATCCTCGCCCACCTCGGCGTTCAGCGAGCTTTCCGACGCGGCGAGGCGGCGGTTCATCTCCACCACCTCCTGCTCGGGCACGCCCAGTTCCGTGGCGATGGCGCGGACGGTCTCCGGGCGGAGGTCGCCCGTCTCCATTTCCGTCAGCTGGGCCTTCAGGCGCCGGAGGTTGAAGAACAGCTTCTTCTGCGCCGCCGTGGTGCCCATCTTCACCAGGGACCAGTTGTGCAGGATGTAGGTCTGGATCGCCGCGCGGATCCACCACACCGCATAGGTGTTGAAGCGGAACCCCTTCTCGGCGTCGAACTTCTCCACCGCCTGCATCAGGCCGAGGTGACCCTCGGCGATGAGGTCGGCGACGGGCAGGCCGTATCCGGAGAAGCCGCGCGCGATCTTGGTGACGAGGCGCAGGTGGCTCTGGACCAGCCGCTCCATCGCCTTGGGATCGCGACGGTCGCGCCAGGCACGGGCGACCGCCTGCTCCTCCTCCGCGGTCAGGAGGGGGAACCGGCTCGCTTCCCGCATCGCACGGCTGAGCGCGTCCTCGTGCGGAATCACGTCGTTTGCGGGTTGCGACATCTTCATGGCGTTTCCATCTCCTGCCGGCCGAACGCTTCCCGACCCCCGGCACGCCGCCGATCGGATCCCGGCCTCGACAGGGCGGGCGTCCGATTGTCCCGATCCCGACAGGGCGGACGCCCGACGGAGGGATCCGAACGGACGATCACACGGTCCGTGATGCGGCCCGGCATGTAGGGGGTATGTTCTGGAAGGTCCCCTTGGATTTGGGCACGACCCGGCCTTTTTCAATGCCACGAACGGGGCTTTTTCGCAAGTCCGGAAAGAGGACCGGAACGGTCCGCTTCAGGTGCCGATCCTGAGGGGGGCGGCCAGCTTGCGCAGCGCCGCGAGCACGGACAGGGCTGTTATGCGTCCGGTCTTCGGGTTCTCCGAGGGGACGTTCTCGATCTCCATGGAAAAGCGGGCGCTGTCGGCGTCCACCTCGATCCGGTGGCAGTTCCGGGTGACGCCGGGATCGGCCCAGATGTCGATCGTCGTCCGGTCGGGGCCGATGCCCGCCAGCGACAACGCCGCCGCCACGTTGACGTTGGCCGGAAATCCCTTCGCCGCCTCGCGCGCCGTGCCGGAGAAGACGCGCAACGGCGCCGTCAGCCCCTCCACCGAAATGCCGTTCTCCATGAGATGCGGAGCGCCGACGAGGCCGCCCGGCGGCTTGCGGGTGGTCATGCGGACCGACCGGATCTCGCCTTCTGCTGCGGCGCACACGGCATCGAGGCCGAGGAGGGCGCCTGTCGGGACGACGATCTGCCCGCCCTTCTCCCGGGCGAGGTCGATCAGGTGCGGCCGCGGGAGCAGGGCCCCGGCGCTCAGGACCATCACCTTTCGGCCGGTCGAGAGCATCGGGACCGCGATCGCCTCCAGCACCGACGCCGGGGCGCATTCCACCGCGAGATCCGCGTGGTCCGGAAGCCGGTCGAGCGCCACCACGGGGACCGCGATCCCCGCAGCGTCCAGCCAGCCGCGCGCCTTGTCCGCGTCGCGGGCCGCCACCGCCGTCAGGACGAGGCCGGGGATGCCGTCGGCGAGGCGACGGGCGAGGGTCTTGCCGATCGCGCCGAGACCGGCGACGGCGACACGGGTTGTCTGCATGGACCTAAGGGGCAATCTGATGGGGATGGCAGCATACGAAGCGTGCCGAACGAAGCAAGGCCGTCGGGGCCTGAACGAAAGGGAGTACCGAAAGAGATGTTGAGACGAACCCTGTTGGCGGCGGTGGCCGGCCTCGTCGCGATCGCCGGTTCCGTGCAGGCACAGCAGTACCCGGCGCGCCCGGTCACCATGATCATCCCGTTCGCCGCCGGCGGTCCGACGGACGTCCTCGGACGCGTCATGGCCCAGCGGATGTCGGAGATCCTCGGCCAGCAGGTCGTCGTCGAGAACGTGGCGGGCGCCGGCGGCATGCTGGGGGCCCAGCGCGTGGCCCAGGCGCGGCCGGACGGCTATCAGTTCGTCCTCGGCACCGTCGGGACCCACGCGGTCAACCAGACGCTCTACGTGAAGCCGCTCTACGACGCCGCGACCGACTTCCAGCCGGTGGCCCTCATCGCCGAGGTGCCGCTCGTGCTGATCACGAAGAAGGACCTGCCGCCCAACAACCTCGCGGAGTTCATCACCCACGTCCGCGCCAACCAGGCGAAGATGAGCTTCGCCTCCGCCGGCAACGGCTCGGCCGTGCATCTGGGCTGCCTGCTGCTCAACTCCGTGCTGGGCACGAACGTGGAGCACATCCCCTATCGCGGGTCGGCGCCGGCGCTCCAGGACCTCACGGCGGGGACGGTCGACTTCATGTGCGAGATCGTCTCGACCGCGCTGCCGCAGATCCAGGCCGGGCAGGTGAAGCCGATCGCGACGCTGACCAAGGGCCGCTCGCCGGTCCTCCCGAACCTGCCGACCGCGCACGAGAACGGCCTGCCGGAGTTCGAGGCCTACACCTGGAACGCGTTCTACCTGCCCAAGGGCACGCCGGCCGACGTGGTGGCGCGGCTGCGTCAGGCGACCATCGACGCGATGGCGACGCCTGCCGTGCGCGAACGTCTTCAGGGCATCGGCGCGACCCTGGTCGGGCCCGAGCGCACCACGCCCGAGTATCTCGCGAACTTCACCCGCAGCGAGATCACCAAGTGGGCGGCCCCCATCACGGCGTCCGGCGTGAAGGTGGAGTGAGGGCGTGACCGGGGCGGCGACCGTTCAGTGCGACGCGTCGCCGCCCTCGGAGAACCAGCGGTCGAGATCGACGAAGGACTCCCGCGCGGCGGCGACCATCGCGTCCTCGGCCGCCTTTCCCTGCGCCGCGGCCCAGTCGTCGATCCAGGCGCACACGTCCGACCACCGCGGGTGCGTGCCCGCCGGCGGGTCGGCATAGAAGGCGGCGCCCGTCCCGGGCCCAAGGCCCAGCCGGTCCGCCAGATGGCGCGCGATGATCCGGCCGCCGAGCACCGATCCCTCCAGAACGTAGACGATCCCCATCGCGGCGGCCGCGTCCATCGCCGCCGGCAGCGGGGCCGCCGGGACGGTCGCCGGATCGGTGCCCAGGCGGCGCAGGTCCTCCTCGAGCCAACGGACCCGGTCGGCCATCGCGGCCGTGACGTCCGGCATCGCGCGGCCGAGGGTGCCGGCGACCCGGTCGAGCGCCGGGCGATGATAGCCGTGGAGGCGGACGTGCATCCGCCGATGGTCATCGAGCGTCACGTCGTCGGCCAGCATCCGCGCCGCGACCGGGTTCCGTTCGATCCGGTCGTGCAAATCGCGGGTCTCGTCGCGTAGCCTGGCCGACGCCGCGCGGCGCCGCCGCTTCGCTCCCGCCTCGCCGCTCTCCATCCCCGTCCTCCGACCTCCGGATCAATTCAGCATCGGCCCTCGCGCGGCGTCGTTCAACCGTCGTCGTCGGTGCGAGCGTCGGCGCGGCACGGCGGACTTGTGGCGGAGCCGACGGACGAATATCACCCTTCCGGAACACCGGGCCGGTCGCGGCACGGTCGCCATGGAAGGTTGCGATGATCGGCGCAGAGGCGTTCGCGCACGTCGAGGACACGCGGTTCCGCCTGCTGCTGTCCTTCTGGCTCGGCGCGCGGGAGCGGCGGCCGGTGCCGCCGGCCGGTGCCATCGACCCGGTCCGCTTCGCCTTCGCGCTTCCGCTCGTCTGGCTCTGCTCGGTCGAGGAGAACCCGCGCGACTTCCGTTACGAACTTCTCGGCGAGCACGTCCGTGTCGCGTACGACCATTATCCGCGCAACCGGACCCTGCGCGAGATCACCGGACCGGACGTGCTCGACCGCGTCCTCGGCTATTTCAACCGCGCGGTGGACGAGCCCGCGGTCGTCCACGTGGCCGGACGCATCTATGCCGAATCCACGCGCCCGGCGCGCGGCGAGCGGATCCTCCTGCCCTTCGCGGACCCACAGGACGGCCGCGTGACCCGGATCCTCGGGGCGACGGTCCATTCGTGGGAGATTCAGGGCTACGGCACCGCGTCGGTACCGGACCGGCAGGTCCGCACCTTCACGCCCGTGGACGGCCGTCCGGCGTGGACCGAGGACTGGCTCTGAGCGGAACGGGGACCGGCACGCCCTTGCGTGGCGTCAGGCCGGCGGCGCATCCGGACGGCGGAGCGCGATGTCGTAGAGCGCCTCGCCATTGAAGGCCCAGAAGACGACCGGCCACCGGCGGTCGCGCACGAATTCGCAGACCGCCTTGTGGACCCCGAACGCGCCGAACCCGGGTTGGTTGTAGCGGGCGAAGTCGTTGAAGATGAGCAGCCCCCCGGGGCGCACCTTCGACCATGCGGCCTCGATGTCGGCGCGGACGGCGGCATAGGAATGGTCGCCGTCGATGTAGGCCCAGTCGAAGTGCTCGTCGGGGAAACCGGCGAGCACTTCGACCGAGAGACCGCCGTGCAGGTGCACCCGCGGGTCGTCGCGCACGTCGGCGCGGAGGTTCGCGAAGGTGACGTCGACGAGATGCAGTTCCCGCGGCTCCACGCGCCGGAGCATCTCGGCCGCGAAGTCGCCGCGGAACGTCCCGACCTCGATGCCGACCGACCCCTTGTCCAGCCGGTTGAGGATCTCGGACCGCGATTCCAGCACCCGGCAGCCGTCCAGCAAGGGCTGGGGCAGCGACGGGGACGCACCCGGGGCGGGGGTGGCCATCAGTCGGAACAGCCGATAGAAGACCTTCACGGGCTCCGGCAGGGTCCGCCGGATCCAGAGTTCTGTACGCGCAAGCATCTCTGGATGGGCCCGGCCAACGACGATCGAAAGAGTGAGCATAGGGGACACTCCCGGAAACGGTCAAACGCCCCGATCGTGTCCCTTGCCGTTCTCTAATCGGCGTTGTCAATGGCGATCGGTCGATGGCGTGACGCTCGGGACGAGGAGGTCCCCTGGGAGACATCACCGCCGGGCTCACGGTTCTCTACGTGGTCGCTCTGCGCCACACCATGGCCTTGGATG
>CANGXM010000094.1 GCA_947457845.1 Rhodospirillales bacterium | reverse complement strand
GTGCTGCCGCCCGAGGCCGCGCACCTCGTGCTGGTCGCCGACCCGAACCCGCGCCGCCGCCTCGCGCGGATGGCGGCGGCCTTCCACCCGCGCCAGCCTGCGACCCTGGTGGCGGTGACCGGCACCAACGGCAAGACGTCGTGCGTGCAGTTCACCCGCCAGCTCTGGCAGGCGCTGGGCCATCCCGCCGGCGCGCTCGGCACCCTCGGCATGGTCGCCCCCGGCCTCGTCCGCGCAGGCGAACTGACGACCGCCGACCCGGTGTCGCTCCACGCCGACCTCGCCGCGCTGGCCGAGGCCGGCGTCGAGCACGTGGCGCTGGAGGCGTCGAGCCACGGGCTCGACCAGCACCGGCTCGACGGTCTGCGCCTCGCCGCCGCGGCCTTCACCAACCTCACGCACGAACACCTCGATTATCACGGGACGATGGAGGCGTACCTCGCCGCCAAGACCGCCCTGTTCGACCGTCTCCTGCCGCCGGGCGCCACGGCGGTGCTGAACGCGGACGCGGAGCCGTTCCCCGCCCTCGCCGCGGTCGCGGCCCGTCGCTCGCTGTCGGTCTTCTCGTTCGGCGCCGCGGGCGCCGGCATCAGGGTCGTCGACGTGACGCCGCAGCCGCACGGCCAGACGGTCGATCTGGTGGTGTGCGGGCACCGCCTGCGGGTCTCGCTCCCGCTCGTCGGCCGCTTCCAGGTCTGGAACGCGATGGCCGCCCTCGGCCTCGTCGTCGCGACGGGCGCCGACCCGCGCGACGCGGCCGGGGCGCTAGGTGCGCTGTCGGGCGTGCGCGGGCGGATGGAACTCGTCGGAACGCGCGCCAACGGCGCCGCCGTCTTCGTCGACTACGCGCACAAGCCGAACGCGCTCGAGAGCGTGCTGGCGGCGCTCAGGCCCCATGCGGCCGGACGGCTCTGGGTGGTCTTCGGCTGCGGCGGGGACCGCGACCGGGCCAAGCGGCCGATGATGGGCGGGATCGCCGGCCGCCTCGCCGACCGGATCGTGGTGACCGACGACAACCCGCGCACCGAGGACCCGGCCGCGATCCGCGCCGCGGTGATGGCCGGATGCCCCGGGGCGACGGAGATCGGCGACCGGGCCGCGGCCATCGCGCACGCGATCGCGTCGCTGGAGGCCGGCGACGTGCTCGTCGTCGCCGGGAAGGGGCACGAGCCCTACCAGATCGTGGGGACGGACGTCCGGGCCTTCGACGATGCCGAGGTGGCCCGGCGCGCCATCGCAGACGCCGACGCGACGGAGATCCGCGCATGACGACCGATCCCTCGCACCGCATCCTGTGGACGGCCGCCGACGCCGAGGCCGCGACCCGCGGCCGGACGGCCGGCGGGTGGGCCGCGACCGGCGTCTCGATCGACAGCCGCACGGTCGCCCCCGGCGACCTGTTCGTGGCGATCCGCGGGCCGAACTTCGACGGCCACGACTACGTGGCCGCGGCGCTGCAGGCGGGCGCTGCCGCGGCGCTCGTCTCCCGCGTGCCGAAGGGCGTGCCGGCGACGGCCCCGCTGCTGGCCGTCGAGGACACGCTCCAGGCCCTCCAGGACCTCGGCCGCTACGCCCGCATGCGGGCGAAGGCGAAGGTGCTGGCCGTCACCGGCTCGGTCGGCAAGACGACGACGAAGGAGGCGCTGAAGCTCTGCCTCGAGGCGCAGGCGCCCACCTACGCCAACGTCGGGAGCTTCAACAACCACTGGGGCGTCCCGCTCTCGCTCGCCCGGATGGCGCCGGACGTCGACTACGGCGTCTTCGAACTGGGCATGAACCACGCCGGCGAGATCGGTCCGCTGACCCGGCAGGTGAAGCCCGACGTCGCGATCATCACCACGGTCGAGGCGGTCCATCTGGAGAACTTCGACGGGATCGAGAAGATCGCCGACGCCAAGGCTGAGATCTTCGAGGGGATGACGCCGAACGGCACCGCCATCCTCAACCGCGACAACCCCTTCTTCGCCCGGATGCTGGCCGCCGCCCGCACCCAGGGCCTGTGCAAGATCTGGACCTTCGGCGAGCACGAGGGGGCCGACGCGCGGCTCGTCGACTGCTCGCTCCACGCCACCTCGAGCGCGGTCACCGCCATCGTCCGCGGCGAACGGATCCAGTACTGCCTCGCCCTGCCCGGCCGGCACCACGTGCTCAACAGCCTGGGCGTCCTCCTCGCCGTGCGCGCGGCGGGTGCCGACCTCGGCACGGCGGCCCGGGCGCTCGCCCAGCTGGCGCCGGTCAAGGGCCGCGGGCAGCGCCGGCGCATCCAGCTGCAGCGCGGTACCTTCACCCTGATCGACGAGAGCTACAACGCCAGCCCGGTCGCGGTCGACGCGGCCCTCCAGGTTCTGGGGCGGACGGATCCGGGCGTCGGCGGCCGGCGGATCGCCGTCCTCGGCGACATGCTGGAACTGGGCGAGCGCGGCCCCCTGCTGCACGCCGCCCTCGCCGATCCCCTCAAGGCCGCGGGCGTCGACAAGGTCTTCCTCTGCGGGCCGCAGATGAAGCGGCTGTGGGACCGTCTGCCCGCGGCGCTGCGCGGCCGGTGGGCCGAGACGTCGGACGGGCTCGTCCAGCCGGTGGCGGAGACGGTGCACGCCGGCGACGTGGTCATGGTGAAGGGGTCGCTCGGGTCGCGCATGGCGCCGATCGTCCAGGCGCTCGCGGCGCTCGACCACCGCGAGGAACCCGCATTCGCCGCGAGCGCGGCGAAGTCCAGCTGAGCGAGACCGATGCTCTTCTTCCTCCTCGCGCCGCTGGCCGACGACTTCATCGCCTTCAACCTGTTCCGATACATCACCTTCCGGACGGGTGGTGCCGTGATGACGGCGCTCCTGATCGGCTTCGTGATCGGGCCGCGCCTCATCGCCTGGCTGAAGCGCAAGCAGGGCGAGGGGCAGCCGATCCGCGCCGACGGGCCGGAGACGCACCTCAAGAAGAAGGGCACGCCCACGATGGGCGGGCTGATGATCCTCATCGCCGCCATCGTCTCCACCCTCCTGTGGGGCGACGTCACCAACCCCTACCTCTGGATCGTCCTGTTCGTCACCGCGGGCTTCGGCCTAATCGGGTTCGGCGACGACTACCTGAAGCTCACCAAGCGCAACCCCAAGGGCCTGTCGGGCCGGCTGAAGCTCGTCGGCCAGGTGGTCATCGCGTCGGTGGCGGCGATCTGGATCATGTCGATCACGCGCGAGCCGGTCGCGACCGGCCTCGCGGTTCCCTTCTTCAAGGACTACCTGGGCCAGCTCGGTCTGCTGTTCATCCCCTTCGCCGCCTTCGTGATGGTCGGCTCGTCGAACGCGGTGAACCTGACGGACGGGCTCGACGGGCTCGCGATCGTGCCGGTGATGATCGCCGCCGGCGTCTTCGGGCTGATCGCCTATCTGGTCGGCAACGTGATCTTCGCGAACTACCTGCAGCTCCACCACGTACCGGGCTCGGGCGAGCTCGCGGTCTTCCTCGGCGCGCTGATCGGGGCGGGGCTCGGCTTCCTCTGGTTCAACGCGCCGCCCGCCATGGTCTTCATGGGCGACGTCGGCTCGCTCTCCATGGGCGGGGCGTTGGGTGCGGTCGCCGTGATCACCAAGCACGAGATCGTGCTGGCGATCGTGGGCGGTCTCTTCGTGCTCGAGACCGTGTCCGTGATCGTCCAGGTCGCCTCCTACAAGCTGACGGGAAAGCGCGTGTTCCGCATGGCGCCGCTCCATCACCACTTCGAGAAGAAGGGCTGGGCCGAACCGACGGTCGTGATCCGCTTCTGGATCATCGCCGTGATCCTGGCCCTCGTCGGCCTCTCGACGCTCAAGCTCCGGTGAGGCGATGATCGACCTCTCCGGCCTCGCTGGGGTGAACGTCGACGTGCTCGGCCTCGGCCGCACCGGCCTCGCCGCGGCCCGCGCGCTGGCTGCGGGCGGTGCCCGCGTGCGGGTCTGGGACGACGGGGCGAAGGCCCGCGCGGCGGCCGCCGCGGAGGGATTCGCGACGGCCGAGTCGGTCGGCGACCCGCCGGCGGAAATGCTCGTGATGTCGCCCGGAATTCCGCACACGCACCCAAGACCGCACCCTGCGGCTGCCCGGGCGAAGGCGTCGGACATCAACATCTTGGGCGACGTCGAACTCTTGTGGCGGGCGGCGAACGCGTCGCGATATGTTGGAATCACCGGAACGAACGGAAAATCGACCACGACGGCGCTCGTGGGCCACGTGCTCGAGCGGGCGGGTCGGCGGGTGGCCGTCGGCGGCAATCTCGGGACGGCGGTCCTGTCGTTGCCGCACCTCGGAGGCGAAGGGACCTACGTGCTGGAGCTGTCGTCCTACCAGCTCGAACTGATGCCGACGGCCGCGCTCGACGTCGCCGTGCTGCTGAACGTCAGCCCGGACCATCTCGACCGGCACGGCGGCATGGACGGCTATGTCGCGGCGAAGGCGACGATCTTTCAGGGCGGGGACGCGCGGCCGGGCGCCGTGGCCGTGATCGGCGCGGACGACGACTGGTCGGATGCGGTCCGCGCGCAGATCGCGGCCCGGGGCGGACGGCGCGTGGTGCCGATCTCGGTGGTGCGTCCCGTCTCGGGCGGGGTCCACGCCGCCGACGGGATGCTCGTCGACGACACCGGCGGCCGGGCGACCGCGGTGGTCGACCTCCGCACCCTTCCCGCACTTCCCGGCCGGCACAACTGGCAGAACGCCTGCGCCGCCTTCGCGGCCTGCCGGGCGCTGGGCGTCGACGCCGACGCGGTCGTGGCGGGCCTGCGCAGCTTCGCCGGCCTCGCCCATCGACAGCAGACCGTGGCGACCGTCGACGGCGTGCGCTTCGTCAACGACAGCAAGGCCACCAACGCCGACGCCGCCGACAAGGCGCTCGCCTGCTACGACGACGTCTTCTGGATCGTCGGCGGCCGCCCGAAGGAGGGCGGGCTGAACGGGCTCGAGCCCCACATGCCCCGCATCCGCCGCGCCTTTCTGATCGGCGAGGCGACCGAGGCGTTCGCGACCTGGCTGGACGGCCGGGCGCCGTTCGAGCGGTCGGGCGGCCTCGACACCGCGACGCGGGCGGCCTTCGCGGCGGCGCGCGCGTCGGGCCGGCCCGACCCGGTCGTGCTGCTCTCGCCCGCCTGCGCCTCGTTCGACCAGTTCCCGGACTTCGAGGCCCGTGGCGCCGCCTTCGCGGCCATCGTCGCAAGGATCGCGGAGGCCGCGCGATGATGGCCTTCGCCCGCACGGACCAGTCGATCGTCGGCCGCTGGTGGTGGACGGTCGACCGCTGGATGCTCGGTGGCCTGGGCCTGCTCGCCGCGATCGGCGTGGTGCTGATCGTGGCCGCCAGCCCGCCGGTGGCCCAGCGCATCGGCCTCGACGGCTTCTCCTTCGTCTACAAGCACCTGACGATGATGGCGCCGGCGGTCCTTCTGATGCTGGGCGTCTCGCTGCTGTCGCCGCGCCAGATCCGGCGCCTCGGCACGGTGATGTTCCTCGGCTCGATGGCGCTGGTCGCAGCGACCCTCGTCATCGGCATGGAGATCAAGGGCGCCCGGCGCTGGATCCACCTGCCGGGCCTGTCGCTCCAGCCGTCGGAGTTCGTGAAGCCGGCCTTCGCCATCGTCTCGGCCTGGCTGTTCGCCCGGGCGAAATCGGTGCCGGGGTTCCCGGGCTCCGTGATCTCGATCGCGCTGTACCTCTCGGTCGTGGCGCTGCTGATCCTGCAGCCCGACCTCGGCATGGCCTTCGTCGTCTCGGCCGTCTGGTTCGCGCAGTTCTTCCTCGCCGGCCTGCCGATCCTGCTGGTGGGCTGCCTCGCGGTGGCCGGGGCCGCGGGCCTCTTCGGCGCCTACATGTTCCTGCCGCACGTGACGAGCCGGGTGAACCGCTTCCTCGACCCGGCGTCGGGCGACAACTATCAGGTCGACCGGTCGCTCGAGGCTTACATGAACGGTGGCCTCTTCGGCACCGGCCCGGGCCAGGGCACCGTGAAGCTCTATCTGCCCGACGCGCACGCCGACTTCATCTTTGCGGTGGCGGGCGAGGAGATGGGGCTGCTGTTCTGCCTCGTCGTCGTCGCGCTCTTCGGCTTCGTGGTCCTGCGCGGCTTCCAGCGCGCGTTCAACGGCGGGAACCTGTTCGCGCTCCTGGCCGTCGCCGGCATCTGCGTGCAGTTCGGGCTCCAGGCGCTGATCAACATGGGCTCCTCGCTGCACCTCATCCCCACCAAGGGGATGACGCTCCCGCTGATCAGCTACGGCGGCTCCTCGCTGCTGGCGGTCGGCATCGGGATGGGGATGGTGCTGGCGCTGACCCGGACCCGGTACGGCGACAAGGAGACCGGCGCATGACCGGCGCGCCGATCGTCCTCGCCGCCGGCGGCACCGGCGGGCACCTGTTCCCGGCCGAGGCGCTGGCGCGGGAACTGCTCGCCCGCGGCCGCGCCGTCGTGCTCGTCACCGACCGCCGGGCGGCGGCCTTCAAGGTGGAGGGCGTGCCGGTCGAGCACGTGCGCGCGGCGACGGTGCTTCCCGGCCTCGCGGGCAAGGCGCGCACCGCGATCGAACTCGGCTTCGGCGCGCTCCAGGCGCTGCGGATCCTCCGCCGGCTGCGGCCCGCCGCGGTGGTGGGCTTCGGTGGCTATCCCTCGCTGCCGACCGCCTGGGCCGCCGGCCGCGTCGGCATCCCGCTCGTCCTGCACGAGCAGAACGCCGTCCTCGGCCGGGCGAACCGCATCCTCGCCGGCCGCGCGCTCCGCATCTGCACCGGCTTCGAACAGGTCTCGGGCCTCGCCGCGGCCGACCGGGCCAAGCTGGTCCACACCGGGAACCCGGTCCGCCCGGCGATCGCGGCCCTGCGCGACGGCGCCTATCCGCGCCCGGCGGCCGACGGGCCGTTCTCGATCCTCGTCACCGGCGGCAGCCAGGGCGCCGCGGTGTTCAGCGACGTGGTCCCCGCGGCCGTCCGCCTTCTGCCCGCCCCGCTTCGGGCGCGCCTGACGGTGGTGCAGCAGGCCCGGGCCGAGACGCTGGACGCCGCCCGCGCCGCCTATGCCGAGGCCGGGGTGGCGGCGGAGCTGTCGCCCTTCTTCGCCGACATGGCCGACCGGCTGGCGGCCTGCCAGCTGATGATCTGCCGCGCCGGTGCCTCGACGATCGCGGAACTGGCCGCCGTCGGGCGTCCGGCGATCCTCGTCCCCTATCCGCACGCCATCGCCGACGAGCAGACCGCCAACGCCGAACAGGTCGTCGCCGTGGGCGGGGCCGAGCTGATGCCCCAGTCGGGCTTCACGGCGGAGGCGCTTGCCGCGCGGCTCGAGGCCAAGATGACCCTTCCCGACCGGCTGGCCGCCATGGCCGCCGCCGCCCGCGGCTTCGCCCGGACGGACGCGGCCGTCCGCCTCGCCGACGAGGTCGCGGTCGCCGCCGGCAACGCCGCGTGCGGCGCCGCCACGCTGCGGGAGATCGCGGCATGAGGGCGATGCCTCTCTCCATCGGCACGATCCACTTCGTCGGGATCGGCGGCATCGGGATGAGCGGGATCGCCGAGATCCTGCACAACCTCGGCTATTCGGTGCAGGGCTCGGACCTCGCCGACAACGCCAACGTCAAGCGCCTGCGGGGCCACGGCATCCCGGTCGCGATCGGCCACCGGGCGGAGAACCTGGGCGGGGCGACGGTGGTGGTCGTCTCCTCGGCCGTGAAGCGCGAGAATCCCGAACTGGTCGCCGCGCGCAACGCCCTCCTTCCGGTCGTCCGCCGGGCGGAGATGCTGGCCGAGCTGATGCGCCTGAAGTGGTCGATCGCGATCGGCGGCACCCACGGCAAGACCACGACGACCTCGATGGTCGCCGCCCTCCTCGACGGCGCCGGCCTCGACCCGACGGTCATCAACGGCGGCATCATCAACGCCTACGGCACCAACGCGCGGCTGGGGGCCGGCGAGTGGATGGTGGTCGAGAGCGACGAGAGCGACGGCAGCTTCACCAAGCTGCCCGCGACCATCGCGGTGGTGACCAACATCGACCCCGAGCACATGGACTTCTACGGCACCTTCGACCGGGTGAAGGACGCCTTCGACAGCTTCGTCCAGAACATCCCCTTCTATGGCTTCGCCGCACTCTGTCTCGATCACCCCGAGGTGCAGGCGATGATCCCGCGGGTGTCCGACCGGCGGATCGTGACCTACGGCTTCTCGCCCCAGGCGGACGTGCGCGGGACCAACCTGGAGCTGTCGACCGCCGGTGCGCGCTTCGACGTCGCCTTCTCCGACCGGATGAGCCCGGGCCATCCGGGGATCGAGGGCATGACGCTGCCGATGTTCGGCCAGCACAACGTCGAGAACGCGCTGGCCGCCATCGCCGTCGGGGCGGAGATGGGGCTGGCGCCGGACGCCATGCGCGCGGCACTCGCGCGGTTCCAGGGCGTGAAGCGGCGCTTCACCATCACCGGCACCTGGAACGGGGTGACCGTCATCGACGACTACGGCCACCACCCGGTGGAGATCGCGGCCGTCCTGCGCGCGGCGCGGCAGGCGACCCGCGGCCGGGTCATCGCCGTGGTGCAGCCGCACCGCTACACCCGCCTCTCCAGCCTGTTCGGCGATTTCTGCACCTGCTTCAACGACGCAGACGCGGTCCTGGTGGCCGACGTCTACGCCGCCGGCGAGGCCCCGATCGAGGGCGCCACCCGCGACGGGCTGGTCGAGGGGCTGACGATGCGCGGCCACCGGCAGGCGATCGCCCTCCCCTCCCCCGAGGCGCTGCCCGCCTACGTGCGCGACCTCGCGCGGCCGGGCGACCTCGTGGTTTGCCTGGGCGCCGGCTCGATCACCGGCTGGGCCAACGCGCTCCCGGCCGATCTCGCCAAGCTCGCGGGGGGGGCCGCATGAGTGCCGCCGCCGTTCCCGCCGGCCACCTGATCGACCGCCTGCCGCCGGTGCGCGGCCGGCTGTCGGCCCAAGCGCCGCTCGCCCCCCTGACCTGGTTCCGGGTCGGAGGGCCGGCGGAGGTGCTGTTCCGCCCGGCCGACGCCGACGATCTGGCCGCCTTCCTCGCCGCCTGCCCGGCCGACGTGGCGGTGACGGTGATCGGGGTCGCCTCGAACCTCCTCGTCCGCGATGGCGGGGTGCGGGGCGTCGTCGTCCGCCTGCCGCCCGCCTTCGCCGCCATCGCGACCGACGGCGACCGCGTCCTCGCGGGGGCCGCCGCCCTCGACCTGACCGTCGCGCGCACCGCGATGGAGGCGGGGATCGGCGGGCTGGAGTTCCTGGCCGGCATCCCCGGCACGATCGGCGGTGCCGTCCGCATGAACGGCGGCGCCTACGGGCGCGAGATCAAGGACGTGATCGTGTCGGCGCAAGGCATCGACCGCCGCGGCCGGCGCCTGACGCTCGACCCCGCCATGCTTGGCCTCACCTACCGGCACTCGGGCTTCGGCGCCGACGTGATCGTCACCGCCGCGGTCCTGCGCGGGGAGCCTGGCGATCCGACCGCCATCGGCGCCGCGATCGAGCGCATCCAGCAGGCGCGCGCCGACAGCCAACCGGTCCGCGCCCGCACCGGCGGCTCGACCTTCGCCAACCCGGACGGCGCCAAGGCGTGGGAGCTGATCGACCGCGCGGGGTGCCGGGGGCTGACCGTCGGCGGTGCGCAGGTCTCGGAGAAGCACTGCAACTTCCTCCTCAACACCGGAAGCGCCACCGCCGCCGACCTCGAGACGCTGGGCGAGGAGGTGCGTCGCCGGGTGCGCGAGACGTCGGGCGTCGAGCTGCGCTGGGAGATCCGGCGCATCGGCGAGCCCCTGCCGGCGGGAGGGGACGCATGAGCCGGACACCCCACGTCGCCGTCCTCCTGGGCGGCTGGTCGGCCGAGCGCGAGGTCTCGCTCGTCTCCGGCGCCGCGGTCGCGAAGGCGCTGGAGGAGCGCGGCTATCGCGTGACCGCGGTCGACGTGCAGCGCGACCTCGAGGGGCTGATGAAGGCCCTGACGCCGAAGCCCGACGTCGTCTTCAACGCGCTGCACGGGCGCGGCGGCGAGGACGGGACGATCCAGGGCGTCCTCGACTTCCTGGGCGTGCCCTACACCCATTCGGGCGTGCTCGCCTCGGCGATCGCGATGGACAAGCCGACGACCAAGGACGTGCTGCGCGTCCACGGCGTGCGCAGCCCGGAGGGCTGTGTCGTGCGCGCGGCGGCGCTGCTGGCCGAGGATCCGGTTCCGCGGCCCTACGTCGCCAAGCCGACGAACGAGGGGTCCACCGTCGGCGTGCGCATCGTGCGGCCGGGCGACAACGCCGTGCCGGTCGACGAGGAGGGCCTCTCGGCCGAGCGGTTCGTGCTGGTGGAAGAGTTCATCGCCGGGCGCGAACTCACCGTCGGCGTGATGGGGGACCGGGCGCTCGCCGTGACCGAGATCCGCACCGGCGCCGACATCTTCGACTACACGGCCAAGTACACGGCCGGCCACGCGGTCCACGTCCTTCCCGCGCCGATCCCCGACGCGGTCGCCGACCTCGCGATGGACTGGGCGCTCGCCGCCCACCGGGCGCTCGGCTGCGCCGGGGTGAGCCGCAGCGACTTCCGCTGGGACGAACGCCGGCCGGGCACCGACGGCCTGTTCTTCCTGGAGATCAACACCCAGCCCGGGATGACCCCGCTCTCGCTCGTGCCCGAGCAGGCGGCCCACTGCGGGATCGGGTTCGGCGACCTGGTCGAGTGGATGGTGGAGAACGCCAGATGCTCGCCCTGACCCCGACCGCGCGCGCCGAGGGCAAGCGCCGGCCGTCGGGCCGCGGCAAGCGGCCCGCCCGTCGCCCGGCCCGCTGGCGGCCGTTCGTCGCCGCCCTCGGCACGTCGCTGAAGTGGGGACTGCGGATCGTCCCGGTCGTCGCTGTGGTGGGCGGCGTCGGCTGGTTCTTCGCCTCCGGCACCGCGCGCGACTGGTCGGCGGTGGCCGTCGACCGGGCGCTGTGGCTGACGGCGGACGCCGGCCTCCGGGTCGAGGAGGTGCTGGTCGAGGGCCGGGGCGAGACCCGGCGCGACGAGGTGCTGGCGGCGCTCGGCGTCGGACGCGGTGAGCCGATCCTCGCCTTCGACCCGTGGGAGGCCCGGGCCGAGCTCGCGAAGATCCCCTGGATCGAGCGGGTGGAGGTGGAGCGGCGCCTGCCGGACACGATCTTCGTCCGTCTCTACGAGCGCCGGGCCCTGGCGCTGTGGCAGCGCGACGGGCGGATGGTGGTCATCGACGACGACGGCCACGTTCTCACCGACCGGCCGCAGGATCTCTCGCGCTTCCACACGCTGCCGCTCGTGGTCGGTGCGGGGGCCGAGCGGGAGGCCCGCGCCCTCGTGATCGCGCTGAGGGAGCAGCCTGCGCTGGCCGAACGGGTCGCGGCCGGCATCTGGGTCGGCGCGCGCCGCTGGGACCTGCGGCTCGACAACGGCGTGACGGTGCGCCTGCCGGAGACCGGCGTGGTCCCCGCCCTCGCCCGCCTGGCCGCCGCCCAGACCAGGAGCCCCTTCCTCGACCGCGACGTGGTCGCGGTCGACCTGCGCCAGACCGACCGGCTGATCGTCCAGCTCGGCCCCGCCGCGGCCGAACGGATGCGGCCGCCCCCGCCCGCCAACAGGCGCAGTTGAGGACCCGCCGATGAACCTCGCCCTCAATCCGGTCCGGAAGCCCAAGCGGGCCCTTCGCGGCGGCGTCGTCGCGGCGCTCGACGTGGGCACCAGCAAGGTCTGCTGCCTGATCGCGCGGGTCGACGAGGCGGGCGTGCCGAAGGTGATCGGCATCGGCCACCACATGTCGGGCGGCGTGCGCGCGGGCACGATCGTGGACATGGACGAGGCCGAGATCGCGATCGGCGCCGCCGTCCAGTCGGCCGAGCAGATGGCCGAGGAGACGATCAAGAGCGTCGTCGTCAACCTGTCCGGCGGAAAGCCCGTCTCGCAGATCGTCGGCGCCGAGGTGGCGATCGGTGGGCGCGAGGTGACCGACGCCGACATGCGCCGCGCGACGCAGCAGACACGCCACATCCCCATCGGCCCGGACGCGGTGATGGTCCATGCCGTGCCGGTCGGCTACGTGCTCGACGGCGCGAAGGGCATCCGCGACCCGCGCGGGATGGTGGGCGAGCGCCTCGGCGTGCAGCTGCACCTCGTCACCGCCGGCGGGTCGGCGCGCCGCAATCTCGCGACCTGCATCGCCCGCGCCCACCTGGAGGTGGAGAGCTTCGTCCTCAGCCCCTTCGCGGCCGGCCTGTCGGCGCTGGTCGAGGACGAGATGGACCTCGGCGTCACGCTGATCGACATCGGCGCGGGCGTCACCTCGATCGCCGTCTTCCTCGAAGGCGCCATGGTCTTCTCCGACCTGATCCCGGTCGGCGGCGGCCACGTCACCTCCGACATCGCGCGCGGGCTCACCACCTCGATGGCGCACGCCGAGCGCATGAAGACGCTCTACGGCCACGCCATGGCGTCGCCCGCCGACGAGCGGGAGACGATCACCGTCCCGCAGGTCGGCGAGGACGAGGAGAGCCACGCCAGTCAGGTTCCGAAGTCGCTGCTCGTCGGCATCATCCAGCCGCGCCTCGAAGAGATCTTCGAGCTGGTGCGGCACCGGCTGGAGCAGAGCGGCTTCGCCAAGTCCGCCGGTCGGCGCGTCGTGCTGACCGGAGGTGCGAGCCAGCTCCCGGGGACCCGGGAACTGGCCCAGCTGATCTTGGACAAGCAGGTGCGGCTCGGCCGCCCCCTGCGGGTGAAGGGGCTGGCCGACGCGGTGGCGGGACCCGCCTTCGCGACGGCCGCGGGGCTCCTCCACTTCGCCGTCCAGCAGCCGGTCGACATGCCCGTCTTCGCGGGGGCGGAGGCACAGGGGGGGCTACTGAGCCGGGTGGGACAATGGCTCAGAGAGAACCTGTGACGAGAAGAGACCAGGGGACCGAAGAAGGGAAACGGAGGCAGTCATGATCACGCTCAGCGTTCCGCAAATGGACCAGGAACTCCGGCCGCGCATCACCGTGTTCGGTGTCGGCGGCGCCGGGGGCAACGCGGTCAACAACATGATCCGCGCCAACCTCGAGGGGGTGGAGTTCGTCGTCGCCAACACCGACGCGCAGGCCATCAAGGGCAGCCTCGCGGAGCGGCGGATCCAGCTCGGCACGTCCATCACGCGCGGCCTGGGGGCGGGCTCGCGGCCGGACGTGGGCCGGGCGGCGGCCGAGGAGCAGCTCGAGGAGATCATGGGCTGCCTCGACGGGGCCAACATGGTCTTCATCACCGCCGGCATGGGCGGCGGCACGGGGACCGGGGCGGCCCCGGTGATCGCCCGCACCGCGCGCGAGCAGGGCATCCTGACCGTCGGCGTGGTGACCAAGCCGTTCCACTTCGAGGGCGCGCACCGCATGCGCCTCGCGGAGGCCGGCATCCAGGAACTGCAGCAGTTCGTGGACACCCTCATCATCATCCCGAACCAGAACCTCTTCCGCATCGCCAACGAGCGCACGACGTTCGCCGACGCCTTCAAGATGGCGGACGACGTGCTGCACTCGGGCGTGCGCGGCGTGACCGACCTGATGATCATGCCCGGCCTCATCAACCTCGACTTCGCGGACATCCGCGCGGTGATGAGCGAGATGGGCAAGGCGATGATGGGCACCGGCGAGGCGACCGGCGAGCGCCGGGCGATCGACGCGGCCGAGGCGGCGATCTCGAACCCGCTGCTCGACGACGTGTCGATGAAGGGCGCCAAGGGCGTCCTCATCAACATCACGGGCGGCCTCGACATGACCCTGTTCGAGGTGGACGAGGCGGCCAACCGCATCCGAGACGAGGTCGATCCCGACGCCAACATCATCTTCGGCTCGACCTTCGACGACAGCCTCGAGGGCAAGATGCGGGTGTCTGTCGTCGCCACCGGCATCGATGCGGCCCAGGCCTCGCGCCCGGTCCCGGTGCAGCCGTTCAGCGTCGTCGCGGGCGGGCGGGGCATCCCCGGCGTCCCGGCCGCACCGGTGCGCCCCGCGACCACGGTCGGCGGCGCCATGCCGGCCACCGCGACGGCCCGGTCGCCG
>CANGXM010000093.1 GCA_947457845.1 Rhodospirillales bacterium | reverse complement strand
CGGGACGCGAGGGCGGCCGTGCTGGTCGGCACGCTCGCCGGTCTTCACCTGTCGACGCTCGCGCGGGCCGGCTGGAACCCCTTCGAGCCCCGGGTGGGAATGCGCCATCCCGCAATCCCGCTGCGCCTCGCCTGGGCGGCCGCGACGGGGCGCTGGTGAGACGGGGCGCTGGTGACCGGTCAGGCGGCGCGCCGCGTGCCCTCGACGAGCCAGCCGTCGATGTCGACCAGCGCGCGCGCGGACAGCGCCGCCTTCCGGTCCCGGCCCCTCGGCTCCTTCCCGTCCGCGCCCCGCGGCGGCGGCGGGAACAGGCCGAAGTTCACATTCATCGGCTGGAACGT
Organism: Rhodospirillales bacterium; assembly: GCA_947457845.1. GTDB lineage: Bacteria > Pseudomonadota > Alphaproteobacteria > Azospirillales > Azospirillaceae > CANGXM01. The sequence continues at coordinate 13,741 of CANGXM010000093.1, read as the reverse complement.
CTCCGCGTCCGCCCCGCCGGTGATGTGGCCGAGGAGCGCGCCCATCGCCGTCGTCGCCGGCGGGGCCGCCGGGACCCCGCCGAGGCGCTCGGCGGCAGCGAAGCGGCCGGCCATCAGCCCCACCGCTGCGCTCTCCACATAACCCTCGCAGCCGGTGATCTGCCCGGCGAAGCGCAACCGCGGCTCGGCCTTCAGGCGAAGCGCGCCGTCCAGAAGCTTGGGCGAATTGAGGAACGTGTTCCGGTGCAGGCCGCCGAGGCGCGCGAACTCCGCGCCCTCGAGCCCCGGGATCATCCGGAACACCCGCACCTGCTCCGCATGCTTCAGCTTGGTCTGGAAGCCGACGAGATTGTAGAGCGTCCCCAACGCGTTGTCCTGGCGGAGCTGAAGCACCGCATAAGGACGGCGGCCGGTGTGCGGGTCGGTGAGGCCGACCGGCTTCATCGGCCCGTATCGCAGCGTGTCGATCCCGCGCGACGCCATCACCTCGATGGGAAGGCAGCCCTCGAAATAGGGCGTGTTCGCCTCCCACTCCTTGAACTCGGTCTTCGGCGCGTCCAGCAGGGCGCTGATGAAGCCGAGATACTGCTCCTTGTCGAAGGGGCAGTTCACGTAGTCCTTGCCGGTGCCGCCCGGGCCCGCCTTGTCGTAGCGCGACTGGAACCATGCCTTCGACAGGTCGATCGTGTCGAAGTGGACGATGGGCGCGATGGCGTCGAAGAAGGCGAGCGCGTCCTCGCCGGTCAGGCCACGGATGGCCTCCGCCAGCGCCGGAGAGGTCAGCGGACCGGTCGCGAGGATGACGCTGTCCCAGTCCGCGGGCGGCAGGCCCGCCACCTCGCCCCGCTCGATCGTCACCAGCGGGTGCGCCGCCAGCGCGGCGGTCACCGCGGCCGAGAAATGGTCGCGGTCGACCGCGAGGGCACCGCCGGCGGGAAGCTTGTGCGCGTCGCCGCAGCGCAGGATCAGCGAGCCGGACCGGCGCATCTCCTCGTGCAGCAGACCGACGGCGTTGTAGGCCGCGTCGTCGGAGCGGAACGAATTCGAGCAGACGAGTTCGGCGAAGCCCTCGGTCGAATGCGCCTCGGTCATCCGCACCGGCCGCATCTCGTGCAGCACGACGGGGACGCCGGCCTCGGCGATCTGCCAGGCCGCCTCGCTGCCGGCGAGGCCGGCTCCGACGACGTGGACGGGTTTCGTCATGGATCTGTCACTCCCGGGCGGACGCTCCGCTGATGTAGCGGCGGGACGTCCCCGGGACAATGGCGGTCGGCGCCGGTCGCCTCAACTGCCCGTGGCGAACTGGGTGCCCTGCTGGCCGCGGGTGGCCCAGCCCGTCATCCGGCGCTCGATCGCCGCGAAGAACACGTAGGTGACGACGCCCATGACCGCGATCACGACGACGCCGGCGAACATCAGCGGGATGCGGAACTGGCTCGACGCCTGCAGCATCAGGAAGCCGATCCCTTCGTTCGAGGCGATCGTCTCGGAGATGACCGCGCCGACGAAGGCGAGCGTGATGGCCACCTTCAGGGATGCGAAGAAATAGGGCATCGAGCGCGGCAGCCCGATCTTCATCAGGATGTCGAGCTTGCTGGCGCCCAGCGAGCGGAGCACGTCCTCGATCTCCGGCTCCACCGTCGCGAGGCCCGTCGCCACGTTCACCGCGATGGGAAAGAAGCAGATGAGGAAGGCGGTCGCGATGGCCGGCGCCTGGCCGATGCCGAGCCAGAGCACGAGGATCGGCGCGATAGCCACCTTGGGGATCGAGTTGAACCCGATCAGGACCGGATAGAGGCCGTTGTAGACGAGCCGCGACGATCCGATCGCGACGCCGAGCAGCAGGCCGAAGACGATCCCCAGCCCGAACCCGGAGAGCGTGTTCACCAGCGTGAACATCGCGTGGCCCATGATCGGCCCGCGGAACTGGACGAAGGCCTGCGCGATCGCGGACGGCGACGGCAGGACGAAGGACTGGATGTTGCCGATGACGACGACGAGTTCCCAGACGACGAAGATGCCGATGGTGACGATCCAGGGGATCGCCATCTCCATCTGCCGGCGGGTGATGCGGGTGGAGATGGCCATGTCAGGCGACCTTCGCGACGGGGGGCGCGCCCGCCTCGGCCGCACGCGCCTCGCTGCGGACCTGGCTGATCTGGTCGCGGATGGCGTGGACGAGGGAGACGAATTCGGGCCGGTAGGTGTCGTCGAGCGAGCGCGGCCGCGGGAGGTCGACCCGGTGGGTCGCGATGATGCGGCCGGGACGCGCGCTCATGACGAAGATGGTGTCGGCGAGGAAGGCCGCCTCGCGCAGGTCGTGGGTAACGAGGATGCAGGTGAACTTCCGCTCGATCCAGAGATCCTGCATCACCTGCCAGAGTTCCTCGCGCGTGAAGGCGTCGAGCGCGCCGAACGGCTCGTCCAGCATCAGGAGTTCCGGCTCGTGGATGAGCGAGCGGCAGAGGTTCGCCCGCTGCTGCATGCCACCAGAAAGCATCCAGGGGTGTTTCTGTTCGAAGCCGTTCAGGCCCACGGTGCGAAGCAGGTCCTTCGCCCTCGCCTCGTAGGCGGCCCGCTCCTGGCGGAGACGGGATCGGTGGGGCTGCACGATCTCCAGCGGGAGCATGACGTTGCGCAGCGTGGTGCGCCACGGGAGCATCGTCGGGTTCTGGAAGGCCATGCCGACGATCTTCAGAGGCCCGCCCACCTCGCGACCGGCGACGATGATATTGCCCTGGGTCGGCGGCAACAACCCCGTCACGAGCTTCATCAGCGAGGACTTACCGCAGCCGGACGGGCCGACGACGGCCGCGAACTCCCCCTGCTCGAGCGAGAGGCTCGTCTGGTCGAGGGCCAGGGTGCCCCCGTCCCCGCCGTATCGGAGGCTGACGCGGTCGAGTTCGACGAAGGGGGTCAAGGGCGGCTCCCAGGAGATCGGGTGGCCGGCCCCGGGGCGGGGCCGGCCGGTCCGGTCGTCAGGTGAACTTCAGCAGGCTGCGGTCCGGGAGCCAAGTCGGATCGTAGACGTCCGACGCCTTCAGCGGGGTCGTGACGTTGAACGCCGCCTTCATCGTGTCGATCATCTCCTGCATCCCGGCCTCGGTCACCGGGGAGAGGCCCTCCTTCAGCACGTTCGCCGTGCGCACGAACTCGTAGTTCATGGCGAGGCGCTCCTTCTCCAGCGCCCGGTCGGTCAGCGGGTCGGCCTTCGCGAGCGATGCGATGGCCCCGTCCAGGTCCTTGAAGGCGGCGACCTGCGCCCGCGCGATCGCCTTGATCATGCCCGTGACGACGCGCGGGTTGGCCTGCGCGTAGCTCCGGCGGACGATCACCGAGGTCGAGTAGAGACGCACGCCCGCGTCGGCGTACTTGAAGGAGATGATGTCGCCCGGCGCGACGCCGGCGGCCCGCAGGCCGAACACGCCCGACGTCATGAAGCCGGAGATGGCGTCGGCCTGGCCCTGGGCCAGCATCGTCTCGCGCAGCTGCGGGGTGACGGTGATCCAGCTGATCTTCGAGGCGTCGACCCCGGCGGCCTTGGCGAAGGCGGGGAAGAGCTGGCGGCCGGCGTCCGTCTCGGGCGCCGCGACCTTCCGGCCCTCGAGCTGCTTGGGCGTGGTGATGCCCGAGCGCTTCGTCGTCATGGCCGCGAGCTGGGTCGCCTCGGTGATCACGAACGGGGTGATCAGGTCGCTCGTCGGGTTCTCGAGCTTCAGGCGGATCGTCGGGCTGAGATCGGCGATGCCGATGTCGTACGCGCCGGTCGCGACCTTCACCGGAACGTCGCCCGAACCGAAGCCGCGGTCGACCTTCACGTCCAGGCCCTCGTCGCGATAGAAGCCCTTCTCCAGCGCGTAGAGATAGACCGCCTGCGGTCCCTGGAACGCCCAGTCGAGGGAGAACTTCACCGGGATCAGCGACTGCGCCCGCACGATGTGGGGAAACCCGGCGACGAGACCCGCGCCGGCCAGTGCGGCCCCTCCGGTGAACGCCCGACGGCTCAGCTTCATGTCATCCTCCGATCGACCAGGGCCGGCACGCGCCGCCCGTTCGCCTCCCCGACAGCAAGTCCCGTACCAAGCCCCTGCCGTGGATGTCACGGTGTACGCCGGGCGGTGGCAGGGCGGTGATCTGTTCGCAGGACGGGCGGTTGCCTAAAAAAGGGGCAGCTGCTGCCGGTGTGATCCCCTCTACCGCGTAGGGGCTCCCGCCGCGGTCCATGCCGCGAGGATGGCGCGCTCCTCGGCCGTGATCTCGGTGACGTTGCCGGGTGGCATTGCGGCGGAGTGGACCGACTGGAGCGCGATCGTGCGGGCCTGACGCGCGATGTCCGCCGGATTGTCGAGCACCACGCCGCGGGGCGGGGCGGCGATGCCGTCCCACACGGGCGCCGCCGCATGGCACATGGAGCAGCGGGCAAGGACCACCTCCTCCGCCTGCGCGAAGGCGACCGGGGACGGCGTGCGCCCGTCGGCCCGCACGGCGTCCCGCGGGCCCTGGGCCGAGAGCCAGCCGATCGCAACGAGACCGGCCGCGGCCGCGGCCCAGGTCCACCAGGGGCTACCCGTGCCCGCGTGGCGGGAATTGAAGAAGTGGCGGATCAGCGGCCCCATCAGCAGGACGATGGCCACGATCAGCCAGTTGTAGCGGGTGCCGAACAGCAGCGGATAATGGTTCGCCAGCATGAGGAAGACGACCGGCAGCGTCAGGTAGTTGTTGTGCAGCGAGCGCTGCTTGGCCTGCTTGCCCCAGATCGGGTCCGGCTTCCCGCCCGCGATCAGCGCCGCCACCGTCTTGCGCTGGTTCGGAATGATCGTCACGAAGACGCTCGCCACCATGATCGTCCCGATCAGCGCGCCGATCTGGACGAAGGCGCCGCGTCCGCTGAACACGTTGCAGAACAGGAGCGTGAGGAGGACGAGCGCGACGTAGAGGATCACGCCGACCAGTAGGTCGTTCCGCCCCAGCCGCGACCGGCACAGCGCCTCGTAGCCGAGCCAGGGCAGGATCAGACCGGCGAGGCTGACGGCGACGGCCTGCCAGGGCTCCATCGGCATCCGCGCGTGGTCGATGAGGAAGAGGCTCGCGCCCAGATAATAGACGACGACCAGGAGCGCGAAGCCCGACAGCCACGTCGTGTAGGCCTCCCACTTGAACCAGGTCAGCTCGTCCGGCATCCGCGCCGGCGCGACCAGGTACTTCACCATGTTGTAGAAGCCGCCGCCGTGGACCTGCCACGCCTCGCCCTGGACGCCGGCCGGAAGATCGGCCCGCTTCTTCAGGCTCAGGTCGAGCGCGATGAAATAGAACGACGATCCGATCCACGTGATCCCGGCGATCACGTGCAGCCAGCGGATCGCCATCCCCGCCCATTCGATCAGAATTGCCTCGTCCATCCCGCCCTCGTCACCCGTCGGCGCATCGACACGACCGCGATCGCCCGAGGCACGTTCCGTGCCATCGCCGGCAGGGGCGCCGCAACCGTCGCGACGTCGCGCCCGCGACGATCGGCGGACTTGCCGGCATGCCCCGACCGCGACATGTATTCCAACCTGCGTGCCAGAGCGATCGGTGCCAACGACCAGAAGCAGGAGAGTGACCCGCATGGGCCGCCTGACCACCCACGTCCTCGACACCTCCCGCGGGCTCCCCGCCGGCGACCTCCACATCGAGGTCATGGCCCTCGAGGAGAACGACGCGGTCCATCCGATCAAGGAGGTCGTAACCAACGCCGACGGGCGGACGGACCGGCCGCTCCTCGAGGGGCCGGAGTTCACGGTGGGCGAGTTCGAGCTGCGGTTCCACGTCGGTGCCTATTTTCGGTCGCTTGGCCTCGTCCTGCCCGACCCGCCGTTCCTCGACATCGTTTGCGTCCGCTTCGGCGTCGCGAACGCGGACCGGCACACCCACGTGCCTCTCCTCGTGAGCCCCTTCGGCTATTCCACCTATCGCGGAAGCTGACCCGGCGCGCCCGGCGGGGTGGTAGGGACGAGGGGACTCGAACCCCTATGGCTGCCGCCGGCGGATTTTAAGTCCGCTCCGTCTACCTGTTCCGGCACGTCCCCCGATCGACCGGTGGGCACCGGCCGTCGGACGTAACCCTAGTTCGGTCGCCCGTCCGTCGCAAGCCGTCGCGCCCCGCGCCACGGTCTTGTCGCAACCCGGGCGCGAGGCCATCTCCCGCGCATGGAAACGGCCCAGATCGCCGGTCTCGTCGGCGCCCTCGTCGCTCTCGTGATCCTCGTGCCCCAGGTCCGCCGCATCGGGGGCGGGCCGATCCTCCGCGCGATCGCCGGATGGCTCGCGGTCGCCGTCGTGCTCGCCCTCGCCTATCGGTTCTGGGCCGGCTGACGCGTCGCGCCCTCAGCCCTGGCCGGTCTCCACCACGGGATCGCCGCCGAGGCCCCGGACGAGATCGGCCACCGCGGCCGTCGCGGCCTCCAGTTCCGGCTCGTCGGTCGCGCGCAGCACCAGCGACACCCCGAAGGACTGGTTCCTGTAGAAGGGATAGCTGCCGATCTCGACCGCCGGGAACCGGTCCTGGACCGCCGACAGCCCCTCGGCGATGATCCCCTCCGGCAACAGGCAGCGCACGGTGCGGGCGTGCATCGGCGGCCCGCCGACCAGCGTGGGCGCGATCCCGTCGAACATCGCGTGCATGATGGAGGGGACGCCCGCCATCACGTGGACGTTGCCGATCCGGAAGCCGGGCGCCTTGCTGACGGGGTTGTCGATCAGCGTGGCGCCGACGGGCGCGTTCGCCATGCGCAGCCGCGCCGCGTTCAGCTGTCCCGGCGGATAGTGCGCCTCCAGCCGGCGGCGCGCCTCCTCGTTCTGTTCGAGCGGGACGCTGAACGCCTCGGCGACGCACTCGGCCGTGATGTCGTCGTGGGTCGGGCCGATCCCGCCGGTGGTGAACACGTAGGTCCAGCGGGTCCGCAGCGCGTTCACCGCGGCGACGACGTCGGCCTTCACGTCGGGCACCACGCGCGCCTCGCGCACGCGGATGCCGAGCGCGAAGAGGCGCTCGGCGAGCCAGCCGAGGTTCGCGTCCTTGGTCCGGCCGGACAGGATCTCGTTGCCGATGACGAGGATGGCGGCGGTGGGGGCGTCGGGGGGCGTGTCGGTCATGATGGTCGGACGATTCCACGACGGGCGGGCCCCGTGCAACAGCCGCCCGCCGACCTTGAACGACCGAGCCCCCAACGGCTAGGGTTCCGGGGATGCGCTTTCCCGCCCCCCTCCACCACGGACGCCTGCTGCGTCGTTACAAGCGGTTCCTTGCCGACGTCGATCTCGCGGGCGTCGGCCCGGTGACCGTGCACTGCCCGAATCCGGGCGCGATGACGGGGCTCGACGCGCCCGGCTCGGACGTGTGGGTCTCGCCGGCTCCTGGCGCCGGGCGGAAGCTGGCGTGGACGCTTGAGATCGTCCGGGCGCCGGCCGAGCAGGGCGGCGGCCTCGTCGGCATCAACACGGGCCATCCGAACCGGATCGCGGCCGAGGCGATCGCGGACGGGCGGATCCCGGCGCTCGCCGGCTATCCGACGGTCCGGCGGGAGGTCCGCTACGGCGCGAACTCCCGCATCGACCTGTTGCTGGAAGCCGATGGCAGGCCGCCCGCCTACGTCGAGGTGAAGAACGTCCACCTGCGGCGGGGTGCGTCCACCGTCGCGGAATTCCCGGACTGCGTCACGGCCCGCGGCGCCAAGCATCTCGGTGAACTCGCGGCGATGGTGGCCACAGGCGCGCGTGCGGTCATGCTCTACGTCGTCCAGCGCGAGGACTGCAATCGGTTCGCCGTCGCCGCCGACATCGATCCCGCCTACGCCACCGGCCTCGCCCGGGCGACGGCGGCGGGGGTGGAGGCGATCTGCCTCGCCTGCGCGGTAACGACCGACGCGATCGTCCTCGACCGTCCCCTCCCGGTCACCCTGCCGGCCGTCGCGGACCGCGCCGCGTGACCGGCTCCGCACGCCTGCGCGCCGAGAAGGTTCCCCTCCACGGGCCCGAGGCGTTCGCCGGCCTGCGCGCCGCGGGCCGGCTTGCGGCGGCCACGCTCGACATGGTCACGCCCTACGTCCTCCCGGGCGTCACGACCGCCGATCTCGACCGGCTGTGCGAGGCGTTCATCCGGGGTCACGGCGCCCTGCCCGCCCCGCTCGGCTACCGCGGCTTTCCCAAGGCGACCTGCATCTCGCTCAACAGCGTCGTCTGCCACGGCATCCCGGGCGACCGACGGCTGGAGATGGGCGACACCCTCAACATCGACGTCACCGCCATCCTCGATGGCTGGTACGGCGACACGAGTCGCATGTTCGTCGTCGGCGGGTGCTCGGGTGCGGCGGCCCGGCTGATCGACACGACCCACGCTGCGATGCTCGCCGGCATCGCGACCGTCCGGCCCGGGGCGACGCTCGGCGACGTTGGGTGGGCGATCCAGTCGATCGCCGAGGCGCGGCGATACAGCGTCGTGCGGGAGTTCTGCGGCCATGGGATTGGCCGCGCCTTCCACCAGCCGCCGACCGTCCTGCATCACGGGACGCCGGGGCGCGGCCTCGTTCTCGAACCCGGGATGGTCTTCACGGTCGAACCGATGATCAACGCCGGCCGGCGCGAGGTGACGGTGCTCGCGGACGGCTGGACCGCCGTCACCCGCGACGGCAGCCTCTCGGCCCAGTTCGAGCACACGGTCGGCGTGACGGACCTTGGCTGCGAGGTCTTCACCCTCTCGCCCGCCGGCCACGCCAAGCCGCCATACCGGACGGACTGACACTGCCGGTCGCGCCGTCCTATATTCAGGGTTGTGGCGTGGGGAGGCGATCGGTGGGCGACGGCGGTCTTCGTGACGGCGAGGAGGAGGCTCCACACTGGCTGGGGCACCGCGAAAGGTTGCGCGGCCGGTTCCTGGAGGCGGGGGGCGACGCGCTTCAGGACTACGAGCTGCTGGAACTCCTGCTCTTCTCCGCGATCCCCCGACGCGACGTGAAGCCCGTGGCCAAGGCGCTTCTCAAGGAATTCGGGAGCCTCTGGGCCGTGGTCAACGCCTCCCCCGCGGAACTCGTCCGCCGCGGCGGGCTCGGGGAGACGGCCGCCACCACCGTCTCGGTCGTCGCCGCCGTCTCGCGGCGGATGCACTGGCGCCAGCTGAAGGACCAGCCGGTGCTCAGTTCCTGGGCGCGGCTCGTCGAGTACGTCGAGCGGGCGATGGCGCACGAGCCGGTGGAGCAGTTCCGCCTGCTCTTCCTCGACCGGAAGAACAAGCTCCTTGCGGACGAGGTGCAGCACCGCGGCACCGTCGACCATACGGCCGCCTATCCGCGGGAGGTGGTGCGCCGGGCGCTGGAACTGGGCGCATCGGCCGTCATCCTCGTCCACAACCATCCGTCCGGCGACCCGGAGCCGAGTCGCGCCGACATCGACCTGACGAAGGAGATCGTCGCGGCGTGCCAGACGCTCGGCATCACGGTCCACGACCATCTGATCGTGGGCAAGGGCCGGCAGGTCAGTTTCAAGGCGAAGGGGCTGATGTGACCCGGACGGGTCAGGCGATCTCGATCGCGTAGTCCTCGACGACGAGGTTCGCCAGCAGCTTGCGGCACATCTCCTCGACGGCCGCACGTGCCTTCTCGTGGTCGGTCTCGGCGAGATCGAGCTCGATCACCTTGCCGGCCCGCACCTCGCCCACCTGGGGAAAACCGAGGCCGTGGAGCGCGTTGCCGATCGCCTTGCCCTGCGGGTCGAGGACGCCGCGCTTCAGCGTGACGGTGACCCTCGCCTTCATTGCATCACCTTCGGGCCCGAGACGTCCGCGGGCCCGCCCTCGGGAAGGATGCCGAGGCGGCGCGCCACTTCCTGGTACGCCTCCTCGACCTTGCCGAGATCCTGGCGGAACCGGTCCTTGTCGAGCTTCTCGTTCGTCTTCGAGTCCCAGAGGCGGCAGTTGTCCGGGCTGATCTCGTCGGCGAGCACGATGCGCATCTGCTCGTCCTCCCACAGCCGCCCGTACTCGACCTTGAAGTCGACGAGCTTGAGGCCGATGCCGAGGAAGAGGCCCGACAGGTAGTCGTTGATGCGCAGGGTCATGGAGATCATGTCGTCCATGTCCTGGGTATCCGCCCAGCCGAAGGCGGTGATGTGCTCCTCGGTGACCATCGGGTCGCCGAGTTCGTCGGATTTGTAGTAGAACTCGAGGATCGAGCGTGGAAGCTGCGTCCCCTCGGCGATGCCGAACCGCTTCGAAAGCGAGCCGGCAGCGACGTTGCGGCAGACCACCTCGATCGGGATGATCTCCACCTCGCGCACGAGTTGCTCGCGCATGTTCAACCGGCGCACGAAGTGGGTGGGAATCCCCATCTCGCCCAGCCGGACCATCAGATATTCCGAGATCCGGTTGTTGAGGACGCCCTTGCCGGTGATGACGCCCTTCTTCTGGTTGTTGAACGCCGTGGCGTCGTCCTTGAAGTACTGCACGAGGGTACCGGGCTCCGGTCCTTCGAACAGGACCTTCGCCTTGCCCTCGTAGATCCGGCGGCGTCTCGTCATCTTGGCTTCCAGGCTGACAGGAACGGGCACGGGACGCCCGCCCTGGGAAATCGCCTTACCGCATATAGCAAGTGCGGGCGGTCGGCACAATCGCGGGGGGCGTCGCGGCATCGCGTCCCGGGGTGGTGCCTTCCGGCCCATGCCCGGGTGGGCTATATGGAAGGCGACCGCGCGGCCCGGCCCGCGCCCCAGCAGGGACGCCCCGATGACGACCTTCGACGACCGCCAGCAGGCCTTCGAGAACAAGTTCAAGCACGACCAGGACCTCCAGTTCCGGGTGAACGCCCGCCGGGCGAAGCTCCTCGGCCTCTGGGCCGCGGCGCAGATGAAGATGTCGGCCGAGGACGCCGAGACCTACGCCAAGCAGGTGGTCTCGGCCGACTTCGAGGAAGCCGGCGTCGACGACATCGTCCGCAAGGTCCACACCGACCTGTCGGGCAAGGGCGTGGCCGTCTCGACCCACCAGATCGAGCGCGAGGCCGAGCGTCTTCTGGGCGAGGCCAAGGTCCAGATCATGAACCAGTGACGCGGCGGGGGGCCGCGCCGGCCCCTCACCCTTCGCCGAACACCCGCGCGAAGATCGTGTCCACGTGCTTGGTGTAGTAGCCGAGTTCGAACAGCGGGCGCAGCCGTTCGACCGGGAGGTGCGCCGTCACCTCCGGGTCGGCGGCGAGGCGGTCAAGGAACTGTCCGCCCTCGTGCCAGACCGCCATCGCGTTCCGCTGGACGGCCGAATAGGCGCCCTCGCGGCTCATCCCGGCCTGGGTGAGCGCCAGCAGAACCCGCTGCGAGAACGGAAGGCCGCCCAGCGCGTCGAGGTTGGCCTTCATCCGCTCCGGATAGACGAGGAGCCGGTCGATCAGGCCGGTCGCGCGCGCCAGCGCGAAATCGAGCGCGATGGTCGCGTCCGGCCCGATCACCCGCTCCACCGACGAATGGCTGATGTCGCGCTCGTGCCACAGCGCCACGTTCTCCAGCGCCGGCACCACGGCGGCGCGCACCACCCGCGCCAGCCCGGTCAGGTTCTCCGACAGCACCGGGTTGCGCTTGTGCGGCATCGCCGACGAGCCCTTCTGGCCCTGGTGGAAGAACTCCTCCGCCTCCCGCACCTCCGTCCGCTGGAGGTGGCGCACCTCGACGGCGAGGTTCTCGAGGCTCGACGCCACGACGCCCAGCGCGGCGAAGAAGGCGGCGTGCCGGTCGCGCGGGATCACCTGGGTCGAGACCGGCTCCACCGCCAAGCCGAGCTTGCGCGCGACGTGCGCCTCCACATGCGGGTCGACCGATGCGAAGGTGCCGACCGGACCGGAGATGGCGCAGGTCGCCACCTCCTCCCGCGCCGTGACCAGCCGGCGGCGGGCGCGCCGGAAGGCCGCATGGTGGCCCGCCAGCTTGAGCCCGAAGGTCGTCGGCTCGGCGTGGATGCCGTGGCTGCGCCCGATCGTCGGGGTGTGCCGGAACTCGTTCGCCCGGCGTTCGAGCGCGGCGAGGAGGCCGTCGACGTCCGCGATCAGGAGGTCGGCCGCCTGGGTCAGCTGCACCGCAAGGCAGGTGTCCAGCACGTCGGACGAGGTCATGCCCTGGTGGACGAACCGGGCCTCCGGGCCGACGTGTTCGGCGAGGTTCGTGAGGAAGGCGATGACGTCGTGCCGGGTCTCCCGCTCGATGGCGTCGATGCGGTCGATCTCGAACCGCCCGCGGGTCCAGATCGCGTCGGCCACCCCGCGCGGGATGACGCCCAGCTCCTCCATCGCCTCGCAGGCGTGGGCCTCGATCGCCATCCAGATCCGATAGCGGTTCTCGGGCTCCCAGATGCGGGCCATCTCGGGGCGGCTGTAGCGCGGGATCATGGGCGTCGTCTCGGCATCGGGCGGTGACCGGGCCTTCCTAGCCCCGGGCGTCGGCCCGCGCCAGCGTGTTGACCGCACGAACGATCCGCCGGAGGCTGGGCCTGTGTTCCTGACCGAGATGATCCGGCGGCCGGACGCCAGCCCGACGGAGGGATTTCCGTGGACCGTACCGGCCTTCGCCCGGCTGGAGCGGATCGCCTTCACCACGCCGGTCACGGTGCTCGTGGGCGAGAACGGCAGCGGAAAGTCGACGCTGCTCGAGGCGATCGGAATCGGAATGAAGGCGATGGCCGCCGGCAGCCGCGACCTCGTCGCCGATCCGTCGCTCGACGGATCGCGCACGCTCGCCGGGGCCTTCCGCTTCATCCGCCGACGGCATCCCGCCACGCGCCTCTTCTTCCGCGCCGAGGACGCGCTCGGTTTCGCGCGGCGGATGGAACAGGCGATGGTCGATTTCCGCGCCGAGGCGGTCGCGGTTCGCGGGGCGCTCGGCGACACCACGCCGCAGCAAAGGATGGTCGCCACCATGCTGGAGGGCCAGGCCAGCGTCATCGCGGACGCCTATGGCGATGCCCCGGAGGGGCGGTCCCACGGCGAACGGTTCCTCAAGCTCCTGCGGCATCGGATCCGGAGCCCCGGCCTCTATCTCCTGGACGAGCCGGAGACCCCGCTCTCGCCGACGCGCATCCTCGGCCTCATCGCCCTGATCGGCGACATGGTGGCCCACGGTGCGCAGTTCGTGCTGTCCACCCATTCGCCCGTGCTGATGGCGATCCCCGGCGCGCGCATCCTCGTGCTCGAACCCGACGGCCCGACGCAGACGCCGTGGGACGAGGTCGAGCACGTGCGGCTCACCCGCGCCTTCCTCTCCGACCCGGACAGCTTCCTGCGCCGCCTCTGACGGCATCAGCCCCGGCGGTCGGGGTCGAGGTGCTCGATCGGGTTCACGCGCCGGCTCTGGCGCAGCACCTCGAAGTGCAGCTGCGGCTCGGTCACGGAACCGGTCTCGCCGACGGTGCCGATTCTCTGGCCCCGGGTGACCCGCGCGTTGCGGGCGACCGAGACCTCGTCGAGGTGGGCGTAGATCGTCATCCACCCGTCGGCGTGGCGGATCAGCACGAGGTTGCCGAAACCGGCCAGCTCGTTCGTCACCTCGGCCACCACGCCGTTGTCGGCCGCGGTCACCGGCGTTCCCTTCGCTGCGGCGATGTTGATGCCGTCGTTGAAGAGGTTCCCGGGTTTCGGTCCGAAGTCGGAGACGATGCGGCCGCGGACGGGCCAGGCGAAGCGGGCGCCGGCCCGCGGAGCGGGATCGGCGGCGGCCGGCGCGGCGGCCTGCTGGG
>CANGXM010000092.1 GCA_947457845.1 Rhodospirillales bacterium | reverse complement strand
TGCCCGAGCTGACGATCGGCGCGAACTGGGGCCGTTACACGGGCCCGGGCTCGACCACGCTCGCCGGCGATCACGAGACGACGGCTTGGGGCCTCGGCGCCGCCTACACGGTGGCCCCGGGTCTGACCCTGCGTCCGGAGTACGTGAACTACAACTTCGACAACAACGAAGCCGGTGGTCGCGACTACAGCGGCAACATCTTCGTGCTCCGCACGCAGGTGTCGTTCTGATCGGATCGGACGGTCCCTCGGGACCGTCCGGCACGCTCGTGGGCGGTGGCGACTTCGGTCGCCACCGCCTATTTTTTTTGCCTGTTCAGGGGCGTCCCCTCCCCACCGGACCGGGGGGAAGCCAGCGAGAGGGCCTCTCGGGAGCAGGCCGAAACCGGCCCTCCCCCTACCCCTTCCTGACCGTCTGCTCGATCGCGCCGAAGATCGACCGCCCGGCCCCGTCCCGCATCTCGATCCGCACCCGGTCGCCGAAGCGCAGGAACGGCGTCCTCGGCCCGCCGTCGCGGATCGTCTCGACCGTCCGCTGCTCGGCGATGCAGGAATAGCCCGCACCGCCCTCCGCGATCGGGCGGCCCGGGCCGCCGTCCGGGTCGAGGTTGGAAACCGTGCCCGAGCCGATGATCGTGCCCGCGGCCAGCGGCCGGGTCATCGCCGCGTGGGCGATCAGGCGGCCGAAGTCGAACGTCATGTCGGTGCCCGCGTCCGGCCGGCCGAACGGCTTTCCGTTCACCGACGACAGGAGCGGCCCGTGCAGCATGTCGCCCGCCCAGGCGTCGCCCAGCGCGTCGGGCGTGACGGCGACCGGCGAGAAGGCGGACGACGGCTTCGACTGGAAGAAGCCGAACCCCTTGGCGAGTTCCCCCGGGATCAGGCCGCGCAGCGAAACGTCGTTGACCAGCATCACCAGCTTCACGTGCCAGCGCGCGCTCTCGGCCGAGACGCCCATCGGCACGTCGTCGACGATCACCGCCACCTCGGCCTCGAAGTCGATGCCCCAGGGCTCGTCGAGCGCCATGACGATGGGCGCGCGGGGGCCGAGGAAGCTGTCCGACCCCCCCTGGTACATCAGCGGCTCGGTCCAGAAGCTGGGCGGGAGTTCCGCCCCGCGGGCCTTCCGCACCAGCTCAACGTGGTTCACGTACGCCGATCCGTCCGCCCACTGGTAGGCGCGGGGCAGGGGGGAGAGGCAGCGCGCCTCGTCGAACGGTAGGCCGGGAAGCTCCCGCTTCTCGAGCTGCGCCCAGCGGGCACGGAGCCGGGGTTCGGTCGCCTTCCAGTCGTCGAGCGCCTGTTGCAGCGTGCCGGCGATGCCGTCGGCCGGCGCGCAGCGGGTGAGGTCGGAGGAGACGAGGACGAGCTGCCCGTCCCGTCCGCCGGCGTCCAGGGTGGCGAGCTTCACGGGGTCCTCACTCGGCGGCCCGCTTCGGGCGGGGCGGCTTCACCGGGCCGTCCTTCGCCTTCCAGCTGTCGGCATAGGGCGCGAACTCCGTCGCCGTCGCCCCCTCGCCCATCTCCAGCCCGTCGCGCGTGTCGAGCATGACCGCGTACTCGTCGGTCATCGGCTTGGGCTGCTCGAACATCCGGCCGACCGCCTTGGGGTGCGGGCCGTGGGTGAAGCCGCAGGGGTGCCACGTGACCATCCCGGGATGGATGTTGTCGCGGGAGAAGAAGTCCCCGTCATGGTAGAAGATGACTTCGTCGAAGTCGTCGTTGTTGTGATAGAAAGGAACCTTGATCGCGCCCGGATCGGTCTCGAACGGGCGCGGCGTGAAGGTGCAGATCACGAACCGCGGGGCGACCCAGGTCGTGTGCGCCGACGGCGGCAGATGATAGCGGTGGGACGCCAGCGGCCGGATGTCCTTCACGTTGAGGCGCACCGGGCACAGATCCCCGTGCCAGCCGACCGCGTCCAGCGGATTGAACGGATAGACGACGGTGGAGACGGCACCCCGGCGGCGGATGTGGACCTGCGTCTCGAACTCGCCCTGCTGGCCGAGGAAGGCGTCGTCGATGCGCGGCGTGTCGAGGATCGCCTCGTCATAGACCGCGTGCCGGCCGACCATGCCGCGGTCGGGCGTCTTCACCGTGCCGCCGGTCGCCTCGAACAGCACCATGGCGATCGGGTCCGTCGGCTCGATCCGCCACATGGTGGAGCGGGGCAGGACCACATAGTCGCCCTGCCGGATCTCCAGGTGGCCGTAGTCGCAGAACAGATGCCCCGACCCGCGGTGGACGAACAGGATCTCGTCGCCGTCGGCGTTGCGGACCAGATGGTCCATCTTCGACGACAGGCGCCAGAACCGCATCTTCACCGCCGCGTTGTGCAGCACCACCGGCGCGTCCCACACGGTGCCGGCGGGCGGGCCCAGCGTCGTCAGGTCGAAGGCGCGGGGGCGCAGCGGGCCGGTCCAGCTGGTCCAGCCGGTCGGCGCGTGCGTGTGGTACATCATCGTCGCCGGGCCGAAGAACCCGTCCTTGCCCAGCTCCCGCTCGAACGTCCCCTCCGGCAGGTCCGCGTGCGCCTGCCGCGAGGCGCGCCCTTCCACCCGCGGGAACGAGATGTGGTTCGCACCGGCCATGGCTTCCTCCCTCGTCAAAATGGTTGCACATGAAACTACTAGCCGGTCTGCCGGCTGTCAATCGGCCGGACGGCGGCGCCGCGCCCACCGCACCACCCCCGCCCTGTGGCCGCGATCACACACCCGTTCCGATCCGCTCATTTCTTTGGTGGCGGGCGTGAATTTTTCCGACTGCCGGGCGTACATTACGGAATCCGATCCCATCCGACGGGTCCGCCCCCGATGACCGGCGTCCGTTCCGCGCGGCCCCGTGGCGCCGCCGACCACCTCGACCGACGCCGGCTGCTGGCGCTGGGGGGCGGAGCCGCGGCCGCGGCACTTCTGGGTGCCGGCGGTGCCGTCGCCCAGGCGCCGGCCCCCGGCCTCCAGTTCTTCCGCATCGCCACGGGCCCGATCGGCGCGACCTACTTCCCGGTCGGCGACCTTCTGGCGAAGGTGATCAGCGCGCCGCCCGGTGCGCGGCCCTGCGACCGCGGCGGAAGCTGTGGCGTGGCGGGCATGATCGCGGTCGCCCAGGCCAGCGGCGGCTCCGCCGACAACGTCGCGCTGATCCGCGCCAACGGCGTCGAGTCGGCGCTGGTTCAGGCCGACGTCGCCCATTGGGCGCTGACCGGCACCGGTCCCTTCGCCGGCAAGGACCCGCTGGGCGACCTGCGCGCCATCGCGGCCCTCTATCTGGAGGCGGTGCACGTCGTCGTCCGGGCGGAGTCGCCCATCGCCACGATCGAGGATCTGCGCGGCCAGCGCCTGTCCCCGGGGGAGGAGGGATCGGGCACGCGGCTGACCGTCCGCGCGCTCCTCGCCGCCCACGGCCTCGGCGAGAGCGATGTCGCGATGATCCCGCTGCGCCTGAGGGCGGCGGCGGAACAGCTCGCCGCCGGCACGATCGACGCCTTCGCCATGATCGGCGGCACGCCGGTCGGCATGATCGCCGAACTGGCCGAGCGGATGCCGATCCGCCTCGTGCCGGTCACCGCCCCGGTGGCGAACGGTCTCGCCCACGGGCTGCCCGCCCTCTCCGAGACCACCGTCGCCGCCGGCACCTATGCCGGCGTGCCCGAGACGGCGGCCGTCGGGGTGGGGGCGCTCTGGCTGGTCGACGCCGACACGTCGGACGAGGTGGTCTACGGCATCACCCGCGCGCTGTGGCACCCCAACAGCCGAAAGGTGCTGGACGCGGGCCACCCGCGCGGCCGCAGCATCGTGCTGCCCGCGGCGCTGACGGGGCTGACGGTTCCGCTGCATCCGGGCGCGCTTCGCTACTACCGCGACGTGGACCTGCCCGGCCTCGTCATGCTCGACGCGGAAGCCGACCGCCGGACGCAGTAGACCGGCAGCGGCCCGCCGCGGTCCTCCGCTATCCTCCGCGCGGCCCTCGCTTGCGTCGTCGGGCGACGGGTGGTAGCGCGTAGCCCCACCCGCAAACCGCCGAGGGAACGCCCGCCCGTGCCCGCGACCCTGATCGATCCCGTCCGCGACGCCGTTTCCCTCATCCCGGTCCACAAGGGCCAGTTCGACGCCTGGCTGGCCGAACAGCCGCTCAGGCGGAGCACCTGGGTCAAGGCCGGCGCCTTCCGCGCCGATCCGGGAAGCACCTGCCTCGTGCCGTCCGAGCGCGGCTCGCTGGAGATGGTGCTGGTCGGCACCGAGGCGACGATCGATCCCTTCGCCTTCGGCGCCCTGCCACGGTCGCTGCCCGACGGCGCCTATCGCGTCGACGGGCATCTCGACGCCACGGCGGCCCACAACGCGGCGCTCGGCTGGGCGCTCGGATCCTATGCGTTCACCCGCTACAAGAAGTCCGCCGGACGGGCGCCCGCCCGCCTCGTGTGGCCGGACGCCGCCGACCGCCCGGCGGTCCAGCGCACGGCGGAGGCGATCTATCTCGTCCGCGACCTGGTCAACCTGCCCGCCAACGACCTGGGGCCCGCGGAACTGGCCGATGCGGCCGAGAAGCTGGCCCGCCGGCACAAGGCGAAGTGCCGCGTGATCGTCGGCGACGAGCTGATCGAGGCCGGCTATCCCGCGATCCACGCGGTCGGCCGGGCCTCGGTCCGGGCGCCGCGGCTGATCGACCTGACGTGGGGCAAGAAGAGCCACCCGAAGGTCACGATCGTCGGCAAGGGGGTCTGCTTCGATTCGGGCGGCCTCGACATCAAGCCCTCGTCGGGCATGCTCTTGATGAAGAAGGACATGGGCGGGGGGGCGCACGCGCTGGGCCTCGCCCACATGATCATGGCCGCAGGCCTGCCGGTGCGCCTCCGGGTGCTGGTGCCGGCGGTGGAGAACATGGTCTCGGGCGACGCCTTCCGCCCGCTGGACGTGCTGCGCACGCGCAAGGGGCTGACGGTGGAGGTCGGCAACACCGACGCCGAGGGCCGCCTCATCCTCTGCGACGCGCTGGCCGAGGCGTGCCGCGAGAAACCCGCGCTGCTCGTCGACTTCTCGACGCTGACGGGCGCCGCCCGCGTCGCGCTGGGGCCGGACATCCCGGCGATGTTCTCCAACGACGATGCGCTGGCGGACGAGCTGGCCGCGGCCGGTCGCGCGGTTTGCGACCCGGTCTGGCGCCTGCCGCTGCACCAGCCCTACCGCAAGGGTCTCGACAGCAAGGTGGCCGACATCGGCAACGTCGCCTCGGGCGGCTTCGCCGGGGCGATCGTCGCCGGCCTCTTCCTCGAGGCGTTCGTGGAGCCGGGCATTCCCTGGGCGCACTTCGACCTCAGCGCCTGGAACTTCTCGGCCCGCCCCGGCCGGCCCGAGGGCGGCGAGGCGCTGGCCCTGCGCGCGGTCCATGCGGTGATCGCCCGCCGGTTCGGCGGCGGCGAATGACCCCGCCGGACCCCCGCCGCAACCCCTGGCGCGCGGACGTCGCGGCCGTCGGGCTGCGCGACCGCGTCGCGGCACCGCGCTATGCCGAGGGGGTCCTCCGCACGGCCGCGCGCGGGACCGTGACGATGCGCGAGGCGCCGGACGACGCCGCGCGCCAGTCCAGCCAGCTGCTCCACGGCGAGGACTTCACCGTCTACGACGAGGCCGGCGGCTGGGCCTGGGGGCAGGGGGCGGCGGACGGCTATGTCGGCCACGTTCCCGCCGCGCACCTCGCCGCGCCCTCCGCCTCGGCGACGCACGTCGTGACGGTGCCGCGCACCTATCGCTTCGCCGCCGCCGACCTGAAGTCGCCGGTGCTGGACGTCCTGCCGATGCGGTCGCGCCTGACGGTCGCCGGCGCGGCGGGCGACTGGCTGCGGCTCGACCGGGGCGGCTTCGTCTTCGCCCGCCACTGCGGCCCGGCCGACCACCGGGAGGCGGACCCCGTCGACGTCGCCCGCCGGCATCTGGGCACGCCCTATCTCTGGGGCGGGCGCTCCTCGCTCGGGATCGACTGTTCCGGCCTCGCGCAGCTGGCGGTGTCGGCCTGCGGCATTCCGTGCCCGCGCGACAGCGACATGCAGCGGGACGAGGTCGGCATGCTCGTCGCCCAGGGACCCGCGGTCGCGTACCGGCGGGGCGATCTCGTCTTCTTCCCCGGCCATGTCGGGCTGATGGCGACGGAGACGGACCTGATCCACGCCAACGGCCATTGGCTCGCCGTGACCGAGGAGCCGCTCGACGCCGTGATCGCCCGCGGGAACGCCGTCCTCGCCGTCCGCCGCCTCGGCTGAGGCCGCCGGGGCCGCGCGTCACCCGGCGCGCGGCCTCACCGCCTCCAGACAGTCCGCGAGCCGCCGGCCGGCCACGTCGGGATAGGCGTCGCCCGCCTCGGCCAGGGTCTCGAACCGGTCGACACGAAAGCTGCGGAAGTCCGCGCGCAGCTCGCACCAACCCGCCAGCGTCCAGACCCGCCCCCAGAAATACAGTCCCAGCGGCCAGATCCGCCGGTCCGCCGCCACTCCGTCGTCGCGGACGTAGCGCCCGGCCACGATCCGGCGCGCGTCCACCGCGCCCGCCAGCAGGTCGAGCCGCGCGCGGACCCCGTCGTCCGGCCCGATGTCCGGGGCGTAGAGCCGCGTGCCGTCGACATGGCGGCGCAGTGCCGGCGTCAGCACCGTCTCGATCTTGGCCAGCGCGAGGCGCGCGCCCTCCGCCGCCTCCGTCCCGCCCCAGGCGGCCACCATCCGCGCCCCCAGCACGAGGGCGGTGATCTCGCGCCGGTCGAACATGAGGGGCGGAAGCTCGTAGCCGGGGCGCAGGATGTAGCCGGCGCCCGCGGCCCCCTCGATGGGGACGCCGGACGCCATCAGGTCGGCCACGTCGCGATAGACCGTGCGCTCGGACACCTCCAGCCGGTCACCGAGCGTACGGGCGGTCACGAGACCGCCCGTGCGCAGGATCTGGATGATGTCGAACAGGCGGTCGGCGCGGCGTTTGGGCATGGGTCGGTCAGGAAGCGTGCCTGAAGGCGTCGGCCTGCTCCAGCCCCCTCACCCTGTCCCTCTCCCCGGGGGGGAGAGGGGACGGCGTTTGAAGCTCACTCCCCTCTCCCCCCCGGGGAGAGGGGGCGGGGGAGAGGGGGCTGCAGCAGAAAGGACGCCCCCGCCTCACGCCGCGTGCAGCCCCACCCGGTTGCCCTCGGTGTCGATCACGTGGACGAACGACCCCATCCCGCCGGGCAGGTCGACCCGCGGGGTGGCGATCCGGCCGCCGGCCGCCTTCACCCGCTCGACCGCGACGTCGAGGCCGATGGCGTCGACGTTCACGTAGACGACCGGCCCCTCGGCGCCCGGCCGGTAGCCGGGGCCGGCGATCACCGCGCCGGAGATGTTCGGCTTCTCGTAGGGGAACACCGCCATCCGCATCGGACCCATCGTTTCGCCCTTCAGGGTCGTGCCCATCACCGCCTGCCAGAAGGCGCAGGAACGGTCGAAGTCCGTCGCCGGCAGTTCGAACCAGACGGCGACGGAGTGGCGGGTCTCGGTGGTCATGGCGATGTCCTCTCGCATTCATCGTGCCACGGCGGCACGGGAGGAAGCATCGCAGAGGCCTCCTGACAGCCACCTGTCAGGAGGCCGCGCGGATCACGACCCCGACCGGCCGAAGTTCGGGAAGAAGAGTTGCTGGCCCTCGATCCGGTAGGACGCGATCGTCGCCTGCCCCTCGGGGCTCGTCACCCATTCGACGAAGGCCATCGCCATGTCGCGCTTCACGTGCGGGTGGCGCGCCGGGTTCGGGATCATCACCCCGTACTGGTTGAACAGCCGCACGTCGCCCTCCGACAGGATGTCGAGCGTGCCGCGGTTCCGGAACGAGATCCACGTCCCCCGGTCGGCCAGCAGATAGGCGTCGGACGCGGATGCGGTGTTGAGCGCCGGGCCCATGCCTGATCCCGTCTCGCGGTACCAGGGGCCCTTGGCCGTGTCGATGTCGATCCCGGCCTCCTTCCACAGCCGGAGTTCGGCCGCGTGGGTGCCCGACCGGTCCCCGCGGGAGACGAAGGGCGCCCGCGCCGCCGCGATGGCCCTGAGCGCCGCCGCCACGTCCTTCTGTCCCGCGATCTTCGCCGGGTCGGCCTTGGGGCCGACGATCACGAAGTCGTTGAACATGACCTCGCGCCGTTCGATGAAGTCGCCGGCGGCGACGGCCTTCAACTCCGCCTCCCGGTCGTGGACGAACGTCACGTCGGCGTCGCCCCGTGCGCCCGTCTGGATCGCCTGGCCCGTGCCCTGGGCCACCACGCGCACCTGGATGCCCGTCTTCGCGGCGAAGGCCGGCAGCAGGTGGGCGAACAGGCCCGACTGCTCGGTCGAGGTGGTGGACGACATGACGATGAAGCGATCCTGCGCCGCCGCCGGAAGGGCGGCGAGGAGGAGGGCGGCGGCGAAAAGGTGACGGCGGAGCATGGCGGATCTCTCTCCTTCGGGGTCAGTCGACGAGGTCGCCGGCGAGGAAGGCGGCGACGGTGGCATCGGCGGGTTCGGCGAAGACGCGCGCGGCTGGTCCTGAATCCGCGACACGCCCGCGGTGGAGGACGACCAGCTCCTCGGCCAACCGGCGGGCCTGGCCGAGGTCCTGGGTGCTCATGACCACGGTGACCCCGTCGCCGTGGATCTCCCGCACCGCGGCCTCCACCGCGCGGGTCGCGGCGGGATCGAGGGCGGAGGTGGGTTCGTCGAGCAGGAGGACGGAGGGCCGCGTCGCCCAGGCCCGGGCGATGGCGAGGCGCTGCTGCTCCCCACCCGAGAGCACGCGGGCCGGACGGGCCGCCAGCGCCCCCAGGCCGAAGCGGTCGAGCGCCGCCCGGGCCAGGATCTCGCGCTCGGCCCGCCCCACGCCGCGCACGGCGAGCGCATAGCCGACATTGGCGAGCGCGGTGCGCCGCAGCAGCACGGGGCGCTGGAACACCATCGCCTGCCCGGCGCCCGCCCCCTCCACGCGGCCCCCGGTCGGGCGTATCAGCCCGTGCAGAAGGCGGAGCAGGAGGCTCTTCCCCGCGCCGTTCGGTCCGACGAGGACCGTGCGCCGGCCCGGGGCGAGGGCGAGCGTGACGTCGTCGAGCAGCGTGACGCCGCCCGCCGCATAGGTGACGGCGTGGAGGGCGAGGGGGGTCAAGGCGGGGACCGTCCTGCCGCCCCGTCCTTCGACACGTTCAGGACGAGGACGCACGAACGGCGCCACCCCATCACCCCACCCCCGCCGTCCGCCGCCCGACCGCGGACACCCCGGCCGCCACCGCGTTCACGCCCGCGATCACCGCCAGCAGCACGATCCCCAGCGCCAGCGCGAGCGGCAGGTCGCCCTTCGATGTCTCCAGCGCGATGGCCGTCGTCATGGTGCGGGTGACGCCGGCGATGTTGCCGCCCACGATCATCACCGCCCCCACCTCCGCACTCGCCCGGCCGAAGCCCGCGAGGCACGCGGTCGCCAGCGCGAACCGCCCCTCCCACAGGAGGGTGGGGACCGCGCGCGCCGTGCCGACGCCCAGCGAACGCAGCTGCTCGCCGTACTCGCCCCACAGGTCCTCAACCGTCTGGCGCGCGAGCGCCGCGACGATGGGGAGCACGAGGATCGTCTGGGCGACGACCATGGCCGTGGGCGTGAACAGCAGGCCCCAGGACCCCAGCGGCCCCGCCCGGGAGAGGGAGAGATAGACGACAAGGCCCACGACGACCGGCGGCAGCCCCATGAAGGCGTTGAGGACGACGATCACCGCGCCGCGGCCCGGGAACCGCGCCAATGCCACAAGGGCGCCCAGCGGCAGGCCGATCAGCGCCGCGAGCGTCACCGCGGCGAGGCTGACGGACAGCGACAGCCCCACGATGGCCCACAGCCCCGGGTCGGCGCCCAGCACGAGGGACAGCGCGGTTGACAGGGCGTCGGCGCTGCTCGACATGATTCGGAAAGGGTCCGTGCAGTCGTTTCTGAACGGCAGGAATGTGGGACAGAATGCAGCAGGATGCAACGCCGGGCGCGCAATCGGTCCTGACCAGCGAGGAGGCGGCCGAATTCCTGCGCCTCTCGCGGCGCAAGCTGTTCCAGCTGGTCGGGGAGCGCCGGCTCCCGGTCGCGCGGATCGACGGCCGGCTGCTGTTTCCCCGCCGGGCGCTGGAGGCCTGGCTGGACGGGCAACTCGAGGCGGGACCGCATCCCGAGCCGCCGCCCGTCTGCGCCGGCAGCCACGATCCGCTGCTCGACTGGGCGGTGCGGGAGAGCGGGTGCGGACTCGCGCTCCTGACCCAGGGCAGCGGGGAGGGCCTCGTGCGGCTGCTCGACGGGGCGGCTGCGGTCGCGGGCCTCCACCTGCACGATCCCGACAGCGGGGAGACGAACGGCCCGGCCCTTGTCGCGGCGGGCGCGCGCGGGTTCGTGGCGATCGAGTGGGCGCGGCGGACCCAGGGCCTGCTGCTGCCCGCCGGCAATCCCGCGGCCCTCGGCGGCGTCGCCGACCTCGCCGGCCGGCGGGTCGTGCGCCGTCAGGCGACGGCGGGGTCGCAGGGGTTGCTGGAGGCGCTGATGGCGAAGGCGGGGGTCGCCCCCGACGCGGTGACGTGGACCCGCCCCGTCGCCCACACCCATTCCGACGCGGCGGCGATGGTGGCGACGGGTGCCGCGGACGCGGCCTTCGGCGTCGCCTCGGCGGCCCGTGCGGCGGGCCTCGGCTTCGTGGCGCTGCACGAGGAGCGCTTCGACCTCGTCATGCGCCGGCGCGCCTATTTCGAGCCGCCGGTCCAGCGCCTCCTGGCCTTCGCCCGCACGCCCGCGCTGGCGGAAAAGGCGGTGGCGCTGGGCGGCTACGACGTCGGCGGGCTGGGGACGGTGCGGGCCAATCTGTGACCGTCCGCCCGGACCGATGAGCCCAAAGATGCACCAATGGGCGGTCCGCCCGCGCCGGGTCGATCCGCACCACCGCGCGCCGTTTGCGCCGGGCACCCGGACCAGATAAAAACCCATCGAACTGGTCCCCGCCGCCGACGGAGCAATGCCGATGACCACCACCACCGGCCACGACACGCTCAAGACCCGCCGCACCCTCACGGTCGGATCGAAGAGCTACGACTACTACTCGATCAAGGCGGCCGAGGCCGCCGGCCTGGGCGACGTCTCGCGGCTGCCCTTCGCGATGAAGGTCCTGCTGGAGAACCTGCTCCGCTTCGAGGACGACCGGTCGGTGACGGTGGACGACGTCAAGGCCGTGGCGCTCTGGCTGAAGGACAAGCGCAGCGACCGCGAGATCGCCTATCGGCCGGCGCGGGTGCTGATGCAGGACTTCACCGGCGTCCCGGCGGTCGTGGACCTCGCCGCGATGCGCGAGGCGATCATCAAGCTCGGCGGCGATCCCAAGAAGATCAACCCGCTCTCGGCGGTCGACCTCGTGATCGACCATTCGGTGATGGTCGACACCTTCGGCACGGCGAAGTCGTTCCAGCAGAACGTCGACCTGGAGTTCCAGCGCAACGGCGAGCGCTACGCCTTCCTGCGCTGGGGCCAGCGCGCGTTCGACAATTTCCGCGTCGTTCCGCCCGGCACCGGCATCTGCCACCAGGTGAACCTGGAGTACCTGGCGCAGACGGTGTGGACCGACGCCGACCAGAACGGCAAGACGGTCGCCTATCCGGACACGCTGGTGGGCACCGACAGCCACACCACCATGATCAACGGCCTGGGCGTGCTGGGCTGGGGCGTCGGCGGCATCGAGGCCGAGGCGGCCATGCTGGGCCAGCCGGTGTCCATGCTCATCCCCGAGGTCGTCGGCTTCAAGCTGACCGGCCGGCTGAAGGAGGGGGCGACCGCCACCGACCTCGTGCTGACCGTCACCCAGATGCTGCGCAAGAAGGGCGTGGTCGGCAAGTTCGTGGAGTTCTACGGCCCCGGCCTCGACAACATGACCCTGGCCGACCGGGCGACCATCGCCAACATGGCGCCGGAGTACGGTGCGACCTGCGGCATCTTCCCGATCGACGCGGAGACCATCAACTATCTCCGCTTCACCGGCCGCGACGAAGACCGCGTGGCGCTGGTGGAGGCCTATGCCAAGGCGCAGGGCATGTGGCGCGACGCCAACTCGCCCGACCCGGTGTTCACCGACTCGCTGGAACTGGACATCGGCACGGTCGACAGCTCGCTCGCCGGCCCGCGCCGGCCGCAGGACCGCGTCCTGCTCTCCCAGGCCGCCCCGGCCTTCACCCAGGAGATGGCCGGCAGCTTCAAGGTCGCGGCCGACAAGCTCTCGACCCGGGTGCCGGTGAAGGGTTCCGACTACTCGATCACCCACGGCGACGTGGTGATCGCGGCCATCACGTCCTGCACCAACACCTCCAACCCCTCGGTGCTGATCGGCGCCGGCCTCGTCGCCAAGAAGGCGGTGGAACTCGGCCTGAAGACCAAGCCGTGGGTGAAGACCTCGCTGGCGCCCGGCTCGCAGGTGGTGACCGACTATCTCCAGGCCGCCGGCCTCCAGACCTACCTCGACGCGCTCGGCTTCAACCTCGTCGGCTACGGCTGCACCACCTGCATCGGCAACTCCGGCCCGCTGCCGGACCCGATCGCTGCGGCGGTGGAGGAGGGCGACCTCGTGGCCGCGGCGGTGCTCTCGGGCAACCGCAACTTCGAGGGCCGCGTGAACCCGCACGTGCGGGCGAACTATCTCGCCTCGCCGCCGCTGTGCGTGGCCTACGCGCTCGCCGGCTCGATGACGATCGACATCACGAGCGAGCCGATCGGCACCGGCAAGGACGGCCAGCCCGTCTATCTCAAGGACATCTGGCCGACGTCGAAGGAGATCGAGGACACGATCCGCGCGGCGATCACGTCCGAGATGTACCGCAGCCGGTATTCGAACGTGTTCCTGGGCCCGGCCGAGTGGCAGGCGGTAAAGGTCGCCGAGGGCCAGACCTACAAGTGGGACGACACCTCCACCTACGTCCGCAACCCGCCGATCTTCCAGGACATGCCGCGTGAGCCGGGCGCCGTCTCCGACGTGCGGCTCGCCCGTCCGCTGGCGATCCTGGGCGACAGCATCACCACCGACCACATCTCGCCGGCCGGCAACATCAAGAAGACGGCGCCGGCGGGCGAGTATCTGCTCCAGTATCAGGTGCGTCCGGACGACTTCAATTCCTACGGCGCGCGGCGCGGCAACCACGAGGTCATGATGCGGGGCACGTTCGCCAACATCCGCATCAAGAACGAGATGGTGCCGGGCGTGGAGGGCGGCATCACCAAGCACCAGCCGACGGGCGACGTGCTGCCGATCTACGACGCCTCCATGCGCTATCAGGCCGACGGCGTGCCGCTGGTCATCATCGCCGGCAAGGAATACGGCACCGGCTCGTCGCGCGACTGGGCGGCCAAGGGCACGCGCCTTCTCGGGGTGAAGGCCGTGGTGGCGGAGAGCTTCGAGCGTATCCACCGCTCGAACCTCGTGGGCATGGGCGTGCTGCCGCTGCAGTTCAAGGACGGCACGGACCGGAAGAGCCTCAGGCTCGACGGGACGGAGCTTTACGACGTGAGCGGGGTCGAGGCGGGGCTGAAGCCGCGGATGGACCTGGAGCTGACCATCCACCGCGCCGACGGCTCGGTCGCCCGGGTGCCGGTCCTCTGCCGCATCGATACGCTGGACGAGGTCGACTACTACAAGCACGGCGGCATCCTGCAGTACGTGCTGCGCAGCCTGCTGAAGGCCGCGTAAGGCCGACGACACGGCCCCTTCCGCTCAAGGCCGGGATGGGTGAAGGCGAAGGGCCGTCCGGCCGCCTCCGTCACGACGGGGGTGCGCGGGGCGGCCCTTCGGCGCTTCGGACGGAAACCGGTGACGGTTTACTAATCACGCGGAAATTATAAACTGTCACCGTTTTCTCGCTCCAGCGGGTCGCCAGATGGCCCGTGTCTCGCCTATGCCGGGTCGGACTGTCCGTTGTCGCCCCGATCGGCCCCCTCCAGGCCAGCGAGGACCGCCATGAGCGTCTGCCCGACGACGTGCGGCATGCGCCCCACCTGCCGGCCGGCGCGGATCTCGGCCGCTAACTGCTGAAGGACGGTGCGGGCGAGGTCGGGGCGCGTGGACATGGCAGCATGGTAGTGGACCCGACCGCCGTCGTCGCTGCGTCCAACTGCGCCGCCACGCGGACGTGGTGTCCTCGAAACCAGAAATCGGTGACGGTTTACTAACCCTGATCATGCACGATCGGCCTGAAGTTCCCGCTTCGGCGTGGTGATTGTTCTCCGTTGGGTTGTGAGGGCGCAGTTCGCCCTTCCGCCGCGTCGCGGGTTTCCAGATGGGGGGCTTGCGGTTGGCGGGACGGGTTTTGGCTGGGCAC
>CANGXM010000091.1 GCA_947457845.1 Rhodospirillales bacterium | reverse complement strand
TGCCGGTCGAACTCGTCCTCGCCACCGTCTGCGCCGAGAGCGGCGGGCGGCCGGACGCGCGGCGGCACGAGCCCGGCTGCGACCTGCGCGACCCGTCGCGCACGCCGGCCCGCGTGTCGTGGGGCCTGACCCAGACGCTGCTCTCGACCGCGCGCGAGGTGCTGGGCGATCCCGCCCTCCCGCTCGACCGCCTGCTCGACCCCGAGGTCTCGATCCGGGCGGGGGCCGGCTACGTCTGGCGGCAGGCGCGGCTCACCCGCCTCGACCCGCCCCTGGTCGCCGCCGCCTACAACGCCGGTGGGCTGTACCGGAACGACGGCCCGGCGAACCGCTGGCGGCTGCGCCAGCATCCGATCGGAACGGACGACCACGTCGACCGCTTCGTCCTCTTCTTCGACGCGGCGATGCGCGACGCCCGGGCGCGGCCGTGGCCGGACCGGGTGCCGAGCCTCGCCGCGCGCATCGGCTGACCTCAGCCGCCCCGCTGGACGCCCGGGCGGCCGGCCTCGACCAGGAACGCCGCCCGCGTCTCCAGCGGCGCATCGCGGCGGGTGACGTAGGGGACGACCCGGAACTCGGCCGTCATCCGGTCGCGGCTGGCGGCGTGGACGGTGTAGCCGCGGCGGTTGTTGAAGAAGCGCATGTGCGGATTGTGCCGCTGGAGCGTCTCCCAGTCCGCCCGGCTCTCCGCGCCGTCGCCGTCGGTGGAGATGGACGTGGCGACGAACTCCGACCCCACGATGGGGCTGCGGTCGTCGTCGAAGTCCGTCCTCAGGTCGCCGGCCCAGGCGTTGTGCACGTCGCCGGTGAGGACGACGAGGTTCGGCACCCGGTTCTCCTGCACGAAGCGCAAGAGACGGCCGCGGGCGGCCGCATAGGCGTCCCACTTGTCCATGCTGAAGCCGAAGTCCGGCCCCTCGCCGACCCGGCGCTGCATCATCATCACCTGCTGGGCCAGCACGTTCCACGTCGCGCGGCCGGACGCCAGCCCGTCCATCAGCCAGCGTTCCCGGGCGGCGCCCAGGATCTGCGCGTCCGGCTTCAGCCGGTCGGCGCAGCCGATGCGGGTCCCGTCGCCGCAGGGCTGGTCGTCGCGGTGCTGGCGGGTGTCCAGCACGTTGACCGAGACGAGCCGGCCATAGTCGAACCGCCGGTGGGCCAGCATGTCCGGGCCGCGGGGAAGCTGGGCACGGCGGACGGGCATGTGCTCGTACCAGGCCTGGAAGGCCATCTGCCGGCGCAGCAGGAAGATCTCCCGTGGGACGGCGACCGGGAAGTTCGGCCCGCCGTCCTCCTCCGAGACGTCGCCCGCCCAGTTGTTGTCGACCTCGTGGTCGTCGAAGCTGACGAGGAAGGGGTGGGCGGCGTGCGCCGCCTGCAGGTCCGGGTCGAGACGGTAGAGGGCGTAGCGGTTGCGGTAGTCGACGACGGTATGGATCTCCTGCCCGGTGATCTCCCGCACCGGCAGGGCGGCGCCGCGCCGGTTCCGGTACTCGTAGATGTAGTCGCCGTAGTGGAACACGAAATCCAGATCCTCCCGCGACAGGTGGCGGAAGGCGGTGAAGAAGCCGTCCTCGTAGCGCTGGCAGCCGACGTTGGCGAAGGCGACCCGGTCGGGCGTCGCGTCGGGCGTCGGTGCGGTCCGGGTCCGGCCGACGGCGCTGATCTCCCGCCCAACCTGGAAGCGGTACCAGTAGGGGCGCGCGGGCTCCAGCCCCACGACCTCCACATGGACGGCGTGGCCGAGTTCCGGCCGCGCCAGCGCCGTGCCCTTGGCCACGGGCGTGCGGAACCGGTCGTCGGCCGCCACCTCCCAGCCGACCTCGATCGCCTGCGCCGGCAGGCCGCCCCCGGCGTGGGGTTCGGGCGCCAGCCGGGTCCAGATCACGACGCCGTCGGGCAGCGGATCGCCCGAGGCGACGCCCAGCGTGAAGGGATAGGCGGCGAACACGGGCGTAGCCCAGGTGCCGCGGGCCGTGGTGCCGGTCAGCGCGGCGATCGCCCCGACCGACAGGGTTCCACGCAGAAGTCCCCGGCGCGAGAGCGACAGGAACGGATCGAGCGGATGCGGCATCGGGCGGATCTCCCCACGGGCGTCAAGAACGGTCCCGCACGATGACGCGCGCGTGTTGCGACGGTGCGACGGAACGGCGACGATCGCACGACGCCGGCCCGCCCCGTTGGTCGGGACCCGGTCGCCGGGCCCCTTTCGCCGAGCCCCGGCCGTCCCCCCTCAGGCCGCGACGCGCGAGGGCGACTTCGCCGCCCGCGCCGCCACCGCCTCGCCGAACGCCCGGAACAGGGCGGTCGAGAGCGGGTCCTCCCAGAACCTGTATTCCGGGTGCCACTGGACCGTGAGCGCGAAGACCGGCGCATCGGCCACGCGCACCGCCTCGACGATGCCGTCGGGCGCCTCGCCCTCGACGACGAGGCCGGGGGCGAGGCGGTCGATGCCCTGGCCGTGCAGCGAGTTCACCATCGCCTCGGAGGTGCCGGCGATCCGCTCCATCAGCCCGCCCGGCGTGAAGCGGACGGAATGCTTGAGGCGATACTTCTCCTCCGTCGTCCCCGGCCCGCCGCGGTGGTCCTGCTTGCCCGCAACGTCGTGGACCCGGGGGTGCAGCGTGCCGCCGAAGGCGACGTTCATCTCCTGCAGGCCGCGGCACACGCCGAACACCGGCACCCCGCGCCGCACGCAGGCGCGGATCAGCGGCAGGACCGCGTCGTCGCGCATGGGGTCGTGCGGCGGCGCCGAGAGTTCGGGCCCGCCGCCGTACTGCCGCGGCTCGACGTTCGAGGGGCTGCCTGTCAGGAACAGGCCGTCGAGGCGCCCGGCGAGGTCGTCCGGATCGACCAGCCCGCCGAGTGCGGGGATCAGCATCGCCATCGCGCCGGCCCCGTCGACCACGCCGCGCACGTATTTGTCGAGCGTGGTGTGGACGGGCCAGTCGTTCACGGTGCGGGCGCAGGCGGGGACGCCGACGAGGGGGCGGGCGGGCATGGCGGGCCGTCTCGGGTCTCGGGATCCCCCGTTCGTAACACGGGCGATCCCGTCCCGCCAGACGGGCGCCGTGCTATGCTCGGATCCTCCGCTCCACCCACCGACGGACGCCCGTGCCATGACCACGACGACCATCCGCGCCGCCGACGGCGGCTCCTTCTCGGCCTATGTCGCGCGGCCCGCGGGCGACGCGCCCGCCCCGGCGCTCCTCGTCGTCCAGGAGATCTTCGGGGTGAACGCCGTGATGCGCGACATCTGCGACGGCCTCGCGGCGCAGGGCTACGTCGCCGTCTGCCCCGACCTCTTCTGGCGGCAGAAACCGGGCGTCGACATCACCGACCGCACCGAGGCGGAGTGGAAGAAGGCCTTCGCGCTGTTCGGCGGGTTCGACGTGGCGAAAGGCGTCGACGACCTGATCGCGACCCTCGCCCATCTGCGCACGATGCCGGGCACGACCGGGCGCGCGGGGACGATCGGCTACTGCCTCGGCGGCAGGATGGCCTATCTGATGGCGACGCGCTCGGACGCCGACTGCAACGTCAGCTTCTACGGCGTCGGCATCGAGGGGATGCTCGACGAGAGCATGGCGGTCACCCGGCCGCTCCTGATGCACGTGGCCGAGAAGGACAAGTTCGTCCCGCCGGACGCGCAGGCGGCGATCGTGTCGCGGATGGCCGGCGTGGCGCTCGCGACCGTCCACGTCTATCCGGGCGTGGACCACGCCTTCTGCCGCGCGGGCGGCGAGCATTACGACGCGGCCGCCTGCGACCTCGCCAACGGGCGCACGCGCGAGTTCCTGCGCGCAAATCTGGCATGACGAAATCGCCGGCCCTTCCACGGACGGGGTCCGGCCTGTTAACGTTGAAGCCGCCAGCAGGGGGGACGCCAGCCGATGCCGGTCTTCACCAATCTCGAGGACGCCCTCGTCGCGCAGCTGAAGGCGCGCAAGGCCGCAGGCTGCGAAAAGTCCGCCGCCTCGGCCGGCCGTTGTCTCGCGTCGGTCCTGTCGGGCACGGTGAAGCGGCTCGTCCGTGGCGAGGCTGCCGCGGCGGCACCCGCGGACGCGCCCCGTCCGGCCCCGGCGCGCGACTGAGGGCCCGCCCGCCGGCGATCTGATCCAGATCAAGGCGACCCCGTCCCGCTCTTGCCACGATGGCCTCCTCACACGGATGAGGTCGGCCATGCCCCGGATTCAGTCCTTCGCCCCCGTCGTCGACGGCCCGCCCTCGGGTCTTGCGCTGGTCGCCTACGCGCTCGGCTGGTCGGCCCGGGGCGACGGCCGGACGGCGATCGACAATCCGTTCGACGGCGACACGCCGGCCGCCCGCGCCTGGCAGGACGGCTGGCTCGCCGCCCCGATGGCCGACGCGCCCTTCAATGCCTGAGGGATCGATCGCGGCGCCGGTCGCCGAGGCCCGGGCGAGCGAGCCGGTCCGGCGCTGCACCCACGCGAAGGCGGTCCAGGAGCGGGCGACGTCCCGCGCCCCCGTGAGGGCGAGGGCTCTTCCCCGGTTCAGGCGCTGATCTTGACCGCCTGGCGCACCGTCTGGCCGGTGGCGCTCACCGTCTGGCCGGTCGGCAGCACCCAGAACTCCGCCTTCTCGGCGATCTGGGCCGGATGCACGCCGTTCGCCCACAGTTCCCGAATCATTCCCGAGATGTCGTTGTTGGGCGCGTACTTCTCCGCGATCCGGTCGATCGTGCGCTGCTGTTCGGGCGTCACGATGGGGCGCGAGCCGTCCGCCCGCACCGGCAGCGGGATGTCGGCGAGGCCGCGGGCCACGCCGTCGTAGCGCGTGAGATAGGCCGATGCGCCGCCGTCGACCGTGGCCGCTGCCGTGCCCTCCACCGGCTTGGGCGCGACGGTCGTGACGGTGGTCTTCGGCGCGGGCGCCGGCGTGTTCGGATTGGGATTCGGATCCCGGCGGAACGACTGATAGCTCAGCGCCGCAGCATAGGAGGCGTTGGACCCGGTGGTCAGGATCATCGACACGGCACACCCCTCGGCGAGGGTTTCGACGGAAAGCCCGGAGGCCTGCTGTCGAAGATGCGAGCGTCGTGCCAACTGCTACGTCATTGAGATTATGACCGAAATCGTCGTCCTGCGCGGAATCTGCCGGGCAGCGGCTGCCGGTCGTCGCCACCGCCCGGCAAGGTTGGCCGGTGCGGTCCGGCCGTCAGAGGATGAACTTCGAGAGGTCGGCGTTCCGGGCGAGGCCGGCGACCTTGTCGCGCACGTAGGCGGCGTCGATCCGCACGGTCACGCCCGCCATGTCGGAGGCGCCGAAGCTCACCTCCTCCAGCAGGCGCTCCAGCACCGTGTGGAGCCGGCGCGCGCCGATGTTCTCGACCGTCCCGTTGATCTCGGCCGCGAGTTCGGCCAGCGCGTCGATGGCGTCCTCGGTGAAGTCGAGCGTCACCTCCTCGGTCCCCATCAGCGCCTTGTACTGCTTGATGAGGGAGGCCTCGGGCTCGGTCAGGATGCGGCGGAAGTCCTCGCGCGTCAGCGGCTTCAGTTCCACCCGGATCGGCAGCCGGCCCTGAAGCTCGGGCAGCAGGTCCGAGGGCTTGGCGATGTGGAAGGCGCCCGACGCGATGAAGAGGATGTGGTCGGTCTTCACCGGCCCGTGCTTGGTGGCGACGGTCGTCCCCTCGATGAGCGGCAGCAGGTCGCGCTGCACGCCCTCGCGGCTGACGTCGCCGCCCTTCATCTCCGACCGGGCGGAGATCTTGTCGATCTCGTCGATGAAGACGATGCCGTTCTGCTCCACCGCGTTGATGGCCTCGGCGGTCACCTTCTCCGGGTCGAGGAGCTTGTCGCTCTCCTCGGCCATCAGCACCTCGTGGCTCTCGCGCACGCTCATCCGGCGGGTCTTGGTCCGGCTGCCGAACGCCTTGCCGAGGATGTCGTTGAGGTTGATCATCCCCATCTGCGCGCCCGGCATCCCGGGCACGTCGAAGGTGGGCATGCCGGGGATCGCGCTGTCCTGCACCTGGACCTCGATCTCCCGCTCGTTGAGCGACCCCTCGCGCAGCATCTTGCGGAACTTGTTGCGCGTCTCCGGGCTCGCGGCGTCGCCGACCAGCGCGTTCAGCACCCGCTCCTCGGCGCGCAGCTCCGCCTTCGCGGCGACCTCCTTGCGAAGCCGCTCCTTGGTCATGCCGATCGCGGCCTCGACCAGGTCGCGCACGATCTGCTCCACGTCGCGGCCGACATAGCCGACCTCGGTGAACTTGGTCGCCTCGACCTTTAGGAACGGGGCCTGCGCCAGCTTGGCGAGGCGCCGGGCGATCTCGGTCTTGCCGACGCCGGTCGGGCCGATCATCAGGATGTTCTTCGGCAGGACCTCCTCGCGAAGGCCCTCGGGAAGCTGCTGGCGGCGCCAGCGGTTGCGCAGCGCGATCGCGACCGCGCGCTTGGCGTCCTGCTGGCCGACGATGTAGCGGTCGAGTTCGGAGACGATCTCGCGCGGGCTGAATGCGGCGGTCATGGCACGGGCCTCACAGGGTCTCGATCGTGACGTTGCCGTTGGTGTAGACGTCGATGCCGGCCGCGATGGCCATGGCCCGGCGCGCGATGGTCTCGGCATCCAGCCCGTCGACCGCGATCAGCGCGCGGGCGGCGGCCAGCGCGAAGTTCCCGCCCGAGCCGATGCCGATCAGCCCGTCGTCGGGCTCCATCACGTCGCCGGTGCCGGTCAGCACGAGGGAGACCGAGCGGTCGGCGACCGCCATCATCGCCTCCAGCCGGCGCAGATAGCGGTCGGTGCGCCAGTCCTTGGCCATCTCCACCGCCGCGCGGGTGAGCTGGCCCGGGAACCGCTCCAGCTTGTTCTCCAGCCGCTCGAACAGGGTCAGCGCGTCGGCGGTCGCCCCGGCGAAGCCCGCGATCACGCTGCCGCCGGCGAGCGGCCGCACCTTGCGCGCGGATCCCTTAACGATGGTCTGGCCCATCGAGACCTGCCCGTCGCCGGCGATGACGACGGTGTCGCCGCGCCGGACGGAGAGGATCGTGGTGCCATGCCAGGGTGCGGGCGAGGGGTGGTCGGCCATGGGCGCGTCTTTTCGCGGGGGAACGACCTTTGACATGGGTTGGCTTCCGCCCCGGCGCCAGCGCGCCTTCCGCCGCTCCCGCCATCCTGCTAGAACGCGGGGGCCATGACCCAGCCCCCGACCCAAGCCCAGCCCCGCCGCGCGACCGTCGACCGTGCCACGAACGAGACGCGGATCGCCGTGTCGGTCGACCTCGACGGGACCGGCCGTGCCGAGATCGCGACCGGCATCGGCTTCCTCGACCACATGCTGGACCAGCTCGCCCGCCATTCGCTGATCGACCTGACGGTGAAGGCGGAGGGCGACCTGCACATCGACGCCCACCACACGACCGAGGACACGGGCATCGCCATCGGCCAGGCGCTGACGAAGGCGCTGGGCGACAAGCGCGGGATCGCGCGCTACGGCCACGCCTACCTTCCGATGGACGAGGCGCTGGTGCGCGTGGCGCTCGATCTCTCCGGCCGCCCCTTCCTCGTCTGGAACGTGGCCTTCGCGACCGACCGGCTGGGCCAGCTCGACACCCAGCTGGTGCGCGAGTTCTTCCAGGCGATCGCCCAGCACGGTGGGATCACGCTGCACGTCGACATGATCCACGGCGCCAACGACCATCACGTCGCCGAGGCCTGCTTCAAGGGCCTCGCCCAGGCGCTGCGCCGGGCGGTGGAGATCGATCCGCGCAAGGCGGGCCAGATCCCGTCGACCAAGGGGACGCTCTAGACCATGCCGGTCGCCGACCGGACCCTCGACATCCTGCGCCACCTCGCCGGCCGGCCCGGCCACGACGAGGTGAAGGCCGACTTCCGCCAGCTTCTCGTCGAGGAGTTCGGGGTCGCCATCGGGTCGCTGGACTTCGAGCGTCGGGTGCCCGAGGTCCGCGGGCGGATCGACGCGCTGGTCGGACGCACCGTCTTCGAGGCGAAGTCGGATCTTGACCGCGAGTGGGCGGACGTCGAACGCCGGATGCCCGACTATCTCGCCGACCGGGAGCGGGACGAGGGCGAGCGCTTCATCGGCATCGCGTCGGACGGGCGGAAGTGGGCCGTGTTCGAGCTTCAGGCCGGGCGCCTCGTCAAGCTTGGGGACCGCGTCCTCGACCCGGACAGGGCGGAGATGTTCCTCGCCTGGCTCGACGGGGCGCTCGCGCTGAAGGCGAGCCTGCCGCCCGATCCGCTCACCATCCGCGCCGAACTCGGCCGGGAGTCGGTGGCGTTCGGTCTGGTCGACCGGAGCCTGCGGGCCTTGTGGGCGCGCATCGGGTCGAACCCGGCGGTGGCGCTGAAGCGGCAGCTCTGGGCCGATCTGCTTCGTCTCGTCTACGGTCGCGACGTGCAGAACGACGGGCTATGGTTCCAGCACACCTTCCTCGTGATCGTGGCCAAGTGCGTGGCGCTGGCCGTCATGCGCCTGCCGGAGGACGATCCCGACCGGCTTCTGTCCGGGGCGGCCTTCACCGACGTCGGCATCGACGGGGCGGTGGAGAGCGACTTCTTCGACTGGCCCGTGGCCGACGAGGAGGGGCGCGCGCTCGCCGCCCGCGTGATGGCCCATGTCCGCCGCTTCCGCCTGTCGGAAGTGCAGTCAGACGTGCTGAAGGTGCTTTACGAGAGTCTGATCGACCGCGACGAGCGGCATGGGCTGGGCGAGTACTACACGCCGGACTGGCTGGCGGCGAAGGTGGTGCGCGAGGCGGTCGACCGCCCGCTCGAACAGCGGGTGCTCGATCCCGCCTGCGGCTCCGGCACGTTCCTCTTCCACGCGGTGCGGCGGTTCCTGGCGGAGTCGGAGGATGCCGGGCTGGAGCCGGCGCGACGGGCGGCGGAGGTCTGCGGCC
Source organism: Rhodospirillales bacterium (assembly GCA_947457845.1). GTDB lineage: Bacteria > Pseudomonadota > Alphaproteobacteria > Azospirillales > Azospirillaceae > CANGXM01. Next base: position 5,524 of record CANGXM010000091.1, on the reverse strand, counting down.
ACGTGGCCGGCACGGACATTCACCCGGTCGCGGTGATCATCGCGCGCGTCACCTACATCCTCGCCCTCGCCCCGGCCCTCGCCACACGGGTCGGCGCGGTGTCGATCCCCGTCTATCTGGGCGACGCGCTTCAGCTCTCGATCTCCCAGTTCATGGCCGGCAAGGAACTGACGATCCGCGTGCCGCCGCCCCCGGCGGGCGAGGGGCGGAGCGGGGAGCCCGACGCGCAGGGGCGCGAACAGCTCGATTTCCCGGAGACCTTCTGCCGCGATCCCGGCCTGTTCGACAAGGCGATCGAGCGCATGCGCTCGGCCTCCCAGCAGGGGCTCACGCGCCAGCAGGTCGAGGCCGCGCTGTTCAAGATCACCGAGCAGCACTACCGCGCCGACGTCACCGACGAGCAGAAGCGCGCGATCGAGGATCTCGGCAAGACCTACGTCACCTTCGACCGGCTGCGCCGCGAGGGGCGGGACACGGTCTGGGCCTATGTCGCGCGGAACCTGTCGCGCCCGCTGGCCTTCTCCGCCGCCGGCGGCTGGGCGCACGTGCTGGTCGGCAACCCGCCCTGGGTCGCCTTCCGCCACATGTCGGAGGAACTGCAGAAGCGGTTTCGGGATCTGGCCAAGGGCGAGCGGGTCCATGTGGGTGGGAGGTTCGCGACGCAGAACGATCTCTGCGCGCTGTTCGTCGTCCGCGCCGTGCATCTCTATCTGCGCGCCAGTGGGCGGGTGGCGATGGTGCTGCCGCTCGCCGTGCTGACCCGTGGCCAGCACGAGAAGCTGCGCGGCGGATCGTTCCAGTCCGTCCGTGTCGCCTGGGACGCGGTCTGGACGATGGACGACGGTGTGGCACCGCTGTTCCCGGTGCCGTCGTGCGTGGTGTTCGGCCGCCGTCGCGCCGTGGCGCAGGGGATGCCGGCGACGGTGCGTGCCTATTCCGGCACGCTGCCGATGCGCGACGCGCCCGAGGATCTGGCCGACGCCATGCTCGCGGTGCGGGAGGGGGCGCCGGCGTTGGAGGTTGGCCGCTTCACCGGCGGGTCGCCCTATCGCAAGGCGTTCCGGCAGGGGGCGACGCTGGTGCCCCGCATGCTCTGCCTCGTGGAGAGGGCGCCGGTCGGCCCGCTCGGCATGGACCCCTCGGCCCCGCTGGTCCACAGCCGGCGCAGCAGCCAGGAAAAGCAGCCGTGGAAGTCGCTGCCCGGCCTGTCGGGGCGGGTGGAGGCGGAATTCCTGCGGCCGGTGCTGTTGGGCGAGAGCATTCTTCCCTATCGGGTGTTCCGGCCCTTCGAGGGGGTGGTGCCGGTGACGGATGCCGGGGTTCTGTTGGACGCCGAGGCGGCGGCGAACAGGGGTTATGGCCACCTGTTCTCGTGGATGCGAAGAGCGGAATCGGTTTGGGATCAGCATAGGCCGTCGCCGATGGAACTGATCGATCAATACAACTACTATGGCAAGCTTGGATCACAGTTTCCATTGACGAAGGCCCGTATCATCTATTCAAAAGCTGGATCCAATCCGGCAGCGTGCGTATCAGTTGATACTGATTATGTAATCGACCATAAGCTTTACTGGAGCAATTTTTCAGATGTACGTGAAGCAAGGTTTTTGTCTGCTTTCTTCAACAGTGAAGTTGTCCGTGGTCGCTCGGAAATGTTCCAATCCCGTGGCCAGTTCGGCGCCCGTGATTTCGATAAGGTGATGTTCAACCTCCCCATTCCCCGTTTCGACCCCGACGATGGTCTCCACACCGATCTCGCCGCCTGCGCGGCCGAGGCGGAGGGGGTCGCCGCGGCCGTGCCGCTGGCGGAGGGGGTGCGCTTTCCGGCGGCGCGTCGGCTCGTCCGCGAGGCGCTGGCCGATGCCGGCGTCGCGGCGCGGATCGAGGGGCTGGTCACCCGCCTTCTGGACGGGGCCGCCCCATGACCCAGCAGGTCGTCGTCATCGACTACGGCTCCGGCAACCTCCGCTCCGCCCAGAAGGCGCTGGAGTTCGTGGCGCGCGAGGCCGGGATCGCGGCCGAGGTCGTCATCTCCGGCGACGCCGACGCGGTGCGCCGGGCCGACCGGATCGTGCTGCCGGGGCAGGGCGCCTTCGGGGACTGCATCCGCGGGCTGAACGCCGTGCCCGGCCTGCGCGACGCGCTGGAGGAGGCGGTCGTCCGGGGCGGCCGGCCCTTCTTCGGCATCTGCGTGGGCATGCAGCTGATGGCGGCGCGCGGGCTGGAACACGGAACCCACGCCGGCCTCGGCTGGATCCCCGGCGACGTGGTGGCGCTGGAACCGGCCGATCCCTCGCTGAAGATCCCGCACATGGGCTGGAACGAGCTGACGGTGGACGCCGTCGCGCATCCGGTGCTGGCCGGCCTGCCGCGTGGCTGCCACGCCTATTTCGTCCATTCCTTCCATCTGGCGGCGGGCGACCCCGCCCATCGCCTCGCCCACACCGACCATGGCGGGACGGTGGCGGCGGTGGTGGGGCGCGACACGATGGTCGGGACGCAGTTCCACGCCGAGAAGAGCCAGGCCACCGGCCTGACCATGCTCCGCAACTTCCTCGTCTGGCGGCCCTGAGGGGCATCGGAGTTCCCATGGCGGACGTCGCCGTCGAGATCGTGGAGCGGCTCAGGCCGTCGGACCTGAACGACCTGTGCGACGCGGCCCACGCGGCCATCGCCGGCGGGGGCGGGTTCGGCTGGCTCGTCCCGCCGCCGCGCGAGGTGCTGGAGCGATACTGGAAGGGCGTGCTCGTCGTGCCCGAGCGGATGCTGTTCGTCGTGCGGCTGGACGGCGTGATCGCGGGCTCGGCCCAGCTCGTCCGTCCGCCGCGCAACAACGAGGCGCAGGCCCATTCGGCGACGCTGACCACCGCCTTCGTGGCGCCGTGGGCGCGCGGGCACGGCCTCGCCCGCACGCTCACCCTCGCGGTGGAGGCCGCCGCGCGCGAACAGGGCATCCGCGTCCTGAACCTCGACGTCCGCGAGACCCAGTCGGCGGCCGTGGCGCTCTACGGATCCCTCGGTTATCACCGGATCGGGCGCCACCCGCTCTACGCGATGGTGGACGGCGCGCCCGTTGCCGGCCTCTACTTCTTCAAGGACCTGAGCGAAGCCACGGAACAATGATCCTCTATCCGGCGATCGACCTGAAGGACGGCGCGTGCGTGCGCCTCGTGCGCGGCGAGATGAACCTCGCGACCGTGTTCAACCCCGACCCGGCCGCCCAGGCGCGCCGGTTCGTCGAGCAGGGGTTCGGCTGGCTCCACCTGGTCGACCTGAACGGCGCGTTCGAGGGGCGGCCGGTGAACGGCGACGCGGTCGCCCGCATCCTCGCCGCGATCGACCTTCCGGTGCAGCTCGGCGGCGGCATCCGGGACATGGCGACGATCGAGGCGTGGCTGGAGCGGGGGGTGCGCCGGGTCATCCTGGGCACGGTCGCGCTGCGCGACCCCGACCTCGTGCGCGAGGCCTGCCGCCGGTTCCCCGGCCGGGTGGCGGTCGGGATCGACGCGCGCGACGGCTGGGTCGCGGTCGAGGGCTGGGCGCGGACGTCGAACGTCAAGGCGCTCGACCTCGCGCTCAAGTTCGAGGACAGCGGGGTCGCGGCGATCATCTACACCGACATCAACCGCGACGGCGCCATGGGCGGCGTGAACGTGGAGGCGACGGCCGACATCGCCTTCGCCCTTACCACGCCCGTGATCGCGTCGGGCGGCGTGGCGTCCATCGACGACCTCGCGGCGCTGAAGTCGGTCGAGCACACGGGCGTGGCGGGCGTGATCTGCGGGCGCGCGCTCTACGACGGGCGGATTGACCCGGCGGCGGCGCTGGCGCTGCTCGCCTCGCCGCCGGACGCGGTGGACGAGGAGGGCTGATGCTCAAGACCCGCATCATTCCCTGCCTCGACGTCAAGGACGGGCGGGTCGTCAAGGGCGTGAACTTCGTCGACCTCGTCGACGCGGGCGATCCGGTGGCGCAGGCGCGCGTCTACGACCGGGAGGGGGCGGACGAGCTGACGTTCCTCGACATCACCGCCAGCCACGAGAACCGCGATACCATCCTCGACGTCGTCCGCCGCACGGCCGACCAGGTGTTCATGCCGCTGACCGTGGGCGGCGGGGTGCGGACGACCGACGACATCCGCCGCCTTCTGCTGGCCGGGACCGACAAGGTCTCGATCAACTCCGCCGCGGTCGCGCGGCCGGAGTTCGTGCGCGAGGCGGCGGAGAAGTTCGGCAGCCAGTGCATCGTGGTCGCGATCGACGCCAAGGCCGTGGCGCCCGGGCGGTGGGAGGTCTTCACCCACGGCGGGCGCAAGGAGACGGGCATCGAGGCCGTCGGCTGGGCCCGGCGGATGGCGGAACTCGGGGCGGGCGAGCTGCTCCTCACCTCGATGGACCGCGACGGCACGCGCCAGGGCTTCGACCTCGCGCTGACCCGCAAGGTCGCGGACGCGGTGCGGGTGCCGGTGATCGCGTCCGGCGGCGTCGGCACGCTCGATCACCTCGTCGAGGGCGTGACCGAAGGCCACGCGAGCGCGGTGCTCGCGGCCTCGATCTTCCACTTCGGCCATTTCAAGATATCCCAGGCCAAGGACCGGCTGCGCGCGGCCGGCATCCCGGTGCGGCCGTGACGGTCGACGCACGCGTGCTCGACCGCCTCTCGGCCACGATCGAGGCCCGCAGGGGCGCCGATCCGGGCTCGTCCTACACCGCGAAGCTGTTTTCGAAGGGCCGCGCCAAGATCGCCCAGAAGGTGGGCGAGGAGGCGGTGGAGACGGTGATCGAGGCGATGGGCGCCGACCCCGCGAAGCTCGCGGCCGAGAGCGCCGACCTCCTCTACCACCTGCTCGTGCTCTGGGCCGACGCGGGCGTGCGCCCGGCCGACGTCTGGGCTGTGCTGGAGGCGCGCGAGGGCACGGGCGGGCTGGTGGAGAAGGCGGCGCGCGGCGGTTAGAGCGGTGCGGCGCTCCCCTCTCCCTGCCCCTCTCCCCCGGGGGGGGAGGGGGGAGAGGGGGGGGAGCCGATCGGTCATCGCCGTATCTGCTATCGTCCATCCCATGTCATGAACGGAGCCCCCATGGCCTACGACCCGAACAACGTCTTCGCGAAGATCCTGCGCGGCGAGATCCCGTGCCGGAAGGTGCACGAGGACGACCACGTCCTCGCCTTCCACGACATCCGCCCCCAGGCTCCGACCCACGTCCTCGTGATCCCCAAGGGCGCCTACGTCTCGTGGGACGATTTCTCGGCCAACGCGTCGGACGTGGAGATCGCGGCCTGGGTGCGGGCGGTCGGGCGGATCGCGCGGGACGTGGGCGTGGGCGACAGCGGCTATCGCGTCATCGCCAACGTCGGGCCGGACAGCCTGCAGGAGGTTCCCCACCTGCACGCCCACATCCTCGGCGGCCGCCCGCTCGGGGCCCTGCTCGACCGCGACTGATCACCGCATCAGCGCGCGCGCGATCTGGTCCGCCACCCGGGGCGGGGGGCCGATGACCGGCCCGCCGCCGGCGATCGTGCCGCCG
>CANGXM010000090.1 GCA_947457845.1 Rhodospirillales bacterium | reverse complement strand
TGGCTCGTCCTGGCCGCGGTCGCGGTCCGGGCCGCGGCACGGGGGCGGCGATGACCGGCGCCCCCGTCGACGCCACCCTCGACGCCACCGGTCTCATCTGTCCCCTGCCGGTGCTGCGCGCCCGCCGGGCGCTGCGCGATCTCGCCGACGGCGCGGTGCTGGAGATGCGGGCCACCGACCCCGCCTCACGCAAGGACGTGCCCGCCTTCTGCGCCGCCACCGGCCACGCGCTGGTGTCCGCGACGGAGGCGGAGGGGATTTTCATCTATCGGATCCGCAAAGGCGGCTGACGGCGGCCCGCATTGGTGTTCTTATGGGGAAGTGTAAACGTCGCCTGACACAAATCGACGGACCACGGGAATGAACACGCTCCTCGTCACCCACCCGGACTGTCTGGAGCACGACACCGGCCTCGGCCATCCGGAGTGCGCGGACCGGCTGCGCTGGGTGCTGCGGGCGCTCGAGGACGAGGCGTTCATGTTCCTCGACCGGCGCGACGCCCCGGAGGCGACGGTGGAGCAGCTGGCCCGCGTCCACCCGCGCGAACACGTCGAGCGCCTGCTCGCCGGCCTGCCCACGATTGGCCACGGCCAGATCGACGCCGACACCATCGTTTCGCCCGGAACGCGCGGCGCCATCCTGCGGGCCGCCGGCGCGGCCGTGCTGGCGGTCGAGGCGGTGGTCGGCGCGCAGGCGCGGAACGCCTTCTGCGCGGTTCGCCCCCCGGGGCACCATGCGGAGCCCGGGACCGCGATGGGCTTCTGCCTGTTCAACAACGTCGCCGTCGGTGCGCGGCACGCGCAGGCGACGCTGGGCGTCGGGCGGGTGGCCGTCATCGACTTCGACGTGCACCACGGCAACGGCACCCAGGCCGCATTCGAGGACGACCCGACCCTGTTCTATGCCTCGACCCACCAGTGGCCGCTCTATCCCTCGACCGGGGCCGAGAGCGAGACCGGCCGGCACCACAACGTGGTCAACGCCACGCTGCCGCCGCGCGCCGGCTCGCCCGAGTTCCGGGCGGCGATGCAGACGAAGGTCCTGCCGGCCATGCGGGCCTTCGCGCCCGACCTGATCATGATCTCGGCCGGCTTCGACGCCCACCGCCGCGACCCGCTCGCCCAGCTGAACCTGACCGAGGACGATTTCGTGTGGGCCACCCGGCGCCTTTGCGAACTGGCGGCGGCGGTGTGCGGCGGGCGCGTTGTCTCGGTGCTGGAGGGCGGCTACGACCTCCAGGCGCTCGGCAGTTCCGCCGCCGCGCACGTCCGCGAACTCATGGCCCACTGAGCCGACCGGAAGAGAGATGGCCGAGACCCGGATCCCCCCCGACATCGCCGCCCTCAGCTTCGAGGACGCGCTCGCCGAGCTGGAGCGGATCGTCCGCCAGCTCGAGGAGGGCAAGGCGAAGCTCGACGACGCGATCGGCAGCTACGAGCGGGGCACGCTGCTCCGCCGGCACTGCGAGGCGAAGCTGCGCGAGGCGCAGGCGAAGATCGACCGCATCACCGTGGGCCCCGACGGGACCCTCGGCCTCCAGCCCGCAGGCATCGAATGACCGCCGCCGCCGACGCCCTCGATCTTCCGGCCGCGATGGCCGAGGCCGCCCGGGAGGTGGAGGCGGCGATCGACCGGCTGATCCCGGAGGTCCGCCTGCCCGAGGCCCGCCTCGCCGACGCTATGCGCCACGGAACGCTGAACGGGGGCAAGCGGCTGCGGCCCTTCCTCGTGCTGCGCTCGGCCGACCTGTTCGGCGTGCATCCGGACTGCGCGCTGCACGTCGCCGTCGCGACCGAGCTGGTGCACTGCTATTCGCTCGTCCACGACGACCTGCCGGCGATGGACGACGCGGACACGCGCCGCGGTCGCCCCAGCGTCCACAAGGCGTTCGACGAGGCCGCGGCGATCCTGGCGGGCGACGCGCTGCTGACCCTCGCCTTCGAGGTGCTGGCCGGGCCGCAGACGCACGAGGATCCGCACGTGCGCTGCCGCCTCGTCGCCGACCTCGCCAGGGCCGCGGGGCCGCACGGCATGGTGGGCGGGCAGATGCTCGACCTGATCGCCGAGACGACGACGCTGGACCTGGGCGAGATCACGCGGCTCCAGCGGCTGAAGACCGGTGCGATGATCGCCTTCGCCTGCGAGGCGGGGGCGACACTCGGCAAGGCCGACCAGCCGCACCGGCACGCGCTCGCCGCCTACGCCCACGACCTCGGGCTCGCCTTCCAGATCGTCGACGACCTGCTGGACGCCGAGGGCGAGGCGGGGGTCGCGGGCAAGCCCGTCGGCCGCGACGCCGAACGGGGCAAGGCCACCTTCGTCTCGCTGCTCGGCATCGAGCGGGCGCGGGACCAGGCCCGGATGCTGGCCGACCAGGCGGCCCGTCACCTGGACATCTTCGGCCCCAGGGCCGAGCTGCTGCGCGCGGTCGCGCGCTTCGTCGTGGACCGCAAGGCTTGAGAGCGGAGGACCGAACAATGAGCGCACGCCCCGAGACACCGCTCCTGGACCGGATCCAGGTCCCGGCCGACCTCCGCCGACTTCGGTCGGACCAGCTGCGGCAGGTGGCCGAGGAGCTTCGGGCGGAGACGATCTCCGCCGTCTCTGTCACCGGCGGACACCTCGGCGCGGGGCTGGGCGTGGTCGAGCTGACCGTGGCGCTGCACTACGTGTTCGAGACGCCGGGCGACCGGCTGATCTGGGATGTCGGGCACCAGTGCTATCCGCACAAGATCCTGACCGGCCGGCGCGACCGCATCCGCACGCTGCGCCAGGGCGGGGGCCTCTCCGGCTTCACCAAGCGGTCGGAGAGCGAGTTCGACCCCTTCGGCGCGGCGCACTCCTCCACCTCGATCTCCGCCGGCCTCGGCATGGCGGTCGCCCGCGACATGGACGGGCGCTCGAACGACGTCATCTGCGTGATCGGCGACGGCGCGATGAGTGCCGGCATGGCCTACGAGGCCATGAACAACGCCGGCGCGCTCAAGAACCGTCTGATCGTGGTGCTGAACGACAACGACATGTCGATCGCCCCGCCGGTCGGCGCGATGAGCGCCTATCTCTCGCGCCTGATGTCGTCGCGCAGCTACCGCTCGCTCCGGCACCTCGCCAAGGACATCGCCGAGCGCCTGCCCGAGCCGCTGTTCAACGCCGCCCGCCGGGCCGAGGAGTACGCCCGGGGCTTCGTCACCGGCGGCACGCTGTTCGAGGAGCTGGGCTTCTACTACGTCGGCCCGATCGACGGGCACAACCTCGACCACCTGCTTCCCGTGCTGCAGAACCTGCGCGACGTGCGCGGCGACAGCCCCGTGCTCGTCCACGTCGTCACCCAGAAGGGCCGCGGCTATGCGCCGGCCGAGGCGTCGGCCGACAAGCTGCACGCGGTCGGGCGCTTCGACGTGATCACCGGGACCCAGGACAAGGCGAAGTCGAACGCGCCGACCTACACCAAGGTCTTCGCCGACAGCCTGATCCGCGAGGCGGAGCGCGACCCCAGGATCCTCGCCGTCACGGCGGCCATGCCGTCGGGCACGGGCCTCGACGCCTTCGGTAAGCGCTTTCCGGACCGCACCTTCGACGTCGGCATCGCCGAACAGCATGCGGTGACCTTCGCCGCCGGCCTCGCGACCGAGGGTTACCGGCCGTTCTGCGCGATCTACTCGACCTTCCTCCAGCGCGGCTACGACCAGCTGGTCCACGACGTGGCGATCCAGAAGCTTCCCGTCCGCTTCGCCCTCGACCGGGCGGGCCTCGTGGGCGCCGACGGCCAGACCCACGCGGGCGCCTTCGACCTCGCCTATCTCGGCTGCATTCCCGGCATGGTGATCATGGCGCCGGCGGACGAGGCCGAACTCGTCCACATGGTCGCCACCTCGGCCGCGATCGACGACGCGCCGTCCGCCATCCGCTATCCGCGCGGCGAGGGCGTGGGCGTCGAGATGCCGGCGAAGGGCGAGGTGCTGCCGATCGGCCGGGGCCGGATCGTGCGGGAAGGAACGAAGGTGGCGCTTCTGTCGATCGGCACGCGGCTGGCGGACTGCCTCGCCGCCGCGGAGACGCTGGCGGCGCACGGGCTCTCGACCACGGTGGCCGACGCGCGCTTCGCCAAGCCGCTCGACCTCGACCTGATCCGCCGCCTCGCCCGCTCGCACGAAGTTCTGGTGACGGTGGAGGAGGGGTCGATGGGTGGCTTCGGCGCCCACGTCCTGCAGGCGATGGCGGCGGAGGGGCTGCTGGACGCCGGGCTGCGGGTGCGGACGATGACGCTGCCTGACCGCTTCCAGGAGCACGACGGCCAGCCCAAGCAGCTGGAGGAGGCGGGGCTGACCGCACCGCACGTCGTGGCGACGGTGTTAGGCGCGCTGGGCATCGCGCAGAAGGCGGCGGGCGGGCGCCGGGCCTGAGCGGCGCGACGACGCCGGGCTGTGAAACGGCGCGCGGTTCGTGTATCGTAGTGGGATGAACCAGCTTCCGCGCGCCGGCCTCTCCGGTCCCTCCGTCCGTCCCGAGACCTACGTCGATCGGCCGCCGCTGGGCGCGGCGACCGGCACGGTGGCGCGGGCCAACCGGGCGAACCAGACGCCGGTCCACAAGAACAAGCTCCCGACGATCCGAGAACTGCTCGCGCTGGTCGTGAACGGCGCCATCGTCCTGCCCCAGCGTTATTTCCGGGGCATGTTCCTCGACGTCGTCGTCTGACGGGCGTGGGGGGACGCGCGGCCGGCCGGGTCCGGGCCGACCAGCTTCTCGTCGACCGCGGCCTCGCCGAAAGCCGAACACGGGCCCAGAGCCTCATCCTCGCGGGCGTCGTCCTCGCCGGGACCGCGCGCGTCGACAAGCCCGGCCAGCTCCTTCCCGCCGACGCCGACCTCGCGGTGAAGGGCCAGGATCATCCCTGGGTCTCCCGCGGCGGCCTCAAGCTCGTGGCGGCGCTCGACGCCTTCGCGATCGATCCGTCGGGGCTCGCCTGTCTCGACGTCGGCGCGTCCACGGGCGGTTTCACCGACGTGCTGCTCGCCCGGGAGGCCGCCCGTGTCTTCGCGGTCGACGTCGGCCACGGCCAGTTGGCCTGGAAACTTCGCCAGGATCCGCGCGTGGTGGTGCTGGAGCGCACCAACGCCCGTCATCTGACGCGCCAGGAGGTCCCCGATCCCGTCGGCCTCGTCGTCTGCGACGCCAGCTTCATCGGCCTGCGCACCGTCCTGCCCGCGGCGCTCGCGCTGGCCGGACCCGGCGCCCGCCTCGCCGCTCTGATCAAGCCGCAGTTCGAGGTGGGCCGGGAGCGGGTGGGGAAGGGCGGCGTGGTCCGCGACCCCGCGCTGCACGAAGAGGTCTGCGCGACCATCCGCGACTGGCTCGCCGACGCCGTGGGTTGGCGGGTGATCGGCCTGACCGAGAGCCCGATCCTGGGGCCCGAGGGGAACCGGGAGTTCCTGATCGGGGCGGAGCGGGCGGACGGGTGACGGACCCCGCCCCTACCGCCCTAAGATCCCCAGTTCCGGCATCCGCACCGTCTCCTCCCGCCGCGCCGCGACCGTCGCGCGGAGCAGCGCCCGGATTTCCGGCGGCAGGGCCTCCAGGCCGATCGTCGGCGCCCGCACCTGCACGAGGTCCAGCACCCGATCGAACGGCGACGTGGGCGCCGGCCAGGACCGCAGCGTTACCGCCGATCCCAAGGGCAGGCCGAGGATGCGCCGCGCCGTCTCCAGCGCGTCCAGGAGGCCGCCGGTCTCGTCCACCAGCCCGCGCTCCTGCGCCTGCCGACCCGTCCAGACCCGCCCGCCGGCCACCGCCTCCACGGCGGGAAACGGCAGGTTCCGCCCCTCCGCCACGCGGCCGAGGAAGGCGCGGTAGGTCTCGTCGAGGACGCGGTCGCGCGTCGCCAGCCCCGCCGCGTCGAAGGGGGCGACGGGCGAGAACATGCCCGCGTTCGCCCCCGCGCCGACGACGCCCCAGCCGATCCCGAGCCGCTCGGACAGTTCCGCCCCCGACAGCTTGCCGGCGACCACCCCGATCGACGCCGTGAGGGTGGAGGGTTGGGCCACGATGCGGTCCGCGCCCAGCGCGATCCAGTAGCCACCCGACGCCGCCGTGGCGCCCATGGAGACGACGACGGGCTTGCCCGCGGCCCGGGCGCGGACGAGGGCCCGGCGCACCGTCTCCGATCCCACCGCCGAGCCGCCGGGGCTGTCGATCCGCAGCACGATCGCCCGCACAGCGGGATCGCCGGCCGCGTCCGCGATGTCCTCGGCCAGGTCGTCGGCCGCGATCGTCCGCTCGTCCAGGAAGCCCTGCCGGTCGGCCGGGCCGCGCTGGATCGGCCCGGTCGCGTGGACGAGCGCGATCACGGGTCCTTCCGCATTGGGCGGACCGGCGGCGTCGAGATAGCGCTCCACGTCGACGAACACGGCACCGGCGCCGCCGCGGGCGCGGGCCGCCGCCTCCGCCTCGTCGCGGTAGGCGAGCCAGTCGACGAGACGCCGGTCGACCGCCGCCCGATCGCCGAGCGGGGCCGCGTCGACCGCCGCCCGGACCGCGTCCGGCGAGAGGCCCCGGCCCGCGGCGACGGCGTCCACCATCTGGTCCATCAGGTCGCCGACGAGGCTCTCCATCATCTCCCGGTGCTGGGGCGTGAAGCCGGTCTCGGTGAAGGTGTTGGCGAAGGTCTTGTAGGCCTCCCGGTGTCCCATCTCCGGACGCACGCCGAGCTTGTCGAACGCGCCTTTCAGGAAGGGCGTGGCCGACCAGAGGCCGGTCACCCCGACGAGGCCGCCCGGCTGCAGCCACACCTCCTCGAACGCGGCGGCCAGCACGTAGGCCGGCATCCCGTCGTCGAGTTCCCCGAAGCTGTCGGCGTGCGCGGTCGCGAACCGGCCGGACGCCCGGAACCGTGCGACCGCCGCGCGGATCTCGTCCGCCTGGGGCTGGGTGAGCGGCGCCGGGCCGAAGCGCGCCAGGACGCCCTTCACCCGCGGGTCCGTCCGTGCCCGTTCCAGCGCGTCGACGACCTGCTCGACCGTCGTCTCGTGCCCGAACAGGGCGGCGAAGGGATCGTTCGGCCGGTGGTCGGCCAGCGTTCGGGTGAGGTCGAGGTCGAGCACGATCGCCTCGGGCAGGCCGGGGCGGGACTGCATCCGCTCCCACACCCAGACCCCGGCCGCGATGCCGCCGAGGAAGACCATCAGGCCAAAGAACGCGAACAGGCGGACGACGAAGCGGACGAAGCGCATGGGTCCTCGGACGGTCCGGCTGCGATCAGCGGTTGAGCGTGTGGTATTCGGGGTTCGGCATCATGTCCACCGCACTGGCGACGCGGTTGGACATGTTGAAGAACCCGATCACGTTGGCGAGGTCGAAGACGTCCTCGTCCGAAAGCCCGACGGCCTTCAGCGCCGCGCGGTCGGCCTCGCCCACCTCCCACGGCGTCACGGTCGTCTTCCAGGCGAAGTCGAGCATGGCGCGCTGGCGCGGCTCCAGCGGGGCGACGCGATGGTTGGCGACCAGCATCTCGCCCAGCTGCGGGTCGCCCGAGAGCCGCCGCACCGCTTGCCCGTGCGCGACGAGGCAGTAGTAGCAGCGGTTGGCCGAGGAGACGACGACGGCCACCATCTCGCGTTCCAGCTTGCTGAGGCCCGACGGCGCCAGCATCAGCTCGTCGTAGGTGGCGATGAAGCGGACGAGCTTCTCCGGCCGCAGCGCGTAGGCCCTCAGGACGTTCGGCACGAAGCCGAGCTTCTCCCGGCACTTGTCGAAATAGGCGCGGGTGGCCGCGTCGAGGGTGGCCTCGTCCCCGTCGGTCGGGAGTGCTGTGACATGATCGGGCTGGGGCATGGTCGTCCTCCCGTGCGGTGGTCGGGGGCGGATCAGAAACGGGTCCGCCCGAGGAAACGGTCGACGGCCGCCCATGCCCCGTCGCGGATCGCGTCGCGCTCGAAGAAGGGCTCGTGCCCCGATCCGTCGAGCGCCACGACCTCCGCGTCGGGCATCCGGGCGGCGAGGGCGCGCTGGCTCGCCGCCACCACGATCCGGTCCTCGGGCGCGATCAGCATGAGGACCGGCTGGCGGATGCGTTCGGGAACGCCCGGTGCCCGCAGCGCGGCGATGGACCGGAATGTGGCGTCGAGCCAGCCGAACGTCACCCCACCCACCACGAGGCGCGGGTCCTTCGCCCACAGGTCGAGGGCCGCGCGCCAGCGCCGCTCGTCGCCCGAGAGCCGGTTGCCCGCGAAGGGCTCGGCCGCGTCGTGGTCCTCCTGACCGGGGGCGTAGCGGCGGGCGAGGCCGGCGCGGGCCGCGGTCCAGGCCGCACCCTCGGCGAGGGGACGCGGCAGGTCGCCGACGTGGATGTCGGTCATCGGCGCCGACAGCACGGCCGCGCGGACCCGCGGATCGCCGCGGGCGAGATGCCGCAGCGCCACGTGTCCGCCCATGGAATGGCCGAACAGCAGCCAGCCGTCCGGCGTCCCCGCCGGTGCGACGACGCGGTCGAGGACGGCGTCGAGATCGGCCTGATAGTCGGCGTAGTCGTCGACGTGCTGGGCCTGCCCCGTGCCGGGGGTCCGGGTCGACAGGCCCTGGCCGCGCCAGTCGAGCATGAAGACGACGAAGCCGCGGGCGAGGAAGTCGCCGGCGATCGCGCGGTACTTCTCGATCGGCTCCGTCCGGCCGGGCAGCATGACGACCGTCGCGCGGGGCGGGGCGGGCGGGTCCCAGCGGGCGTGGCGGACCTCGACCCCCGCCGCGACGGCGATCGTGCCGCTGCGTGGCTGCGGCCCGTCCCCGGCCGCGTCAACGGGCGTCACGGCGATGCCCAGGACCAGCGCCAGGGCGGGCAAGGCTCCACGCATGTCCGCTCCCCGTCATCGGCGTCCCCCGGATCCGCGGTGGACCTTACCGTGGCCCCGCCACCGGGCCAATCCGGATCGACGGCGCCTCGCCCGTTCGCGTCCCGCACCGCGGCATCCGTGGTCGGCGTGATCGGGGGTGTGGCATGGACGGTCCCCCGTCGGCGGCCGACGACCGCCCGCTGACAGGCGCGCGGGGCCCGTGTACAAGGGCCCCCCGATCCCCGCCCCGCGCCCGAGCCCGCGCATGCGCCTCTTCCGCCACTGGACCGACCTGCCCGCCGACGCGCGCGGCGCCGTCGTGGCGCTCGGCAACTTCGACGGCGTGCACCGCGGCCACCGGGCGGTGATCGGCGTGGCGCGGCAGGTCGCGGCCGATCTCGGCGCGCCGGTCGGCGTCCTGACGTTCGAGCCGCACCCCCGAAGCGTCTTCCGCCCGGACGATCCGCCCTTCCGCCTGACGCCCTTCCGCCTGAAGATGCGCGAGCTGCAGGCGCTCGGGCTCGACAGCTGCGTCGTCCTCGCCTTCGACCGCGCGTTCAGTACGATCGGGGCGGAGGCGTTCGTCGATGCGGTGCTGGTCCGTGGCCTGGGCGTGCGCGCGGTCGTCGTCGGCTACGACTTCGTCTTCGGCCAGGGGCGCGAGGGCACGGTCGACCGCCTCAGCCGATGGGGTGAGGCGCGGGGGTTCGCGGTCCGGGTGGTGTCGCCGGCCGGCGACGACGGCCTCGTCTTCTCCTCCACCGCCGCGCGCGACGCGCTGAAGGCCGGCGACACGCGGCGCGCCGCCGCCATCCTCGGCCGCGACTGGGAGATCGAGGGGCGGGTGGAGCACGGGGACAAGCGCGGCCGCACGATCGGCTTCCCCACCGCGAACGTGCATCTGGCCGACCATCTGCGCCCGGCCTTCGGGGTCTATGCCGTGCGCGCCGGCATCGACGAGGGCGCGGGGACGGTCTGGCACGCGGGCGTGGCCAACCTCGGCCGCCGACCGACGGTGGGGGGCCTCGTCGAACGGCTGGAGGTGCACCTGTTCGACTATGCGGGCGACCTCTACGGCCGGCACCTGCGGGTGCGGATGGTCGACTTCATCCGGCCGGAGATGAAGTTCGACGGCCTCGACGCGCTGAAGGCCCGGATCGCCGAGGACGCGGCACGGGCGAGGGTGGTGCTGGCGGGATGACCGACAATGGGTCGTCGCGGACTGCCGGGAGTTGTGCTAACGTCGTGACGTGCCGTCGAAGAGGGGCTCCGTCATGATCCGCCGTCTGGCAGCCTGGTTGAATTCGGGCCGGTGCCGGGACTGGCTGTTCGGTGCGGGCCTCGCCCTCGACCCGTGCCCGAGATCGAGCAGTGCCTTCATCTTCGGCCGATCCGTCGGAGATGTCTTGCGGACGGACAGCCTGAAGTTGCATAACGATTCCCGTGCCTGGATGTCGTTGGCTGATCGCCACTGGCCGACACCGATCATGGGGAAGCCGCATGGCGAGCGGACCGGAGGAGCCGGACGGGTCGACGGACTGGCCGCGGAATGAGGCGACCCGGCGTGCCGCCAATTCCGGGCCGCCTTCGTCGGACTTCATGCCGAGCCCTTATCCACCGGCGGACGTGCTCGCGACGTACGTCGCCATCGAGCCCGATCTCGTGGCCAGGGTCCTCGAACGGATCGACGCGGAGACCGACCATCGCCGCCGGATCGAACTGAAGCTGGTCGCGCGAAATGAATGCCGCCTCGATCTCGCGCAGATCATGGCGTTCGTGGTCGCCCTCTCCGGCACGGTCGGCGCCCTCGTCGCCGGCTATCTCGGCGTTCCCTCCGCCGTCTGCATCGCGGCGATCGTCTTCTGCATCGGCGGCCCCAACGCCGCTACGGTCCTCGCCCGCGTCCTCGACCGTCGGCAGGGCTGATCCGCCCCCCTCGCGCTTGCATCGCACGGCGCACCGGCTACAGTCGCGGCCATGCGACGGTCATCGCCCACAGCCGCCCGGCGAATTAGCCGCCCGGTCCTCTGACGAGGGCCGGGACGACGGGTCGCGGTCGCGGCCCCCCTGACCGATCCCCACTCCGCCGACCCAGGCCCCTGCGATGACCCGCGACTACAAGACCACCGTCTTCCTGCCGAAGACCGACTTCCCGATGCGCGCCGGCCTCCCGAAAAAGGAGCCCGAGATCTTCGCCCACTGGGCGCGCATCGACCTCTGGCGGCGCCAGCGCGCGGAATCGTCCGGCCGCCCCTCGTTCCTGCTGCACGACGGCCCGCCCTACGCCAACGGCAACATCCACGTCGGCCACGCGGTCAACAAGATCCTCAAGGACGTGGTCAGCCGCACCCAGCAGATGATGGGCCGCGATTCGATCTACGTCCCCGGCTGGGACTGCCACGGTCTTCCGATCGAGTGGAAGATCGAGGAGAAGTACCGCAAGGAGGGCAAGGACAAGGACGCGGTGCCGATCGTCGAGTTCCGGCAGGAGTGCCGGGAGTTCGCGGAGCACTGGATCGGCGTCCAGTCCAAGGAGTTCCAGCGCCTCGGCGTGCTCGGCGACTGGGACCGCCCGTACCTGACCATGACCTTGCCGGCCGAGGCGCAGATCGCGGCCGAGATCCACAGGTTCCTGCTGAACGGCGGCCTGTATCGCGGGGACAAGCCGGTCCTGTGGTCGGTCGTGGAGAAGACGGCGCTGGCCGAGGCGGAGGTCGAGTACCACGACCACACCTCGCAGACGGTGTACGTCCGGTTCCCGGTGGTGACGCCCAGCGTCCCCGCGCTGGCCGGCGTCGCGATCGTCATCTGGACGACGACGCCCTGGACGATGCCGGGCAACCGTGCGCTCGCCTACGGGGCGGAGATCGAATACGGCGTCTTCCGCGTTGACGCCGTGGCCGAGGGCAGCCTCGCCCGGGTCGGGGAGACGCTCGTCCTGGCCCCTCCGCTCGCCGACGGCGTGAAGGAGGCGGCCAAGGTCGCGGCCTGGACGCAGGTGGCGACGCTGACCGGCGCCCGGATCGCGGGTACCGTCTGCGCCCACCCGCTGCGCGGTGCCGCGGGGGCGAACGGCTACTACGACTTCGACGTCCGTCCGCTGCCCGGCGACTTCGTGACGACCGACGCCGGCACCGGCTTCGTCCACATCGCGCCGGGCCACGGCGAGGACGACTTCCTCCTCGGGCAGGCGCACGGGGTCGAGACGCCGCAGACCGTGTCCGAGGACGGCAGCTACTACGCCCATGTCGCGCTGTTCGCGGGCCGGCGGGTCTACACGCCCCAGGGGAAGGCGGGCGACGCCAACAAGGCGGTGACCGCGGCGCTGACCGAGGCCTGTGGCCTCCTCGCGGCCGGCACGCTGCGCCATTCCTATCCGCATTCCTGGCGGTCGAAGGCGCCGCTCATCTTCCGCAACACGCCCCAGTGGTTCATCTCGATGAGCCATGGAAACCTGCGCGACGTGGCGCTGCAGGCCATCGCCGACACCCGCTGGGTCCCGCCCCAGGGCGAGAACCGCATCCGCGCGATGATCGAGACGCGGCCCGACTGGTGCATCAGCCGCCAGCGCGCCTGGGGCGTGCCGATCGCGATCTTCGTGCGCAAGGCGGACGGGCAGCCGCTGCGCGACCCGGCCGTCTGCGCCCGCATCGTCGACATCTTCCGCGAGGAGGGGTCGGACGCGTGGTTCACGCGCGATCCGCAGGACTTCCTGGGGCCCGCCCACCGCGCCGCGGACTTCGAGCAGATCCGCGACATCGTCGACGTCTGGTTCGAGAGCGGGTCGACCCACGCCTTCGTGCTGGAGCAGCGCCCGGATCTCCGCTGGCCGGCCGATCTCTACCTCGAGGGCTCGGACCAGCACCGCGGCTGGTTCCACTCCTCGCTGCTGGAGAGCTGCGGCACCCGCGGCCGCGCCCCCTACGACGCGGTCCTGACCCACGGCTTCACCGTGGACGAGCAGGGCCGCAAGATGTCGAAGTCGCTCGGCAACGGCGTCGAGCCGCAGCAGGTGATCGACCAGTACGGCGCCGACATCCTGCGCCTGTGGGTCGTGGGTTCCGACTACACCGAGGATCTGCGGGTGGGTCCGGAGATCCTGAAGTTCCAGGCCGACCACTACCGCCGCCTGCGCAACACGCTGCGCTATCTTCTCGGCGCGGTCGACGGCTGGACCGAGGCCGAGCGGCTGCCGGACGCGGAGATGCCCGACCTCGAGCGCTGGGTCCGCCACCGGACGTGGGAGATCGACGCCGAGGTGCGGCGCGCCGTCGACGCGTTCGACTTCCACGCCATGTATCGCGCGGTCCACGATTTCTGCGCGGTCGACCTGTCGGCCTTCTACTTCGACGTCCGCAAGGATTCGCTCTACTGCGACCGGCCGGACTCCGTCCGCCGACGGGCCGCGCGCACGGTGATGTGGGACCTGTTCGAGGCGCTGACGGCGTGGCTGGCCCCCGTCCTCTGCTTCACGGCCGAGGAGGCGTGGCTCGCCCGGCCGGGAGCGGGACCGGACGAGAGCGTCCACCTGCGGACCTACGTGCCGATCCCGGCGGGCTGGCGCGACGACGCGCTCGCGGCCAAGTGGGCGGCCGTGCGCGACGTGCGGCGCGTGGTGACCGGGGCGCTGGAGAAGGAGCGGGCGGAGAAGCGGATCGGCGCGTCGCTCCAGGCGGCCCCGACCGTGTTCGTCGACGCCGCGCACGCGGCGGCGCTGGCCGGCGTCGACCTCGCCGAGGTGGCGATCGTGTCCGGCGTCCGCGTCTCCGCCGATGCCGTTCCGGACGGCGCCTTCGTGCTGGACGAGGTTCCGGGCGTCGGCGTCGTCCCCGCCCTCGCCACGGGGGAGAAGTGCGAGCGCTGCTGGCAGGTGCTGGCGGAGGTGGGGACGGTCGCGGACCACCCGACGCTCTGCCGGCGCTGCGCCGACGCGGTCGACCATCTGCCGGCGGCGGCGGCCGAGTGAGCCCCCACCGCACCTTCGGCCTCGGCCTCGCGGCCGTCGTCCTGGTCCTCGACCAGGCGACGAAGTGGTGGATGCTGGAGGTCGTCGGCATCGCGTTGCGGCCGCCGATCGAGGTGACCCCGTTCTTCAACCTCGTCATGGTCTGGAACCGCGGGGTCAGCTTCGGCCTCTTCGCCCACGAGGCCGAGGTGATGCCCTACGTCCTGTCGGGCGTGGCGGTCGCGATCTCGGTGGCGCTCCTCGTCTGGCTCGCCCGGGCGGAGCGGCGCTGGATCGCCGCCGCCATCGGCCTCGTCGTCGGCGGCGCGGTGGGAAACGTGATCGACCGGCTGCGGTTCGGCGCGGTGGCCGATTTCTTCGACCTGCACGTCGCCGGCTGGCACTGGCCGGCCTTCAACGTCGCCGACGCCGCGATCGTCGTGGGGGTCGGCATGATCCTCCTCGACGGCTTCGCCACGCGCCATCACAACGCCACAGACAGGCGAGACTGAACCGCTTATAAGGTCTGCCCATGTCGTTCCGTGCCTCCGATCGCGCCATGACCGTGCCGTCCAGCCAGACACCCGCCGCCGGCACCTGGGTCGCCCGGGCCGCCTGCCTCCTCCTCGTCGCCGTCGTGGCCGCCGGGTGCAGCCGCGACACGCGCCGCGTGATCGGGCTGGAGCGGTCGCCGCCGGACGAGTTCCGCACCGTCACCCGCGCGCCGCTCACCGTGCCGCCGGACATCGCGCTCCGCCCGCCCGCTCCTGGCGCCCC